>JAFZEI010000087.1 GCA_017560765.1 Clostridia bacterium | reverse complement strand
TTACCGTAATTTTTGCTTGGCTATTGATGGCAAAGCAGAGCAAATTGTAAAACATGCAGAGATACGCAGAGTAATGCAAGTAATTGAAGCTGCTTTCTTATCTGATGAGAATAAACAAGTTGTAGAAGTAAATATTTAATTGAAAGTAGTTAAAAAAAGCTTCGGGACGAATGGTAATATTAGTCCTGGAGCTTTTTATTTTTCACGCATTAAACAGACAACTGTCTCCACATGACTGCTTTGGGGAAACATATCCACAGGCTGAATACTTGTACAAACATATTTATCTGCGCATAAAAGTTTCATGTCACGAGCAAGTGTAGACGGGTTACAAGAAACGTAAATAATACAATCGGCTTCGGCAGATAAAACAGTCTCAATCAAAGAAGCGTCACAGCCTTTGCGCGGTGGATCCAGGACGATTAATGATGGTTTGCCATATTTGGAAATAACTGTAGGAGTTACCAGCGAAGCATCGCCGCATAAAAATTCAGCTTGTGAAGAAAATCCGTTGCAAGCAGCATTCTTTTTAGCATTTTCAACAGCAGAACTTACATATTCAACACCAACAAGCGAAATGTTGGAGTTTTTCAAGCGAGATAACAAATACAAACCAATAGTACCTATGCCGCAATAAATATCATATATTAAGGTTTTAGATGAAGCGTTTGTTATTTCAGCAGGTAAAGCATTATAAACAGCGTCATAAAGGCGTGCGGTCTGCGCCGGGTTTACTTGATAAAACGACAGGGGAGAAATTTCGAATGAAGGCGCCCCGTCAAAATTACCGATATTGTCAATAATTGTCTCTTCTCCCAACAAGAGATGCATATCTCCCGATAGGACAACATTTGTATTTTTTGTGTTTAAGCACACATATACGGAAGCTACGTCGGATGTTTCCGCTGTAAGCTCAGCAGCGTATAGATTTGCCCAATCAGGAATATTTTTACAATTTATTATAATAACTGTCATTGCTTTAGTAGCAGTGCTGTTTGTTCTTATCATCAAGGCTCTTAAAAAGCCTTTGCCCGTTTCTTCGTTATATACAGAAATATTATTTTTAATAGCGAATTCAGTAGTAAATTGACGAATTTTGGCGCTTAGAGAGTTTTCTAAGCCGCATACATCGCTTGGTAAAATCGGAATTACTCTGTGAGATGCGGGAGCGTAAAAACCGCATATAACGCCGTTTGCCTCGGCAAACGGATAAATAGATTTATTTCGGTAGCCTTGGGTAAATTCGGAGGGGATAATAGGCTTTGTTACAATAGAAATATCGCCAAATCCACCTATTCTTTGAATACAATCGGTAACGCGCTGTTTTTTATATTCAAGTTGTGCAGAGTAGCTTAAATGACAAAATGTGCAACCGCCGCAACCCTTGGCAAAGTTTTCACAACATGGTGGGTCAATGCGCTGTGCAGAAACTTTTTCAAGATTTAAAAGCTTGCCGACGCAATAGGATTTTGTGACCTTAATTATTTTAACTTCACCAACCTCGCTTGGCAACATACCTCTGCAGAAGACAACCATATTATTGTAGCGACCTATGCCGCTACCGTCTTCTGAAATATCCGTAACGCTAAGTTTTATAATGTCGTTTTTTTTCACAATAACCTCCGACACATCAATTAACATTTCAAAAGTATAGCATAATTTAAGCTTTATAGCTATATATTTATTTTATCGAAGTACTTTAAGGAGCATACTTATGAATGAAATAGGAAAAGTGCCGGCAAAATTAAACGGTCAAGATATTAACATTCAAAATAGGGAAAAAATAAAGGTTACAGGTGTTAATGACATTATAGGTTTCGATGAAACTTTTGTAGACATTGAAACGGAATTGGGAAAGTTGCTTATAAGAGGAGAGGGACTTAAAATTGCACGGCTGAGTTTGGAGCAACACGAGCTTATAGTAAACGGTTATGTGTACAGTTGTGAGTATGAAGATACAAATAAGGTAAAAAAAGGTATTGTAGGGAGAATATTTCGGTGATACAAGGTAAAGTGTTTCTGATGATGGGAATTGCAGGAATAATAATCGGATTTGTTTTTGATGTTTTCAGATCATTCCGAATCTCCTTCAGAGGTACGGGGAAAAAGTTTGATTTTGTTTCTGCACAGATTACAGATGTGATTTTTGCCGTTATTGCATTTTGTATTTTTACTGTTGGAGTATATGTTTTTAATGGTGGAGAATTAAGAAGCTATTGCTTTTTAGGAGCAATAACAGGCATAGTTTTGTATGTTTTTTTGCTGGAACGTATTATTGGGCGAATTTCAAGGCTGATTTTTAAATTTTTGTATAAAATTTCTATAGAAATCCCAAAAAAAGTATTTACGAAAAGAAAATAATCGTTTATAATTGCCGTGGATTATTACTAAAGATAAGCGGTGTTTTGTATGCGAAAGATATTTAATTTGCGTAACTTAATATTTGTCGCTTTGGCTGCAGGTCTTATTGCCTTGATTGTGTCCCAGCAGAGTATACTTGATAGAAACATAGAAAAAAATGCTTCTCTAAAAGAAAGTATACAGCAGGTGGAGGAGCAGATTTCCGAATTGGAAAAAGAAAAGTCTATGATGGGCACAGACGAATATATCGAAGATAAGGCAAGAGAAAAGCTGGGCTATGTTAAGAGTGACGAGACTGTATTTATGAAAAACGAATAAAACATATATCATAAATTCAATGAGAGAGGATGAATCCGTTTTTTTATGTCGGGTGTAAATGAGGTTTTGAGCGGCAGTGTGTCCGCTATTATGAATTTTGGAGCTTTTATTTCTTTAGAGGATGGCTCCACAGGTCTTGTACATATTTCAGAGATTTCAAAAAGTTTTGTAAAAGATGTCAATGATTTTTTGTCTGTAGGACAGCAGGTGCGTGTTGTTGCCATGGCAACAGACCACGATGGCAAAAAGAGATTGTCAATGAAAAAGGCTGACGAGATATTGACAGAAAACGGAGATCCTAATGTTAATGTGCTTAAGGTTCCGTCAAAAGGACTTGATGTAAATCAAGAAAAGAAACAGGACAAACCAAAGAAAAACAGAGTTCGCAAGCCTGACGATTCAAAAGTATCTAAACAGGATTTGTATTCTCAACCTCCCCCGGAGTTTGACGACCTTAGAAGTTCGTCTACAGATGATTTTGAAGACAGACTTTCAAAATACATGAAACTTAGCGAAGAACGCCTTATAGACGTTAAAAGACAAAGCGAAAACAAGCGTGGCGGTGGATACGTTAGACGTGGATAATTCAATAAATATTCAAGACAATAAAGAAAATATTAACAGTTATGCTGAATGGCTTGCGGCTTCTGCCGCACATGATGCGTTTTATGCTCCTCATCCTCAAGGAGGACTTTATAAGCGTGACATGAATGCTATTCAGTTTTTGTATATAATTTCGGGTTCTGACAGAGATTTTATATGCAGAATAATGGACGGAATGCGTTCTGCACCCATTGGTACAGGCGTAACGGGCGGTACTTTAAGAACTTTTGTTTTTGTTGTGGACTTTTCAGAACAGCAAAACAGTGACTTTGGACTCTTTCTCAAAGAGCAATCAGACGAAAACATAAGAGCCAGAATTCTTACAGAATTTATTATAGTCGATTACCAAAGAGGCGTTTATTTCAAAGTTGGTGGCGGAAGAATACAAGACAGAGATTTAAGAAATGTGCTGGATAAAACTTCTTTTGCCGTAAAAATGACGCCTGATAAGAGGAAAGAATGGACAGCAATGAAAAAAACTGCCATAAAAAGAACTCTGGAAGACATAAGGCCTAAAAAGGAAAATGCCAGTGTTCTTGTACCGGCTATTATTCTTGTATTTATTAATGTCCTTATTTTTATTGCAGACATTATTTTTATGGTAAAAACAGGGGAAAAACCATTGGAAGAAATTGGGATTCAATACAACAAGCTCGTTTGGGAGGGGCAGTGGTGGCGCCTTTTGACTTCCGTATTTTTACACGATGATTTGAGCCATATTGCGGGAAATATGGTAATGCTTATTCTTATAAGCCGTATTTTGAGCAACTTCTATTCAAATTTACAATATTGGATAATTTATCTGACAACAGGCATAATCGGAAGTGTTATGACACTCTTATGCATGGGCGAAGATCTTATGTCTTTAGGTGCCTCAGGTGCCGTGATGGGCTTGGGAGGAGTTCTTTGCTTTAGAATGTTTTTTGGCAGTAATTCCAGATATTTCCGCAAGGCAGCAAACTGCATCACAATAGGCGCTATTGTGGCATATAATCTTGTTGTCGGGTTGACAATGCCGGAAATTAACAACTGGGCACACTTTTCGGGCTTTATCGCAGGCTTTATAATGGCGTGGATTTTTCATTTAATACAGAGAAACAAACAAAAGAATAACAATAAAATTTCTGCATAAACTTGTATATAACGAGTTTACGGAAGATGGTTTAAGCTTTGAATTATAAAAAGGAAACATATCAGGCAGGTGCTTTTAAGCTGATGGCAGCTGCTTTTATTGTGCGTGTTTTGGGCTTTGTAAACAGAATTTATATGTCAAATATCTTAGGTGCTGAAGGTATGGGACTTTATCAGCTGGCGGCGCCTGTGTACAGTCTTATTATTCTTACATTAACATCCGGTGTGTCTATAAGTGTTTCCGGTATTACAGCCGGAGAAAGAGCGCAAGGACGCGATAAAAATGCTCTTCGCGCCGCAAAAACGGCTTTCGGAATACTTTTGGCTGTGGGCACTTTGTGCGGAATATTTCTTTCTGTTTTTGCAAAGGTGATTGCAACGGAAATTCTTGGTGACCAACGGGCATATTATTCACTTATTATGCTGTCGCCTTGTATTCCGATTGTAGCTTCTGCTTCTGCCATAAAAGGATATTTTTACGGTTCGTCAAATGTCACGCCTACAGCATTATCTCAAATAGCTGAACAAATTGTAAGAATCGGTGTGATTTTCTTTGTGGCTAACAGAATTGCTGGAAGTAATCTTGCGTATGCCTGTGCAATTGCAACTACTTCTGCTGCATTTGGAGAAATGGCAAATTTGGTAGTTGTCGGCATTGCTTTTTTAAAAGAAAAAGCGGAAGAGAAGCCTACAATTTCCGTACCCGATACAGCGAAGTACATAGTGAAAAATTCGCTGCCGATATCTTTAAATCGTTTGGCAGTTTCTTTTATGGGAATGATAGAGACCGTTATTCTACCGATGAGATTTATCGCAGGTGGCCTAAATTACACGGAAGGCATCGAAACATTGGGCAGGATTTCAGGAATGGCAATGCCTTTAATTGCTTTTCCTACCTTAATAACATCTTCTGTGGCAACTACGCTTGTGCCTGCTGTTTCAAGTGCCGTTTCTGTAAAAAACTATAAATTGGCAAATCACAGAATTTCAAAATGCCTTAGTATAGGTTTTTTGCTTGGTTTTGTATTTTTTGGAATATATTTTACACTGGGAATACGTGCCGGCGATTTAATTTACCCTAATCAAGGCGTGGGTGTAATACTAAAAAAAATGTCATATTGTTGTATTTTCATGTATGTTGAGCAAATTATGGTGGGAATAATAAACGGACTGGGCAAACAGAGTTTTTCGCTTATAACTTCAGCGGCCGGATACATAATCACAATAGGATTTATTTGGTTTGGCGTACCTGTGTACGGTATTGACGCATACATTTGGGGAAGTATCATAAGTATTGCTTTGACAGTATTTCTTAATCTTTGCTTTATCATAAAGACAACGGGGCTGGCTGTTGATTTACGGAATTGGGTTCTCAAGCCTTCTGTTGTTGCCGGTGCTTGCATTCCTGCATATTTGTTTACTGAATATTTCCCTATAAACAGTGAGTTTTTGCGTCTTGCAGCAAGCGGCTGCTTTGTTTGCTTGACTGTTTTTGTTTTGATTGTTACAATGTTTAGGAAACAAAAGTGGGGCGAAATGATTTGGCTAAAAATTCAGAGAAAAAAGTAATTGCAATGACGATGGGTGACCCTTGCGGAATAGGGCCCGAAATAACAGTGAAAACGCTTGCTGATAAAAATATACATTCAAAATGCAGGCCTGTTCTTATAGGTGATGCTGATATTTTGGAACAAGCGGCAGAGAAAATGGGCATTAAACATTTTATGGGGAAATATGCAGATTATATATACCATGTGCCTTGTAATGGTAAAATTACAACGAAAACTGCAGGTAAGGTTTGCGATTTTGCGGGCAAAGCTGCATACGATTGCATAAAAGTTTCGCATCAATTATGCAGTCAAGGTAAAGCGGACAGCGTGGCTACTGCGCCTATTAATAAGGAGGCTTTAAAGGCAGCAGGCGTTCCGTATATCGGTCATACAGAGATTTATGCTGCTTTTACAAATACTAAGGATCCTCTTACAATGTTTGAAACAAGGGGATTGAGGGTGTTTTTTTTGACGAGACATTTATCTTTATCAGGAGCTATTTCTGCAATTACAGCCGATAAGATAAAAGATTATACTATTCGTTGCACTGAGGCGCTTGACAAAATCGGTGCGCCAAAAGGCACTTTGGCTGTTGCCGGACTTAATCCTCACAGCGGTGAACATGGGCTTTTCGGTAATGAGGAGGTCGAAATTATTGCTCCTGCCGTGGAAGAAATGAAAGGTCTTGGTTATGGTGTTGAGGGGCCTATAAGCGCAGATTCCGTATTTTACCAAGCGTATATGGGTAAATACAGAGCTGTACTTTCGCTGTATCACGACCAAGGGCATATTGCTACAAAAACGCTTGATTTTGAAAGAACTATAGCCTTAACACATTCTATGCCTTATTTAAGAACGTCTGTTGACCATGGTACTGCTTTTGATATAGCGTGGACCGGCAAGGCATCTAATGTGAGCATGGTTGAGGCTGTATTGCTTGCAGCTAAGTATTCTTATAAGAAATAGAGGTATGTTCTATGAGTTTTCCTAAAGAGGGAATAATTGATAAATTTGATTTTTCGGGTTCGTATGTTGGTTACGATGATAAAAAAACGGGGCTTATTAACGGCACTTTTACATTGATTTTTAAGGGTGCCTGCGGCACGGAGAAAAAATACATATTGCAAAAAATCAACACAAGTGTTTTTAAAGATCCTGCGGCACTTATGGAAAATATAGAAAAAGTTACCAAATACATTCAAAAAATGGCTGTGGCTCAAGGTAAAAATCCTGCAAGAAGTACACTTAATGTAATAAAAACTAAAGACGGCAAACTTTATTATGTTGACGATGAGGGTGCTTATTGGAGAGCTTATGATTTTATCGAGGGTTGCATAACTTGTGATAAAGTGGAAAAACCGGAAGATTTTTACAGTGCAGGTGTGGCTTTAGGTATTTTTCAAAAAACACTTGACAGCTATCCTTCTGAGGAGCTTGCAGAAACTATAAAAAACTTTCACAATACACCAAGCAGATATGGAGATTTTTGCAAGGCGATAGAAGAAAACAGAGCGGGGAGAAAGGATTCCGTAAAGGATGAAATAGCTTTTTTTAAGGCTCGCGAAAGTTTTTACGGTATTGTAACTGATGGTATCGCAAATGGAGACATTCCGCTTCGCGTTACGCACAATGATACGAAGTTCAACAATGTGATGTTAGATAAGGAAACAGGCGAGGTTGTATGCCTTATTGATTTAGACACGGTTATGCCCGGCTCTGCTTTATATGATTTTGGTGACAGCATTCGTTCCGGCACAAATACTGCGGCTGAGGACGAAGTGGATCTTGAAAAAGTTTGCTTTGATGCGGAGCTTTTTGAGGCTTATGTTAATGGTTATATGAGCGAAATGAGGGAATATTTGACAGATACGGAAAGACGTTTGCTTGCTGACTCGGCTATATTGATGACTCTTGAGTGCGGTATGCGTTTTCTTGCGGATTATCTGAATGGTGATATATATTTCAGTACAAAGAGGGTAAATCATAATCTTGACAGAGCAAGAAATCAAATCAAACTTGTTTGTGAAATGGAAAAAAATATAGAAAAAATGCGCAGAATAGTAAATTCTGCGCTGTGATAATTTTAAAATTTTATTATATATCGATATTGAATTGCTCTTTTAATATGCGAAGAACATCTGAGGCAATCTCGTCCATCGGACGCATTTCTTCTGATTCGTCTGCGCAGTTAAGAACTACGCTTCCGGGATAGAGCTTTGCGCAGGAGAGGTAACAATTTCTTACTTTTTCAAGAAATGCAACGTCTTTCTCATATACATCTGCATCGTCTCCAACATAACCTCTAAAACCTTTTTTTGCTACGTTTTTTCGTGAGAGGGAAGTGGGAATATCGAAAACAAAGAATACATCAGGCTTTGGGATACCAAATGTGGTAAATTCTAACTCATAAATCCATTGAGCCAAGGCTTCGGCATCTTCACTTCTTGTGCCTTGATAAGCTGCATTAGCCATTGTGGAACGATTCATAAGGACAATCTCATATTGAGAATCATCAAAGGATTTAAAGGCATTCCATCTGTCAGCAGCATACCATAAAGACATAGAGCGAGGATCAAGGTCTGCGGCAGTTACTTTATCTTTACCGGAGAGTAATCGTCCTATTTCTTTACCAAAAAATGAATCGTAGTCGGGAAAATCAAGAACGCCTACCGCTTTACCTTTATTTATTAATGTTTCTTTTAACAATTTGAATTGAACGCTTTTGCCGCTGCCATCAATTCCTTCAAAAGCAATATAAATTGTTTTGTTTTTCATAAATTCACCTATGTTATGTATTTTGAGATAATTTAAGTGCATTGCCTCGAGAATCTATAGTATAAATCGGTACATCTTTATCAAAATTCTGCAACTGTTCAATAAATAAATTTTTTCTCAAGTTACCGGGCACTCCGGTGACCATTGCAATCGGTTGAACTTCTCTCACAGTTTTTACTGCAGCTTCAAAGGTGTTATCTGAATATATTACAGTGAGTTCGGCATTTGCATTACGTGAAGCTTTATTTAATGCCTCTAAATCACTTACTGTTGTCTCCCAGTTGTCTCGTATTTTTTGCTGAATACTGGCCACCATAAGCTCGGCATTTAATTCTTCAGCAATTTTTTTGCCTGTTTTTACTATTATTTCACAAGCGGCAGGATTTGTTATCCAAACAAGAACTGTTTTTCCAATAACCGTTTTATCCAAAATAATCTCTCCTTAAATACTTTGAAAGCCATTGCATTAAGCAAGTGGTATCTCCGTAGATGAAGTATACCACTCTGTTAAAGTTACCGCAATGATTAATTTAATATACTCACTCAAGAGTGATAGATAAATCAATATAACTGCCTACCCATTTTTGTGTAAAACCATATCTTTCCAAGGTGAGTCTGTATACTTTTGCATAAACCGTTTCACCTGCTTGGCATTGTTTTTTGGCAGCAATAAGATCTTGTGTTGATTTAATATCTTTACCGTTAAAACTAACAAGAATATCGTCCGTTTCAAAACCGGCTTTTTCGGCTGGACTGTCGTGAGCTATACTGCTGACAACTATTCCGCCGGGATATCCTTGCTTTTCGAGAATTTCTGCTGTGAATTTCTCGTTAAATTCTAAACCGAGATATACGCTTGATGAGTTGCCGCTTTTTATAATATTGTCACATATTTTTACAACGTTGTTGGATGGAATTGCAAAACCCATGCTCTCATAGCCTGTTTCTACTAATTTTACGCTGTTGATTCCGATTAGTTTGCCGTTTATATCGCAAAGAGCACCGCCGGAATTTCCGGGGTTAATTGCGGCATCAGTTTGTATTAAGGATAGGTCTTCATAAGAACCTTCTGTTTGAACGCTTCTGTTGAGACCGCTTATAATGCCTTGACTTGTGGAACCCATAAAGTCCAAACCACCGGGATTGCCTATCGCTATAGCGATATCTCCTACATTAATAGCGTCAGAATCTCCGATTTCTATGGCTGTAAGCCCTGATGCGCTGATTTTAATTACTGCAAGGTCAGCTCCTTGATCATATCCTACTACAACACCTTCGTATTTTTCTGAGGCATCTTGATTAAGATAAACAGTCAGTGTGGAATTGGGATTTTTCTCTCCTGAAGAAGTTACCATTTCTTTTATAACGTGATAGTTTGTAATAATGTATCCGTCTTGTGTATAAATAACACCTGAACCGTCACCGCTGGACTCATAATTACCGTATGGACCGTAATTTGTGATTGTTGTTACACGAATACCTGCTATGGATGGAGTTACTTTTTTTGCAACTGCCGTTGCAGGTGAAGAAACGTTTTCTACATTAATTGTTACATTATCAACGGGTTTGTTGTCATCTGTTTCTCTATTATGCTCAATGGGCGTTGCATAAATGTCATTTTTAGGCTTCCCGGGATTATTATATAATGCAAACAGTCCTGCGGAAAGCAAAGAACTGACAATACTGAATACAAGACATATTGCAATTACTTTTCCCGTGCTCCATGTTTTTTTACTTGTTTTATGCTCTTTTGGATTTTCTTTTTGTGTAACATCGGGAGGGAATGAAGTATTTCCCGGCTCTAATATTACAGCAGTATTTATTTGTACGGGGGCAGTATCTACTTTTTCATTTGTGAATTCTTCCACAGAAAAACCTTCTTTCGTAAGTTTTTTGTGATTATAGTATAAGAGCAGTATGTGACAAATCTTTGACAGGTGTGTATCAAATTTGTATTTAATTTATTATACATAAATTATATTTTCATAACATATTTATTAAAAAAACATAGTTGGTGATGGTATGAAAATTGCATACATTAAGTATGGCAAAATAAAGCTTGCAATATTGGCTGCACTTGTGTTGCTTGCTGCTGTACTGGGAATTTACGGGATAAGTGATTCCGTAGCGGAAAGTGTGTATAATGCCGCTTCGGTGAAGCTTCCCATTTATTGTACAGACAATGAAAACAGAGAAATAGCTTTGACAATAAACTGTGCGTGGGGAGCGGAAGATATTGATGATATACTTGAAACTTTAGATTTTTACGGTGTGAAGGCTACTTTTTTTGTGCTTGGTACATGGGCAGAAGCTAATCCTGACAAGTTGATAAAAATTTTCGAAAAGGGTCATGAGATAGGAAATCATTCTTATTCACATAAGTTACCTTCCCGATCTACAGAAGCTCAGCTTGCAGAGGAGATAGATAAGTGCAATGATATTGTTGAAAAGCTTATTGGTGTAAAACCTCAGCTTTACAGGGCGCCTTCAGGTGATATTACGGAAAGTGTTCTTGAGCTTGCAGAGGATCGGAATATGTACAATATTAAATGGTCTGTGGATTCTATTGATTGGAAAGATACCATGACATACGATAATATTCTAAATCGTGTTATTGGCAGAACACAATCGGGGAGCATACTTCTTTTCCATAATGATACGAAGCATACGGCTAAGGTTTTACCGGAGATAATATCGTCTTTGCAAAAACAGGATTATAAGTTTGTAAAAGTCTCTGAGCTGATTTATATGACGGATTATTATATTGATAACACCGGAATGCAACACAGGGAATAAAGTTTTTTGTTGCAATAATTTGTTTGTTATAATATAATTCTCAAACGGCGGTTATACGAAACATATATCGCACATATACTTAACTATAAACGCTTACATTTTATTAATGGAGGCGTAGGATACTTATGAAATACGAGAGGTGTAGATTGTGATAAACGGCAGATGCGAGAGCAATATGGCTACTGTATCGGGGGTTATTGTTAATAAGCCTGTTTTTGGGCATGAAATATACGGTGAGGGTTTCTATTACTTTGATGTAATGGTTAAAAGACTGAGCAACAGTTTTGATGTTATTCCTGTTACTGTTTCGGAGAGACTTGCTGATTTTTCAGAGTATGAAACGGGCAGATACATAGAAGTTGAAGGCCAGTTCCGTTCATACAATACTATGCAACCGGATGGTTCTACAAAATTAATGCTTACCGTTTTTGCGCGGGATATAAAGTTTTTTGGAGCAGATGAGTCCCTTGAAACAGATAAAAATGAAGTTGTTCTTGATGGTTTTATTTGTAAAAAACCTGTTTATCGTAAAACTCCTTTTAACAGAGAAATTACTGATTTTCTTTTGGCTGTTAATCGTTCGTATAATAAATCAGATTATATTCCGTGTATTTCGTGGGGAAGAAATGCTCGGTTCTGCGGCAAACGTTCCGTAGGTGAGAACGTGAGAATAACGGGAAGGATGCAGAGCCGTAAGTACGAGAAAAAATTTGAGGATGGCACAGTTGTTGAAAAAGTTGCATACGAGGTGTCGGTGTCTCAGATTGAGGTGAACAGGGAGGATGTTCCGCAAGAGGAAGGGGCAGAGCCTGTTTTACAGGAATAAAAATTAAATAAGATTTACATAGATTATTTGAAGCTGTCTTTTGTTAAGGCAGCTTTTTATATTTTTTTTATATTTATTTATTAAACTTTTAAGGACATGAATATGATTTTTTTATTGAGTCAATAATATAATAGTCGTGTACTTTAACAAAGGAGGAATTTATATGTTGAATGAATATTCTTACCAAAGCAGTGATATTCCGGAGGAGCAGAGCATTCAAAACTCGGGAGAAACTGATTCTTTGAAGCAATATCTTCGCGAAATTGGCAGATATGACCTTTTAACTGAAGATGAAGTAAAAACACTTTTTAAAAGAATAGAAGCAGGCGATAAGGCTGCACATGATGTTGTTGTTGAACATAATCTCCGTCTTGTTGTTAAATATGCCAAGAGCATAAAAAAGGCTTATCGTGCTGAGGAACCCATCATGGATTTGGTTCAGGCGGGAAATATAGGTCTTATGCGTGCTGTTGATAAGTTTGAGGTTGATAAGGGTTATGCTTTCAGTACGTATGCCAGTTGGTGGATTAAACAGAGTATAATACGACACATTTTTGATAACGAGAGCTCTATACGTGTTCCTGTTCATATGAGCGAGAGATTTGTTTCTCTTTCGAGGGCTATAAGGAATTTTCAGGAGGAAAATGGCAGAGAACCGACTTTTGAGGAGCTTTCCAAGCGCGTAAATATCACGAAGAAGGAGTATGAGGTTTTTAAATCACTTGACAGAAATGTGATTTCTCTCAACACTGTCATAAATGAGGAAAGCGATACGGAAATAATTGATTTTATTCCTTGCACTGAGGCGGCAGATCCTGTTTATGAGGAAACTCATCAAAAAATGCTTTGTGAAACAATCAATGATGTTCTTGCTCGTCTTGAAACGCGCGAATCATACATTATTAAAGCTCGCTACGGTCTTGACGGAATGCCGGCAAAGACATTGGAGGAAATTGGTCGTGATTTGGGAATTACACGCGAACGCGTTCGTCAAATTGAGACCATTGCCATGAAAAAACTACGTACCTCTGTTAAGGCAGAGGCACTTAGAGCCTATAGATAATACCATTTTCTCTCTTCTCTCATGTACAGAACCCACGCCCGCATACTACTTTAAGGCGGCGTGGGTTTTGTCTGTTTCTCTTGGTTTTTACTTTTTGATATGTGATAAAGTAAAAACGGGAAATAATATTGAAGAACAATTGTGCGCGTGATATAATTCGTTTCTCATTATAGAAAATCGAGGCTTATTTAAAGTATTTTCGCGAAACCATATTAAATTTTGAGGGGAGATATGCGGAGTGAAGGTACATTGTTCCGACAGAGAAAAAAGAAAGGTAGAGGTATGGGAGAGCGCGTGTTTGCTGTTTAGATTACAGCAGATAGATTTG
>JAFZEI010000086.1 GCA_017560765.1 Clostridia bacterium | reverse complement strand
TTTTATTTTTCATAAATTAAGACTTATTTCGATTCATAAAGTATCTTAGTATATTTTCTCTTTTATACCGACAATAAAACTTTTCGACGCAAAAAAAGAATCCCGTATTACAAATTAACAGGGATTCTTTTTATATCTTTTCAACCAATTAATTAGTTTTATTACCAGCAATCACCTATATCTCTGCCACTTGCCCATTTTATAATTGTACGTGCTACTTGATAAAATTTATGTTGCAACCAACCACCACAGTTACAACCACCGGCAACTGAGTCAAGGCTGTTCTCATCGAGCTCTCCGTTTTCTTCTTTAAGAAGTGGATAAAATTCATTTTCAATCTCCTCAACTGTTGTTTCAATGCCAAAAGAGTTAAGCACATCAATCATTTCCTCTGCAGTTTTTACGTTTTTAACTGCGTCGGCAAATGTTTCTTTTTCCTGAATCATTTTAATTTTTTTCTGAATTGTTTCCATAATGAATACCTCCTTATTTAAGCAATTTGCTCTGTTGTTCTTATATACACCGAACTATCATAAATGTTACATAGGAAGCAAAAACACTAAATTTATATTTAACGAATAAAATAATATATTGAAATCAAGTGCG
This sequence comes from Clostridia bacterium, assembly GCA_017560765.1. Lineage (GTDB taxonomy): Bacteria > Bacillota > Clostridia > UBA1212 > UBA1255 > Egerieisoma. The sequence continues at coordinate 21,882 of JAFZEI010000086.1, read as the reverse complement.
GGAGAGACAAAGCACCTACTCCATCGAACAATTTTACGTATTTCTATACTTTTTTTATGCATCCACTTTTGATTTTTTATAATCAATCTTCAATGTCCGCTTCCCGATCATCTAACAAAGCCACAGGCGATTATATGCATGTGGCTTTGTGCTTTTGGTTATCCATTGGTTTATAGTCAATGTAAATTCATTAGTTAGTTTTCTCGTTGTCTGGACTTTGCTCACCTTTTAACACACTACTAGTTTACAGTCACCATATCCGGATTCGTCTTAAAATAAGTTGCTCTTGAAATCTTACTTGATTTCAAATATCCCTGTTTTTCCAGATTGCTAAGTACCTGCTTTCTGAAATAAGTTGAATCACTGATTCCCAAATACTCTGCAATCTCAGAAACCTTATGTGCCTGATAGTAGCAAAAAGATAGAATCTTATCATCATATTACGTCCCATATGTTGCCGGCACAAATGTAAGAACCGGAATGTTGCTATCCTCAACACCATCCATGTATGTCAAATCCGTAAGTACAAGTGTAAAATGGTCAGAGGAAGAATATATATATGGTCGATGCATTTCATTCTCATATCAATATTCTCTTCTAAAAACATAAATTCATCTCCGACATTCTTGTTTGAAGTAATTTTATTTTACTTCAAACTCACTTCAAACTAATTTCAAACTAATTTCAAAATTACTTCAAATAAATTTTATCATTAAATTATAATAAATCACAGGTCTTTATACCATTTCTTCAACGTCTGCTTCCCCATTATCAGCAATCGAACGAGGCCGCAAAGCTCGTATTCTGTTCGCTCAAGGTTCAAATATACCACACTTGGTGTCGGCGGTTCATCCATAATTGTTTTCGTTTCCTGGCTTTGCATTATGGCTTTCCTCTCTAAGCCTCAGTATACAATCCTAAAATAATCCAAGTAAGCCTTAAAGCGATCCTGTGCGGTGAGGCAGGTGTCCATAAGGAAGCCTTTTTCGTGATCCCACTCTTTAAGGCCGCGATAGTAGAACAGTTTCAGATTGTCCTCGATGATGAATGGCACAATGTTATGCTTCAAGCACTCCTTAAAGAGGATCAGGCGGCCTACGCGACCATTTCCGTCCTGGAAGGGATGGATGCGTTCAAAGTCCGCATGGAAGGCTACAATGTCCTCAAAAGTCTTAGAGGGTATCGCGTTATAGTCTGCCAGCAGTTTTCGAATCTCATCGGCAACATTCTCCGGCAGTGTGGTGTCGCTACCGCCTACCTCGTTGGGTAATTTCTTATACTCCCCTACCGCAAACCAATCCTTGCGGCTGTCGCTGGTTCCGGTTTTCAGAACTGCGTGTAGGTCTTTGATGAACTTTTCAGTGAGAGTAGCCCCTGCGCTGTCAATCACCAAATCAATGCAGCGGAAGTGGTTGGATGTCTCGATCACATCGTCCACATTGACGGCTTCATTTTCAAAACCAATGGTGTTGGTCTCGAAGATATAGCGAGTTTGATCGTGTGTAAGACGGCTACCTTCAATATGGTTTGAATTATAGGTCAGATCGATCTGAATTTTGTGATAAATGCCACCGGTCATCTTGGCTGCTTTCTGCTCTCGCAGAATCTGTAGCAACGTAGGTGTATCGTTTTTCTTGTTCGAGCGCTCCGGCTTCTGTGCATCCTCCGGAATGTACCAAGTTTTGCCGATAAGCTTGGCATCGGCAATTCTGCCGTGAGCACAGTAATTCCGCACACTTCGTTCAGAAAGCCCCCATTTTTCAGCCATTTTTGCGACAGATATATATTCCATAGTTCCCTCCCAGCAAGTTTTCTTGCTCTTATTATACCATATTATCGGCAAAATATCAATATGGTTTTCAAAATTATCAAAATGTTATTGCCGATAGTTTTATTCTTTATAGTATGCTATATAAAACCTATAGATGAATTTTAAAAAAGCTTGTTAAGACGAAAGGCGCCGCATTACTGCGACGCCTTTCATTTAAGATAAATTATATTTCCGAAAGCATTCTTTCAAGTGTAGCTTGAATTACTTCTTTATCTGTTTCATCTCCAAGCACGCGAAGCTTATAGATGACATTGTCTTTTACCCAATAAGCTGTTGGATCGTAATAATCAGCGGCGTAGTATCCGTTGCTATTTGATTCATTTGCGATGACGATCAACACAGGAGCGCCGGACCCTGTAGTTGTGGTTTTTTCCTCAAAAGTAGCATAACTGTTGTACCCACTGCCTATCTGTTGGGTTCCACTGTCAGCAAACAGAGTTGCATCCAGCGTTATCCGCAGATCGTCAATACTGTATCCGGCAGTGATACTGATATTGCTCACTTGTCTGTCTTCGGTCAAAGCTGAATTGGCAGATACCTCGATATGCTTAACCGGAAGCGTAGGATCAACGCTTTCCATCCCAAAATAGCCAGTCTTATTGAGCCATTCCAGCGACTCAAGAGGATTCTCTACATCAAATCCTATAGCTGACTCACATTCATCCCAAGTGTCTTTCTGAAAACTGACAAAGCCCCACAGGTGGCTGGATGCAAGTCGTTGCATTTCTGTCATAGCAGAATAGGTTTTCCATTCCTGCTCAATCTTGCCTGCCAGTTCCTGCCCTAAAGAGGAAAAATCAGTGCCATTGATGTACGTGCCAACCTCGTAGGAGGACTCAGCTTCGTCGGTTTTCTTTTCCAAAAGCTGTACTGTACGGTAAGTTCTCTCAGGACCATCAACACCGCCCATCGAAGATATAGATATATCGCCAGAGTCTGTACTGCCAATGCATAACGCAAGAGCAATAGCAATAGCTACGACAGTACTCGCAGCAGAAAGTGCGATGATTAGACTTTTCTGTTTGCCAACGGAACAATGGCCGTTGTTGAGCAAAGCAAAGACCAACGCGGTTATGCATCCAGACAACAGAATCACTAGTAAATCAATCGGAGCAAAGACGATGCCAGGCAAGCTCTCAAAGATAAAGCCCGAGCCAAAGATATATAAATTGCCGTTGAGCAGAAACATTTCTGCAATATACATAAGAAGGGTCATCACAGCGGCCAAAATCGCCGGAATCCAAATTGACACAAGTTTCCGCTTTCCCAACAGGAAGGAGCCCAGGAACACGCCCACAGTTACACCAAGCAGAATGAAGAAAACTGACATTAATGAGGCAGACAGAGGAGAAACCTGAATACTGCCATCTCTCCAGAAAGCCGTAAAGCACGCTAGGATACAAAGGCCAAGGAACACCAGCGAGCAAACAGATTGCAGGATCAAGGACTTGCAGCGTTTTTTATCTCCGTTCTTGATCATTTGACCAAAGCCATACAAGAAGTTCAATATGGTGATGATCAACACAATGGAAATAATATAAAAGTGGAGTTTAAATGCAGGGTTATAGTCTCCCATTAAGATATCGACTGCCGTCTGTGTCTTGTATGTAGTTACGGTTTCTCCCCATCCCTCCGGAGGGACGTAACACATATACATCTGCCAGTCCTCAAGCTTTGTGACCGTTTCGGCAGTTGACACTACGACTTTCTGCTCAAGCAGTAATTCCGATCCAAAGAAGACACCTGTTGCAACGGCAGCACCACCGGCAAAAGCGAATCGCTTGAAAACTTTGATAAACAGCGGCATCAGGAGGACGCCGGCAATGATAGCAACACTGATCGGTGTGTACGGAATAATGTATTTGGGATAGTTCTCCTTCATCACGGTTCCATTAACCAGCATGTCGGTGATCACGCGCACACCCATGGATAACGGGTAATACGATGCGACCAAAACACCAATGCAAGAGAGTAAATAATACCTGTTAAATGCTTTGTTTTTCATGTTCATTCTCCTTTCATCCTGCATTTGTGAGTAGTACATAGAATATCACGCTGATGAGTGCAATAAATGCCACGAGGGAAATCCAGGTCAATTTCTTAAAGGACAATATGTTTTCAATCCGAGTACGGATTCTTGCACCGCCAAAGGCCGATGCAAATACAGTTGCGCCTTGTTTGCATTCCAACAACGCTGAAGCATACTCTTTAGACCGATCAGCGCCAAGTTTTAAAAGAACGCGTTCGTCACAAGACAGCTCAAGATCAGCAAGGAAAGCTTTTAGGAATATCCAAGAAAACGGATTAAACCAATGGACTGCGACAACCAGAAATGCAATCACTCTCCATAGATTATCAAGCCCGCGTATGTGGGTCTTCTCGTGCTGAATGACAAGTTCGATATCTCTATCCTTATACGATGCCGGCAAAACAATCTTGGGTCTCAAAATGCCGTATACTGCCGGCGAAGAGATCTTCTCGGAAAGATATACATTCTCTCTGTGGTGCTTGGAATCCTTAATCTCAAATAAGGTTGTGCAATAGATGGCTGTAAGCATCAGAATAATGGCTAGTGCGACGACCACCCAAATGACGGAGGCAACGCTAAAGATGTTCTCCAGGATGTTCACCTTGTAGGTAATCGGGAAATAGGAGTTCGCGGCCATGACGCTGTTCATCATCGAGAACGATATATCCTCTGTCGGTTGAAAAACAACGACAGTTTTTGTGGTGATCTTGGATAACAACGACATCAGACTATATGGACTATCCAACCCCAAAGGAATTGTCATCCGAAGAAAAGGAATGATCCACAAAAATGTCGTCATTCTTCTTGGAATCCTTTTTATCAATCTGACGAGCATAATCAGCAGGCCGGTCAAGGCGGCTGTTATACTCATATTGAATATCCAATAGAATACCTCCTGCAGCATACCCGTCACCTATTATCGATCAGCTTGCGCAGCTCATCAATTTCTTCATCAGACAAGGGTTCGTCCTCAAGTAGCGCAGAAAACAAGGCCTTGCGGGAGCCACCAAACACTTTCTTTACAAGAGAAGTGGCTTCTACCTTTTGCATTTGGTTTTGCGAAATAAGCGGTGTACAAATAAATCCCGGATCTTCACGCCGGACAAAGCCTTTTGCTTCCAACTTTTTGATTACCGTGTAGGTAGTGTTCTTATTCCAACCAATTGTTTCTGCAGCAATCAGACTGATATCCTTTGCAGAAATGGGGGCCTTGGCCCAAATGATCTCCATTACCTTTGCTTCGCTCTCAAACAACTTTTCTTGCATAACGAACCTCCGCAGACTATTTCTATAGTCTATACTATCACAATAGTCTGTGTTTGTCAAGGTGTTTCACAGAAATGTTAAAAGATACAGGCAAAGCGTTTTATAATTTTTATGAAAAGTCCATCACAGTATCACATTTAAAAACGAAAGGACGGCAGATATGTTGTCACCGTTATGTTTAAAGGCAAGTCCATTTTCCTCATTTTTTCATCACTATATTGCCAATTGCGTTTATTTTTATCATATAGTAGAATATCTAAAGTAAATTTATTCTATTATTCAAGGGGAGCTTTTAAATGAAAAGATTTTTAAACATTCTCAGTATTTTCGCAAGCGCTATACTTAGCATTATTTTCGTTATAACAACTTTTTCGATTGTACTTTATTATTCAGTAGCAGGATTGCTTAATCCCAAAACTATTACAACGGTTATCCAAAATGTCGACTATGTCGAGATTTTGAAAGAATCAAAAGACCTCAATCAAGCCTTTATCGATTTGGGATTGGACGAAGAGACAAAAGAGGCTGTCATTAAAAGCGATTCTTTCGACGAACTATGGGACGATGTTGCTGTAGAATTCACAAATTTTCTCACTGATTCAAATACCGATCCAAATACATTGGACACATCTGCGCTCAAAGACATTGTCAACAAGCACACAGATGATATTTTGGCCGTGGTTCAAGAAAACAGCGATAAGCCAATAGAAAAAAATGAACTTTCCGAGAAAATAGATGATGTATTCGAAAACAAATCAGACGTTATAGAAAAAACCGCATCAAAACTTGAACCAATAAAACAAATGGTCGTAACATACGAGACAGCAACCAAAACTGTGTATAACACTTTCAAATGGTACTATATATTGGGCTTCTGCCTAACAGAAATCTTTTTCCTCGTGCTTATTTATATTTTAAGACGCAAAAACTATAGTGGTTTCATTTGGATTTCTGTCAACAGCGGAATCGCAGGGCTGCTTCTATCTGCTGCAGCAGTATTAATCGGCAGTAGTCTTGTAACAAAAATCATGTCATCGCTTCCAAGTTTCGCAGGTATTTTTGTAGAATCGGCAATACAACATATATTAACAAAACTCATAATATCTCTTATTATCTGTTTTGCAATTATGATTGCATCAATTGTAGCCTGTGTTCTGTTCAAAAGAAAAAAAGCTTTTACCGCATAATAAAAAACAGGCTGCAACCCGGCAATTTTGCAAGGTTGCAGCCCTTTATTATTACTACATTTTTATCAATCAATATAATTTATCTTGAGCCCCGAGCAAGAAAGCAAGGATACATTTGACTTGTTATCATTATTGATTGTCGTCGTAATATTTTCCTTTACATTACTCAAATTCGCATTTGTTTGTGCGCTTGTATCCGCATAAGAAATATAAATCTTAGCAGCGTCCACAAAAGTGTTACCTCCAACTAAAATATTTGCCTGTGTAGATGCAGTAATATTATTTATTTCTAAATTCGTCGAACCGCAAGACTCGAACAAGTTGTTGGTAAGCTCAACATTTCCGTAGCCGCCTGTAGTCGAGCCACCGCTAACCTCACTGGACAGCCAAATTGCATTAGTATATCCATTGAAAAGGTTCGTATCAATAGACACATCTTTCATATTACGAATAGAAATAGCACGATTCACGAAAGTCGCAGTGCCGCCGGAACCGTTAGCATACGTCGGCTTTTGGGAAAGGTTGAAATAGTTGTCATAAACGGAAGCAACCTTCTGCATACTGTTTGTCGCAAGAATCGCACTGCCGTTAGACTTTGCAGCATCAGTATAGCAATCAAATACATTATGACATATTTCAAGAGTAGCCACACCGTTGGCATTTCCTCCAAGAATACGAATTTGGGCATTGCTGGCATTTTCCGTAAAGTGGATGCCGTTAACTTTCAAGTTGACAGAAGACATACTGTTTGCAAGCAAAGTAATACTTCCTTTTAAATAACTCTCACAAGTGCGTCCCGGGTTTAAAACGTACTTGTTGCCACCACCGGTCAACGCTTTAATGTTATTACGATTACTGCCGTAAATTGTAACACTCTTATCACTAATTACTACATCCTCCGCATATACACCGGGAGCAAGATATATAGTTTTGCCGTTTTCCACCTTATTTATTGCATCCTGCAGCGACGCAAAACCATTTGTACCAACGGTAACCGGGCGACAATACCATTTATCGCAATACAAAGCCGCCTCTCCGTTCGCTCTGCCACCAAAGGCATTATCAACATATATCACACCTGCCGAAGCATTTGCATTAGCAACCCTAACATCAACCGTAAAAACAAATGTGCCCACTTTTAAGTAATACGTATTATCCTCACGGTACGTATTTTCACCGGCAGATTTTGCTGTAATCGTACCGCCCGCCTCCGTTTCGCAAGCAGCATCTTTATACAACTTGCCGCCTGCAACCGATACGGAAATATCAACGCTCGCCTTGGTGGAGGTAAAACAGTTAATATAAAATGTTCCATTATGAAAATACGAATTAACCGTTTTATCAGTTGCGGAAACTGTCAACTGTGCCGGAGCAACAGAATGAGCATGTAATATAATTGCATTATGATCAGAAAGAGCAGGAGAAAACGTATTTGACATAATGCGCTCAAATCTGTCAATCGCTGTATAAGAAGAATTATAAAAAATATGATCAAGTGAATTACTTGCCAAAGAATCGCCGGCAACGGTAGCAGCATCAATCAGCTGCGTTCCTTCAGTAAAATTAACCAATGCGTTTTCTACGGAATACTTGCCGTTAAAATCACCGAGCACAAATGAAGGTGCCGAAAAACCGCCTGTACTATTCATAGCCGTACGCAACTGCGCAAGACAATTACGCTGTTTTTCTACAGCTGCCGAGCCGGAATTCACCGTCAAGTGTGTATTATAGAAATACACAGGTGTGGAACCTGCCTGATTATCCGACAACTGAATCCATTGATAATAACGGTCAGTATCTGCACTGTATGCAGCCGCACCGCTTTTTTGCAATTCAAAGCGGTCTTTTTTATAAAGAATCAATAATCCATGGGTGATTGTTGTTGAAACAGCATTTTCATCTGTCAATACGCGGCAATCATATATGTCCGAAAGATTGCGTTCCAAAGCAGATACCCAGTTAAAATAACCATTATCCGCGCAACCCTGACATGCTTCTTGAATGCCGATTACATCAGGTTCTTTCTCCAAAATCATCGAAATGATTGCTCTGCTTCGTGCCAAGGGAGTATCATAACTATTTGATGTTGTGTTATAATCCAGCACATTAAGAGACATAACCGAGATATTGCTGTTCCAGTCTTCTCCGTTAACTGTATTTGGTTCCTCTATATCTGCAAATACACAAAGAAAAACCATACTTAAAATTAATACAATCGATGCAAAAAACGCAACTATCCTCTTTGAATAAGACACAAAAGCACTTCCTTTTACTATTTTACTTTTTACTGTTTCACTGTTTTAATGAATCATATCATGTTTTTTGTTTTTTATCAAGAAACTCCGAGACTCATATTTTTATGAATCTCGGAGTTTCTTCGAAGCTGTTTTCTCAGCCAATTTTTTGATAATATTAATATTTCTTATTTCGTGCCAAAGAGCCTGTCCCCCGCATCGCCTAAGCCGGGAAGAATATATCCGTTTTCATTAAGGCATCTGTCAAGAGTAGATACGTATATATCTACATCAGGATGAGCCTCAGCAACTTTTGAAACGCCCTCCGGAGCACCGATAATGGCCATAAACTTAATGTGTTTACATCCCTTGCTCTTAAGCAATTGAATAGCGTCGCAAGCACTTCCGCCTGTAGCTAACATAGGATCTACAAGCAAAACAAGAGTATCTTCAATGCCTACAGGAAGTTTACAGTAATAAGATTGAGGCTCTAATGTTTCCTCATCTCTGTACATTCCGATGTGGCCTACTCTTGCCGAAGGGAAAAGAACATGAACACCGTTAACCATTCCAAGTCCTGCACGAAGAATAGGAACAATAACAACAGAATTATCTTTTACTACAGTTTGAGTACACTTCTCAAGCGGAGTCTGCACTTGAATTTCCGTAGTAGGAATGCCTTCCTTAAGACTCTCATAGGTCATTAAAGTAGTAATTTCTTCTACTAACTCACGAAATTCCTTCATGCTTGTTTTTTCATCACGTAAAATAGCAATTTTGTGTTTTATGAGCGGATGGTCAAAAATCACCACATTGTCATAATTTTTCATTATTGCTCATCCCCCTTGGAATTCTCATCTGCTTTGTTAGTTTTTTTAAATTTATTTAAAAGAACATTTACAATAATTCCGAGAATCAAAGCACAAGCTATAGATGTAATTGTAACCTTGCCTATTGCCATGGACATACCGCCGATACCTGCTATTAAAATAACAGATACTGTAAAGAGGTTAGCATTATCTTCAAGGTCAACTTTTTGAATCATCTTAAGACCGGAAACTGCAATGAAGCCATAGAGTGTAATGCACACGCCACCCATTACACAGCCCGGAATTGAATCCAAGAATGCAACGAACGGTGATACAAAAGAAATCAAAATCGCAATTATAGCAGTTGTAGTAATTGTAGCAATAGAGGCATTACGTGTAATGGCAACACAGCCTACTGATTCGCCGTATGTAGTATTCGGACAACCGCCAAAGAATGCACCTACCATTGAACCAACACCATCACCAAGAAGTGTTCTGTGAAGACCAGGATCTTCAAGCAAGTCTTTTTCGATAATGCTGGAAAGGTTTTTGTGGTCTGCAATATGCTCTGCAAAAACAACGAAAGCAACAGGTGTGTAAGCAACTGCAACAGTCGCAAGGTAACTCAAATCAAAATCCTTAACACCCTTAAATGCTTCTAAAAATGAAAACTCAGGTACGGCAACAAAAGTATTAATATTCACACCGTCTGCTACAAGAGCTTGGAAAACAGAGAAATCAATAATTCTTAAAGTATCTATACCTGCCACATAACCGATAACGGTAAATATCATAGCAACAAAATATCCGGCTAAAATACCTATAATAAAAGGAATAAGCTTTGTCATTTTTTTGCCGTAAGTAGAGCAAAGAATAACAACTATAAGTGTTACAATAGCACAGATAAATGAAATCCAAATATTGCTTGTCATAATGAAAGCACCATTACCGTCTGTAGGACCGTACGAAAATACGTCCTTAACTGCTGCTCCGGCCAAAGAAAGACCGATAATTGCAACTGTGGGTCCGATAACTGCCGCCGGCATAAGTTTATTTATCCAACCTACACCAACAAATTTAACAACAAGAGCAATTACTACATAAACAAGACCTGCACAAGCCGCACCGATTAAAAGTCCGAGATAACCGACACTTACAGATATTGCACCTGCAAAAGCTGCGCTCATCGAGCCGATAAAAGCAAATGATGAACCAAGGAAAACAGGACTACGGAATTTCGTAAAAAGTTGGTAAACAAGAGTGCCCACTCCTGCTCCGAAAAGTGCTGCTGATGCAGACATTCCATTTCCTACAATAGCAGGAACAGCAATAGTAGCCGCCATAATAGCCAACAACTGTTGGAATGCAAATACTAAAATTTTGCTAAATGTAGGTCTGTCATGAATGTCATAAACAAGATTTTTTGTCATTTTTATCCTCCTCATTCTAGTGAAATCCCTTTTAAGAAACTCACAATCATTATTGCTTAATTTTATATCCCTGACTTGTAAATGTCAATCTTTGCAAACACATCTTTTTAGGATATAATACCTCCTATACGAAAGGAGCAAAAAATGTTTTTGTCAAAATCAAAGTATTGTGAAATACATCAATGTCCCAAAACAGCATGGCTGCGCAAACACAAACCGGAAGAATTTATTTCTGACGACAACACACTTATGCGCATGGAAAACGGCAATGAAGTAGGAGATTTAGCCATGGGTATTTTCGGCGATTATTGCGAAGTAACCGCCTATGATGACACAGGCAAAAATCTTGATTTAACAAAAATGGTTAAAGCTACCAAGAAAGAGCTTTCCAAGGGAACACCCGTAATCTGCGAGGCCTCCTTCGAATATAACGGACTATATTGTGCAGTTGACATATTACGTGCCCAAAATGGCGGTTGGGCAATATACGAAGTTAAAAGCTCCACCCATGTAAAACCTGTTTACATAGCAGATATTTCATATCAAAAATATGTTTTGGAAAAATCCGGCATAAATGTTACCGGAACATATCTAATTAACATCAACAGCAGCTATGTTTTTAACGGCAAATTAAAACTGCATGAATTATTTTCAATTAATGATGTATCAAAGGCTGTCGCTGCGGAAATCACCAACGTGCCTGCAAATATTGCAGCAGCCGAAGCAATAATCCACAACGAAACAGAGCCGGAACTTCCCCTTACGGAAAGTTGTCGCGACCCGTACAAGTGCGGATTTTGGCAATACTGCACAAGAGCACTGCCAAAGCCTTGCGTTTTCGATTTATACAGAATGTCCTCAAGCAAAAAATTCGACTATTATAATAACGGTCTTATATCTTATGAAGATTTATTATCTAAAGGCAATGTAAAGAACAAGCATCAGCTTCGCCAAATGCAATTTGAGATTTCAAAGACACAAGAACCTTTTGTAGATAAAAAAGGTGTGGAGGATTTTTTGAATACGCTATCATATCCTATTTATTTTCTCGATTTTGAAAGCATGCAACCTATCATCCCTCAATTTATCGGTACAAGGCCTTATGCGCAAATAACTTTTCAATATTCTCTTCATTATATTGAAAAAGAAGGTGGAGAACTTATGCATAAGGAATTTCTTGCAGAATCCGGCACCGACCCTCGTCGCGAACTTGCGCTGAGACTTTGCCGTGATATTCCGAAGGATGTTTGCGTTACTGCGTACAACAAGTCTTTTGAATGCGGACGCATTAAAGAGCTTGCGGAAACCTTCCCCGACCTTGCTGAGCATTTAATGAATATTCACGATAACATACATGACTTGCTCGTACCTTTTCAATCGGGTTATTACTATAATCGTGCCATGGGCGGCAGTTACTCTATTAAAAGTGTTTTGCCGGCACTGTTCCCCGACGAGCCGACATTAGATTATCATAATTTAGAAGGCGTACACAATGGCAGCGAGGCAATGTCAATATTTCCGTTAATTGCCAAAATGCCTGCTGACCAACGTGAAAAAGCCCGCAATAATCTGCTAAAATACTGTGAATTAGATACGTACGCAATGGTTAAAGTATGGGAAAAACTAAAAGAGTCCATAAAATAACCGTATTATACAATTTTATCCAATCATGGCTTCACTGATTTGTCTTGTTGTATACGGGATTTTATCCTCTGCATTAAAGTCAACACTTAAACGAATATCTTGAGAAGATGCTGCAATAAGCAATTTATAATTACCCGTTTCTACCACCCAGTCACCAAGAGCAGTGTTATAGTAAGCAAGCTCTTTATACGGCAACGAAAAAGTCACTGTTTTTTCTTCTCCGGCATTCAGATAAACCTTTTTGAAAGCCTTGAGTTCTTTAGGAACTCTGGTAACGCAAGAAAGAGGCTTAGCAGCATACAACTGTACAATCTCCGCGCCATCTGTCTTGCCGATATTTTTAAGCGTAAAGGATATATTTATATTTTCGCCGTCTCTTTTGATAGATGCATTTTTATATTCAAAACTTGTATAAGACAAACCGAAACCAAAAGGATAAACTATCTCATCTGTATGAGAGTCATAATAGCGATATCCAACCTCCAAGCCCTCCGTATAACGGACAACAAGTCCGTTTCCTGTGTCTAAATCGCATCTTGCTTTCTTTGGAAATGTTTCGGGAAGTCTGCCGGAAGGATTTACCTTACCTGTCAAAACGTCAGCAATTCCGCCGCCTGCAGCTTCGCCGCCAAGCCACATTTGAAGAATGCCGTGGACTCTGTGCCTCCACTTTCCGAATGCCATAGCCGAACCGGACTGACAAATAACAACAACCTTTTTGCCGGCATTCACAGCGCCCTCTATAAACATTTCTTGATTTGCGTTAAGCTCTATAGTTCTTCTGTCAAAGTTCTCTGTATCTTCGGATTCCATAGCTCCCACAAACATCAGCACAACATCGCAGTCTCTTACAGAGTCACAAAAAGCTGCAACTTTCGGCCAAAGCATAACGTCTGAAAAACTGCGCTTTTCATAAGTCTTGCAATAAACGAATTCCACACCGGGCAATGCCTTTTTAAGCTCTGAAAGGGGGCTTTCAACATACTCGTCATCAGGGAAAACCTCGGCACTTCCTTGACCGTAAGAAAGGGCAACATCACCATACTCACCCACAACAGCAATTTTTTTGTATTTCTCTTGTGTAAGAGGTAAAACATCATTTGAGTTTTTAAGAAGAACCGTACCGTTTGCGGCAATCTTTCTTGCCACTTTGTGAAGATTATCACGGTTATAATCTACATTTTCTGCTTTTTTGGACAAAACAAATGTCAGGAAGCGTTCAAGGGCATCATCAATGCGTTGCATGTTTAATGTACCGTCTGCCAAAGCTCTTTCAACACAAGCAACCATAGCACCGTTACAAGGCATTTGTAAATCAAGTCCTGCTGCAAGAGCTCTGCCTGTATCTTGTACTGCGCACCAGTCAGAAACAACAAATCCCTTAAAACCCCATTCATCTTTTAATATATCATTTAAAAGGTGTTTATTTTCTGAGCACCATATAGATTGATATTTGTTATATGCACACATGACGCTGTGAGGCTGAGATTTTTTTACTGCAATCTCAAAACCTTTTAAATATATTTCTCTAAGTGTACGTTCGTCTGTTTCAACACTTATATGAGTTCTGTCTTTTTCTTGATTATTAAGGGCAAAGTGTTTAAGAGAAGCAGCAACGCCAAGGCTTTGAAGACCATTTATGTATGCGGCTGCCAGTTCTCCCGAAACTACCGGATCCTCTGACATGTATTCAAAGTTTCTGCCGCAATTAGCATATCTTTTTATATTTATACCGGGGCCCAGCAACATATCCACATCATGCGCTACGCAATCCTTAGCCAAGGCCTCTCCCATTTCGTACAAAAGGTCAGTATCAAAAGTAGCCGCCGCACAACAAAGATTCGGAAAAGATGTGCAATTCTCACCTTTTTCGTGTCGAATACCGTGAGGGCCGTCTGCAAAGTTTTTTGCAGGTATATCCAAGTGTTCTATCGCATGTGTAAGCATGCCTGCATCACCTGTTAAAAGTTCAGCTTTTTCTTTTATTGTAAGCTTACTTATAAGTTCTCTAATCTCCATATTGACCTCCAAGATTATACTATGTTGAGATAGTATAATAAAATCAAAAAACTCAGTCAAGCCAATATTTACTTCCTTGACGAAAAGCCGCCATTTTATTACAATGATTTAGCTGAAATACAGAAGAGGTTAATCACATGAAAAAGTTTTTATCATTCCTATTAATTTTTGTGCTCATTTTACCTACATTTGCATGTACTACTACACCAACAGAAGGAGTTTTTAAGATGAAGGATTTTGACAAAGCATATATAACTTTTGTTTTTGATGACGGTAGAATGCCATTTACAAAAGAATGTTTCAATTTATTTTCAGAATACGATATGCCTATATGCTGTGCCGTAGCAGCTTGCAAAGTAAATGAAAATACCGAATTATTTTCTATACTTAAAGATGTAGAAAAAGCAGGTGGCGAAGTGCTTTCCCACACATACGACCACAAAGCCTTCGATAAGAACTCTACCGTTTCGGATTTCGAGTTTCAGCTAAAAAACTCCTACGAGCATTTAACAAAATTAGGATTTAAAATAAACGGAGTAATTGAGGCCGGCAGCGGCGGAGCTGAAAAAGAAGCTAACTATGAATTAATGGAGCCTGTCACAAAAAAATACTATAAATATTCTGACGCTTACGGGGTATCTGACCAGTATAAAAAATTCCGCACCTGGTTTATGTGGAACGATCTTAATTCTGTAAAATCAATTATTGATGATGCCATAAAAGAGAAAAAATGGGTTGTATTCTCTGCTCATAGCTTTGACGAAATTTCGCAGGATGACATGAGAGTAATTCTTGATTATATTAAGTCAAAATCTACAGATGAAATCGACGTAGTAAATTGGAATTACATTTATGAAAATTTTGGCGAATTTGTAGAGCCTACGGCTCCTGCCGGCAGCACATCCGTAAAATAGCACTTGACTTTTAAGCCAAAATTGTGTATAAATTACTCAGATGATATTACAAAAATATTAACACGGCTTTGTTTATCGCTTTTAGCAAGCGGTATTTGCTGTATTATTACGTATTTTGGAGTTTCTTATGAGAAAACTATTGGCGCTATTATTAATATGTTTATCAGCATTTTTGCTTGTTGCGTGCGAAGAAGATGATACCGTTGCAACAGGTACAATGGTTGATGCGCCCAATGCCACCGGAGCATATTCCGAATCTTACGACGGTTCTGCTACCGTAATTCCGACAGAGCAGCCCACACAAGAGCCCACAGATGCGATTGTCACAGAGGCTCCCACAACATTGCCTGCTACGGAAATACCTACACAAGAGCCAACCGAAAAGCCTACAGAAAAACCGACTGAAAGGCCGACTGAAAAAACGACTGAAAGGCCGACTGACAGACCGACACAAAAGCCGACACAAAAACCTATAGTAACAGTTAGTCCAACTGCTACAGCAAAACCTGCTCCCACTGCAAATGTTAAGCCGACAACTACGGTTAAACCCATTCCCACTGCAACTGTTAAACCTCTGCCGACAGCACAAGTAACAATTAAGCCAAACAAAGAGCTTGACAATATAATCACCGAAAAATTACTTAAAGATATAGAAAAAGAATTTATTAATTTAGTAAACAAAGAACGTGCTTTGTTCAAGCTGCCCGAATTATCTCTTAACGATGTTTTAGAACACGGAGCTCAAATAAGAAGCGAAGAGATGACAGTTAATAAGACGCATTACAGACCTGACGGTTCTTCTTATAAAACAGCGGTGGACAGAGATAGTTATTATTATTTGTGGATTACAGAAAATCTTTGTATTATCCCCTATGTGCTTGAGGACTTCGACCGTACAGGTCAAGAAGTCGCTCAAACACTTTTTGACACTTTTAAGTCAAGCGCAGGACATTACCAGAATATGGTATTTGATCAGTTTAAGGATTGTGGTTTTGGCATTACGTGTGCAATAGATGACAACACAGGATATTTGAGTTTCTATTTTTGCCATATATTAGCAAGACGTTAAGATAAGAAGTTTATATTTTAAGGTTTTCTTTTTAGTGCATTCAAAGCCACGTATATACATACAAAAGCAACTGTTGTTAATGTAAGAATGATGTACATGGCAGGAACTTCTATTTTATTGTCAAAAAAATACAGATTGCAATCTATACTATCTCTTATCATTTCAACCACATTACCGGGAATTCCCATACTTTTCATTTCTCTGAATGCACCGTTCATAGAGTGATTGCGTACAAGAGACGTTCCGTAAGTGCCCGGCAAAAAAGACACAACCTTTTGTAAGCCCGAAGAAAAAGACGAAATCGGCATATATGCGCCGCAAATAAAGCCGTATCCGGCACTCATAATTGTGCCAACCGCAGCAATCTGTCCCTGAGATGATAAGAAAAAGTTTATAATGCTCGAAAGAGCTGTACCAAACATCACAAGCAAAAACACGTCAAGTATTAAAAACATCACATCAGCAAAAGAAATAAACCAACCGATAAATGACACATATAAAAGGCAAATTGCCAAAGCCACATAGCAAATTATAAGCGTAGAAATTAATGTGGCAAAATAATAACTTAAAGCAAGAGTAGATTTTTTAACGGGTGAAATGCTTAAATCTTTAATCGTTCCGTTGGCCTTATCCTGCACCATAAGCATATTGGAAGAAAAAGCTACCGTCACACAAGACACGGCAAGAATAGATGACATTAATTGTCCGCCCACCAAACCGTTTATCAAATCCTCCGCTAAAGTAAAACCCTCAGGCAATGATGACAGAAAACTATCTTTATATATGTTCCCTAAAAACGTTGCATACAATACCAATAATATTGCAGGCGTTATAAGAGAAGTAAAAAACATTCCTTTATCTTTAAAAAACAAAATAATATTTCTTCTCGTCAATTCTCTAAATTGTTTCATTTACTCTCGCCTCCCGTCAAAGCTTTTCCCGTAACAGATAGGAAAACATCATCCATTTTTCCCTTTGTTATCTCAAAATCTTTAAAAATCGTAGGATTATTTATTATAAGCTCAGCCGCAGCAGCAGTATTCGGTACAAACAGACGAAAAGCATCTCTTATACGCTCATACTCAACGCCAAGTTTTTTCACCGATTCCTCATCTGACGCGTAAAGTGTAATAAAATCCCCCGTATATTTATTTTTTAATTCAAGAGGAGTTCCCTGCGCCACCAGCCTGCCACTGTCAAGGATCACTACGTAATCAGCATCTGCAGCCTCTTCCATGTAATGTGTTGTGAGAAAAACTGTCATATTTTCCGTTTTTCTGAGACTATCTATAACATTCCATATAATTTGACGCGTTTGAGGATCAAGTCCCGTAGTGGGCTCATCGAGAACGAGAATTTTCGGTCGATGCAAAAGCGCTCTTGCAATGTCAATTCTCCTTCGTTGTCCTCCGGAGAGCTTGCCCACCGTTCTTTTCAGCAAATCCTCAAAAGAAAGCAATTTGCTAAGCTCCTCCAATCTTTTACGGAATTCCTCTCCGGCAATTCCATAAAGTGCAGCTCTGCTTCTCAAGTTTTCTTTCACGCTCAAGGCTTGGTCTAATACGGAATTCTGGAACACTACTCCAATCTCGGTCTTTATACCTGTTACATCAGACTCAAGATTTTTCTCGTCTATCACAACAGTACCTGAATCTTTCGCAAGCTGCCCGCACATAATATTAATGGTAGTAGATTTGCCCGCACCATTTACGCCTAAAAAAGCAAACAGCTCGCCCTCTTTAACGCAAAAAGATAAATCCTGTACAGCTTTAACCTCGCCAAAGGACTTATATAGATTACTTATCTCTATAATTTTTCTCATTTATTGCTCTCCTCGTTTATTCTATATCAAGTTCCGGAGGAATATCTATCTCGTCAGATACATATTTGCCGTTCTTTTTTCTTTGCCTTACACATTCGGTAAGAAGATATTCAATCTGTCCGTTTACAGAACGAAAATCATCCTCAGCCCACGCGGCAATTGCCGCGTAGAGCTTCGGAGACAATCTTAATGGGACTTGTTTTTTTTGTGAATCATTCACATTAATCACCTATTGTTTCAAAAATTATTTTATAATCAATACAAGCTACCGGAATTAACTACCGGTTGTGCGTCGTGATTTCCGCACAACACAACGAGAAGATTAGAAACCATTGCCGCTTTTCTTTCTTCGTCAAGATGTACAACTTGATTTTCATTAAGTCTTTCAAGAGCCATTTCAACCATACCAACAGCACCGTCAACAATCATTTTGCGTGCATCAATTATAGCAGAAGCCTGCTGTCTCTGGAGCATTACGGCTGCAATCTCAGGAGCATATGCAAGATAAGTAATTCTTGCTTCAACAATCTCAATACCTGCATTTTGAACTCTTTCTTGAATCTCAGCTCTGATACGGTCTGCGACAACTTCGCTCGAACCTCTTAAGCTACCCTCATCTGCAATACCGTCACCTGTTGTATCAACATTTGGTGCTACATCGTAAGGATAAAGTCTTACAACATTTCTCAATGCACTGTCGCACTGGAGCGATAAAAACTCTTTGTAGTTATCTACATTAAACACAGCCTTTGCAGTATCAACAATTCTCCATGTAACAGCAATACCTATTTCAATAGGATTTCCGAGGCAGTCGTTGATTTTTTGTCTGTTATTGTTAAGAGTCATAATTTTAAGCGATATTTTATTGTTTACAAGCTCAATTTCTTGTTTTGCCGCTGCGGAAATCTCATGCTTCGTCACATCGCCGCTCTGATTAAGTTTTGTTTTCGCTGCCGGATTAAATGCTGTGCAGAATGGATGCACAAAATAAAAACCGTCGTTTTTGAGTGTACCGACATATTTACCGAAAAGTGTAAGCACTAAAGCTTCTTGAGGTTTAAGAACTTTAAGGCCTGCCGTAAGTATAAAAAAGAATACCATTGCTAAAATTGATACAATTAGAAGCGGCACACCAAAATATGCAGTATTTCCTCCTATACATATTCCGCCAATAACTATACCTGCAACAGAAAGTATTATACCAAATATTATCACAAGCAGCATTGCCATGCCGTTTTTCTTTTTTTCTAAAACTATTTCTTTCATCTTAAAATCTCCTTTGAAATATTTATGATATCAAAATAATATCACTTTAATAATTCATTGTCAACAACATAATTGCTAAATAGATTTGTTGACACGCACTGAAAAAGAGTGCTACAATTTGCGTAAAGGTAAAATTAATGCAACGGAGAATAATTATGTTAAACAGAAATTGCGAAAAATGCGGATACACATTGGGCTATAGTATGAAGTTCTGTCCTATCTGCGGCACTCCCGCACCTGCCATAGAGACGGAATATTCTTCCTCTCCTCAAACACACAGCCAGCCGCAACTGTATCCCGATATGATTTTATATCCAAAGCCGACAAATGATACAAATACTCCGGAGCCAGCAAAAAAAGGGCTTAAAAATTGGCTTATAGCCCTGATTGTCTGCAGTGCAATTACTGTAACAGTAATAATCGGTTTAATTACGGTCTTGAATTTTAAAGATTCATTAATACCTTCGGAAAATCCTTCCTCACAGGAGAAAGCTTTTTCAACCGGTTACGTAGAAGACGGATATTATATAAACGAATGGGCAAATATATCTTTTTCTGTAGAGAATTTCGGAGCAAGTAATAAGCGCAACGTTTACGAAAAGTTTGAGCACAACGGCAGCACACCCGGTGGCATGCAGTTTGGTTTCGTTTCCGTTGACAGATACAAACATCATTACGATTTTATTTTAGAATTTGAATGGGTTGGCAAAAATTATGACGACGATGATTATATATCACTTATGGTAAAGAGATTTCAAGATTTGTACGAGGAAGACCCCGAGGTGCAATGTTCCGAAAAAGTAATTGCAGGAGACACATATTTGGTAGCAAAACTATCATGTGTGTTTACAACCAAATATATTTGCGTCAAAATCCAAGGCGATTATGCAGTTTGCTTTATAACGGATATTAATTCATTTCATGAATTATCCAATATTAAGGAGATTTATCCCAACAAGTAATCAAATACCAGCATTACGCAAAAACCTGCAAGTAATGAATAGGTAGCTCCTCTTTCGCAGCCATGTGCGTGTGTTTCAGGTATCATTTCGTCACTGATAACGTAGAGCATTGTTCCGCCGGCAAAAGCAAGAGCAAAAGGAAGTATTGCTGTAGAAATACTGACAGCGAAATAACCTAAAAGTGTACCGAAAACCTCTACAACGCCCGTTGCCATGGCTATAACAAAAGTCCTTTTTGAATTTATACCGCTTGCCAGCATAGGTGCAATAATAACCATGCCCTCCGGTATATTTTGCAGCGCTATGCCGCCTGCAACAGTAATTGCGTCAGCCGTGTTTCCTGTACCGAAACTGACACCGGCTGCAATTCCTTCGGGAAGATTGTGTATGGCAATTGCTATTACAAAAAGCAATATTTTGTTTAGTTGTTTTGTTTTTTCGGGATGATTTTCTTGGTCTACCCCTGTAATACGATGAAGGTGAGGCACTACTTTGTCTATTATATTTACACAAAATGCGCCGCAAAAAACACCTATTATCGTTACAACAACGGCCGTACTGCCATTTCCGTGTTCCAAAGAAGGCAGCACAAGTCCTATAACCGATGCTGCGAGCATTACACCTGCAGCGAAGGATAGAATTATATCGTTAAATTTATGAGACGCTTTTTTAAATAAGAAGCCTATAATCGCACCGAGTATTGTCGCTCCGCCTACGCCAAGAGCTGTCAGCAAAACAAGTTTCATTATATTTATACCTCCGAGAAAGCTATTTTTTTATATGGGTAACAGCAACTTCTATTGGTTTTCCGGTTTCCGATGTAACGGGCTCATCCTGTTCGCCTATCGGTATAGGCATTGAATGTATTTTACTTTTTGTTACAATTCGGCCAGTAAATGAATGCACACTGCGCCTTGAATATAATGCGTCGCGGAATTCCATATAAAAACCTCTAAAAGTTTTATATAGTGGTAAGTTTAAAACAAAGAAAAGAAAAATACAAGAGAAAAGGCATAGAAATTTATTTATCAAAAGGCATAGAAATTTATTTATCAATTTTATTTGCCTGAAGATATATTTTGTTTGTTATTCTTCTGTTTATTATATTATCTATTTATCAGCAAATCCCAGATTTTCAATTTTCAATTTTTTTATTATAAATCTTAATTCTTTATTCTCAATTCTCAATCTTTAATCTTCAACCTCTAATATTCAACCTTTAATATTCAACCTTTAATCTTAAATTCTCAATCCCAAACCCCCAATCCCAATTTTTTACTTAAATATACCTCTCTAAGTAAAAATCGTCAGGAGAAAATAAAAAACTCTCTTAATATCAATTTATTAATTAAAATAAAATTCAATAGATTATAATAAATTTTAATGAATTATAATAAATT
>JAFZEI010000085.1 GCA_017560765.1 Clostridia bacterium | reverse complement strand
GGTAGAACAAACCTTAACATTACACCTGAAACTTACGCAAGACTTTGCAAGATTCCTAATATTAACGCTGTTAAAGAGTGTAATCTTTTGCAACTACCGGAAATTGTAAAACTTTGCGGCGACGAGCTTAATTATTATTCCGGTGAGGATGGATTGGTTCACTTCCTTATGAGTGCCGGCGGCTTGGGAGTTATTTCTGTTGTGTCCAACATTGCTCCTTCATATATGAGCGAAATGGTACATTCATATCTTGACGGAGATATTAAGAAGGCTTGGAAAATGCAAGTTGCATGTCAAGATATAGTTAAGGCTTTATTCTGTGAAGTTAATCCTATACCGGTTAAAGAGGCCGTTAACATTATAGGTCTTCCCGGCGGAAAATGTCGCTTGCCTTTAGTTGATATGAAGGATGAAAATAAAGCAAAACTTACCAAGGCAATTGAGGAATTTAAGAAAATCGGTGGTATTAAATGATAAATATTGCAATTAATGGATATAAAGGAAAAATGGGTCAAGTGGTAGCAGAAATTGTTACCACTGCCTTTTCTGATAAAGCTTGCGTTTCTTACGGGATTGATATTGAGGCAGACAACACGGGGAAGGTACCTGTGTATGCAGGGGCAAAGAGTATTCCGTCAGATGCAAAGGCAGATGTTATAATTGATTTTTCAAATCCTGTTGCTTTGCCCGGATTGTTAGAGTATGCCGTAGCAAATAATATAGCAGTCGTTGTTGCCACAACAGGTCTGTCTAAAGATGACGAAAGGCTTATGTCAGAGGCGGCAAAAAAGATTCCGTTGTTTTGGTCAGCAAATATGTCCCTTGGTATATGTCTTTTAAAAGAGCTTGCAAAAAAAGCAGCGGCATTCTTGGGAGAAGAATATGATATAGAAATAGTAGAAAAGCACCATAATCGCAAATTGGACGCTCCCAGCGGTACAGCATTGGCAATTGCCGATGCAATTAATGAGGCTGAGGGGGACAAGTTTAACTACGAGTATGACAGGCACTCAAGGCGTGCAAAGCGTAAGCCTACGGAAATCGGCATATCCTCAGTGAGGGGCGGTAATATTGTGGGTGATCATCAGGTTATTTTTGCAGGACAAAATGAAATCATAGAAGTAACACATAAAGCAATGTCAAGAAGCCTTTTTGCAGACGGCGCCGTAAAAGCTGCCTTCTTCTTAAAGGACAAGCCTGCAGGCTTTTATGACATGAACAGCATGCTTGCCGAATAAAAATATAAGTTGACAAAGAGTGGAAAAGATTGTAATCTATAGAGAGAATTTTTTTAAGTTCGAAAGGAGTTTCTTTAATAATGAAGAAATTGATTTTGTATACATCGGTAGACGGTAATACAGACGCAGTTGCACATGCAATTGCTGATAAAATAGGTGCTGACGTAGCTCGCCTTGTACGAGTAAAAAAGGTTAAGGGATTTGGTTTTATTAATAACCTTAAGCTTCGCCTTGAAGTTTTAGGCAAGAAGAAGCCTGATATTTTCCCTTTTAAATGGGATCCCCGTGACTACGATCTTATTTTTATCGGTACTCCTGTTTGGTATGATTCATACAATCCCGTATATAATACACTCTTCAATGTTATTAAAGTGTATGACAGAAAGGTAGCACTTTTCTCAACAGGTATGAAGGATGATACAAAGGCACTTTCAAAGCTCGAAAAAGATTGGCTTACAGATTCTGTAATTCTTGGTACAAAGCATTGCGTAGAGCCTATTTGGTGTGATGAGGATTCTGAAACACAGGCTATACTTGATGATATGGCAGAGTGGGCACAGCAACTTTCCGACCAAGCCGAGAAGATGATCGAACAAGAAGAATTCGAGAGAAGAAAAACTATTTACAAATATTGATGCGATTATGGAGAACTTATCCGCGGCGCAGGATATGCGCGTAAAGCCGTATAAAAAAGAGTTTACATATTCATATACCGAGGGCGTTTTCCCTACTGTTGAATTAATCGAAAATGCACCGGATACGGTTATTAAGGTAATTATTTCATCAAAAAGCAATAATAATACAGGCGTAGCACTTCTTAAAGAGAAATGCTGCGCTTTAAATATTCCATTTAAAGAAGATGACAACACCATCGCCAGAATATGTCCTAAAGGCAGTGTAATGGCGGTGGGTGTTTTTATGAAAAGGCAGCAAAAGCTAAACATGAGCAATAAACACATTGTTCTCGTTAATCCGGCAGATATGGGAAATTTAGGAACAATTTTAAGAACGGCCGCTGCATTTTCTTTTTTTGATATTGCAATAATAGAGCCGGCGGCTGATTTTTTTGACCCAAAGACTATAAGAGCGTCTATGGGGGCCTTTTTCAGAGTACGTATTCATACATATAAGAGCTTTGCGGAATATGCCGCAGAAGCGGGGGAGAGGGAATATTTTCCGTTTATGCTAAAAGGCAGAGATTTGGAGCAATTTACGCCTGAAAAGGCACCAAACAGGCCGTGCAGCCTTATTTTTGGAAATGAATCAAGGGGACTTGACGATGGCTATTTAAAGGTCGGTACGCCGCTTTGCATAAGACATCTTAATACTGTGGATTCATTAAATTTAACAATAGCAGCCGGAATAGCCATGCATTGGCAATTCCACACGTTTAATTATTAGAAACGAGAATAAAGATGGATAAATCAGAATTAATATTATCAAAATGTAATATATGCGGTATAGCCTCCGATGAGGTAAAATTTGCAAAAGAGCTTTTGTCAGGGAAGGGAAGCGCCACAAAAACAGATAAAGAAAGCTTTATTTGTGAAGGTCTGTGGGCAGCCCAAAAGCTTATGGATAAGGGAATGCACATCTCACATTTCTTTATAAGCAGTGATGCCTTGCAAGGCGGCAGACTTTCAGAAAGTGAATTAAAACTGACAGAAAGACTTGTAAATTATGCAAAAGCTTCTTATGCTGTATCTGATAAAGCATGTAAAAAAATAAGCGACCGCGACGGAGCAGATTTTTGCTTTATTATTGCTCGTCGCGAGTTGTATAATTTAGATAATATGCCTCTTTATGATAATATGTTGATTATGATATTGGACGGGCAGGAGCAACCGGGCAATATTGGCGCTATTTTGCGTTCTCTTGACTGCGCAGGCGGGTGTGGTGCAATTGCAGTCAATCGCAGGGTAAAGCTCTCAAACAGCCGTCTGGTGCGTTCTGCGCTGGGTGCATCTTTTATGATGCCGGTGGCAGAAGCGGAAATGACCGACGTTGGCGAGTGGCTTGTTGAAAATAACTTTAAAGCTGTTCTTACAGACCTTACTGCGACAAAGGCATATTGCGATGTTGAATACAAAGGACGCATTGCTATTGTTGCCGGTAACGAGCACACGGGAATATCACCTTATTGGAGAACTTTGCCTGTAGCTGAGCCTGTAATAATTCCGATGCTTGGCTCTTGTGAATCTTTAAATGTTGGTTTTGCCTCTACTCTTGTAGCGTATGAAGCAGGGCTTAAGATGCACGGAATCAAAAAATAAACTCTTTTAAAAATTTATCTATTATCTCGTTTTCGCTTTCTATTTCCGCGAGTTTTATCAGACAGCTTTTTTCACACCAAGAGCGTCTTGTATTATAATATTTATTTACAATTCTCCAGAGCTTTTGCGGGAAGGCTAAAATAATTCGCATTATTTCAATTTCATATTTGGAAAGCTCTCTCAATTGGCTGTATTCTTCTAATATTTCATAAGCTTCGGATACACGCCAGCCGCATTTTTTCATACGACGCTTAATCAAATTCGTTAAATCAAATAGCGGCAGGTCGATGGAAACACGGTCGAAATTTATTATGCCGCCATTAGAGGAATCGCTTAACATGACATTATGAAATGCAAAATCTTTGTGACATACTGCACCTGTGTTTCTGTAATTTTCAGAAATTTCTTCGTATTTTGATTCTTTTAAAGCTCGGCATAAGTCTTTGGCTCTATTACAGTATTTGTCTGCAATTGACTTATATTCATAATCAAAAACACCTTTTCCGCGTGCTGCCAGCTTATTAAAGCGTGCCAGCTCTTTGCTTCTGTGTTCGAAAAGCTCCTGGAGCTGCCCTAAGTCGTTTTTTACGTAGTTTATTTCGCTTTCGCATACTACTTCACTGTTAAGTGATGCTGCCTTTTCCGTCGTAAAGCCGTCTCCTGAATTATGCATGCGCGCCAGTAGTCCGGCTGCTTTTTTTGCATCTTGCAAATTATCTGCGGAAGCTTGTCGCCCGCTTACGACTTTATTGCATATGTACTTCTTATCATTAATATTTACAGTGAGCTCATTGTTTTTTGTTAGAATGATGCCATCTGTATTTGAGAAACCACGACTGTTCAGATAATTGTGAACAGAATAGATAAATTTTTTTCTTTCAAAACCTTCGTCAACTTGTTTTAATATATAAGCTTCTGAAACGGCAGATTTGTTGGTAAAAAGTAAGCCGTCTCTTGTCTGTATAAAGTTTATTGGATTAAAGCCGTAGGCTTCATTTATAGTAAGAAAATTTTCGGTATTCATATAAAAATCTCCCTTCGCACAGTGTAAACATACTGAATTTATATGTGCTGTAAAGGGTTTTTATGCGAAATTAAGATTTTTTCCACATGCATCCGATTATTTTATATGAGGGGATAGGACCTACTGTTGCATCGCGGCTGTCCTTGCTCACATTACGATTGTCTCCCATAACATATACGCAATCTTCAGGCACGATAATTGTTGTATCAACAGGGTAGGCAAGTACGTTTTGGTCTTTTATAAAGTCTTCTTCTACTAATTCTCCGTTGCGGTAATATTTATTGCCCTCAAAACGCAGTTCATCGCCGGGAAGACCTACTATTCTTTTTATCCAAAAAGTGTCGGGATTTTTCTTGGAAAATACTTGACCGAATAAATGGAAATATGACCAACTACTGTCAAGGTCTATGTCAATTATGACAATGTCGTTGATTTTGTAATCTCCGAAAATATACGGAAGCATCGTTGTGTATACGCTGTCCCCATCACTTAATGTAGGCTCCATAGAGCTGCCGCTTACTTCGTTTTTTCTGTGAATATAAATACTGAAAGTAACTATCAAAACAAACAAAAGAGCAAAAATACCGATTGTAACAGTCACTTCTTTAGAAATTTCTCTTATTTTTTTTTTATTGTATTGTTAGTATTGTCTTTTCTATTTGCAAGGCTCTTAAAGCTGCATAATTTTATCTCAAAACCATCATCGGTAGAGATAATCGTGTCGTTCTTTTTTGAGATAGGTTTATCCGTAGGAGCTGTTTTTGATTTTTTTGGAGTTCTATCGTTGGATTTTCCCCAATTAACTACGCTGACAATAACGCTGTCATTATCATTTGACGGAATATCCTTTGATTTTTCTTTTTGAGGTAGCTTTTTATCCTCTGCAGGAGTCTCTGTAAAAGATTTTTCTATAATTTCTACTTCGATGGCGGATTCGTTTGTGTTCTCATCAGTGCATTCTGAAATTACCGCAGGTGACTCAGCAGGAACTTCTACGGAAATATCCTCGGCAACTTCTTCTTCTGCTGTGGGTTCTGCAATTTCTGAAGTTGTAATATGTTCTTCCTCGCATAAAGCGGCAGCCTTATTAGACATCATGGAAAGCTCAAAGAAATCATTTTCTTTCTTTGCAGATTCCTCTAAAGTGTCTTTTTTGCACATAAAATCCATATCAAAAATATCTTTGTTTTCTTGTTTCAAAATACCACAGCTTTCAGTAGAAATTAACACAATTTATTATAATATCACCTTTAATTTTGTCAAGTAAAATACAGAATAAATAAAGCTGGATTTTTTTACAAAAAGTAGTATAATGTGACGCTGTTGATTACATTTCAGAGGTATAAAATGAGAAAAGCAATCGTGCAGGGACAACGACGCAAACATCATCATGAGCATTTGCATGGATATATATATGAAATTCTTATGTCAATCGGTATTTTTCTGAGAAAGAATGTTGTAATGACAGTAGCTTTTATTGCAGCTTTTATAACGTCCATGATTGTTCCGCCGGATGCAAAATATCTTTCTTATTTTGATTTCAAGACACTTACGTGTCTCTTTTGCGTTCTCGCTGTAGTTTGCGCTTTAAAAAATGTCAACTTTTTTTACATAATAGCACAAAAAATAGTTCGACTCTTCGGCAATATTAAAGTATGCATTTTAGCTTTGGTTTACATAACTTTTATAGGTTCAATGCTTATTGCAAATGATATGGCGCTTTTGACTTTTTTGCCTCTTGGTTATTTCGTGCTTAGTTCCACAGGCAAGACGAAACACATGGCATTTACTTTTATAATGCAGAACATTGCCGCAAATCTCGGCGGTATGCTCACACCATTCGGAAATCCGCAAAATCTCTACTTATACAGTAAATTTTCTATACCCACATTAGAATTTATGCAGATTATGGCTTTGCCTTTTATTGCCGCCATTGCCTTAATAACAGTATGTTGCTTGTTTGTGAAGTCAGAACAGCTTCAATTACAAGGTGAAATCCAAAAAATGAATTGGAAAAAGACTTCTGTATATCTTGTACTTTTTGCATTATCAATTTTAATTGTATTTAAAGGAATCCCATACTGGATAGGACTGATTATTATCCCAATAGCGTTGTTTTTCATGGATAAAAAAGCATTAAAAGATGTGGATTATCCGCTATTGTTTACATTTGTATTTTTCTTTATATTTGCAGGGAATATGGCGAGGATAGATGCAGTAAACACATTTATTTCAGGCATATTAAATAAAGATGTGCTCTTAGTAAGCATATTCTCCTGTCAATTTATGAGTAATGTACCATCTGCAATCTTGCTTTCTCAATTTACAGAAAATTACAGCTCTCTTCTTGTTGGCGTGAATATCGGCGGGGCAGGTACATTAATTGCTTCACTTGCAAGTTTAATAACATTCCGCGAATATTCAAAACATAATCCGGACAAGAAAAAGAGCTATATAATTCTTTTTTCATTATTTAATTTTGGCTTCGTAATTGTGCTGACAATAATAATGAAGCTATTTGGCAACATGTGATTACGGTAAGAAATTATTGCTCGAATCGCAATACATACATCTGTATACACGTTTTTCAGGGTCTGTCAGACGAAATACCTGATCAAGCTCTTGCTCGGTTGATGTAATACAACGAGGGTTTTTGCACTTGACAATATTTATAATCTTCTCAGGCAAACTAACATGTTTTTTATCAACTTTTTTGCCGTCACGAATAATATTAACCGTTATATTCTCATCAAAAAAGCCAAGAACATCAAGGTTGATGTCAATAAGAGAATCAATTTTTATAATGTCCTTTTTGCCCATTTTAACGCTCTTAACATTCTTAATAACAGCAACAGTACAATCAAGCTCATCAAGCTTTAAATAGCGATAAATGGCCATAGCGTTGCCCGCTTTGATATGGTCAAGAACTATTCCGTTGTCAATTTGGTCAATTGTCATATCAAATACCTCCCAAAAGCTTCATGATAAGAGCCATTCTCATAAATTTACCATTCTCAACCTGCTTGAAATAACAAGCACGAGGGTCGCTGTCAATGCTGCGCGCAATTTCGTTAACACGCGGCAGGGGATGCATTATGCACAAATCCTTTTTAGCATTTTCAAGCTTGTCAGGAGTCAAAATATAATAGTCTCTTAAACGAATGTAGTCTGCTTCATTAAAGAAACGCTCTCCCTGAACTCTCGTCATATAAAGAATATCAAGCTCAGGCATAACGCTCTCCATAGTTTGAGTCTCAACATAAGGCATACCGTTCTTTTCGATTATATCAGTCTTTATATATTGAGGTATTTTAAGCTCGTCAGGAGAAATAAATACCAGTTTGATACCGGTATAACGAGATAAAGCATTAACAAGGGAGTGAACGGTACGACCGAATTTCAAATCACCGCAAAAACCAACTGTCAGATTATCAAAGTGACCTTTTTCACGATGAATTGTAAGAAGGTCAGCAAGCGTTTGAGTAGGGTGGTGGTGACCACCGTCACCTGCATTTATTATCGGAACGTCGGAAACAGCAGTAGCCGCCATCGGAGCGCCCTCTTTAGGATGACGCATAGCAATAATATCAGCATAATAACCTACAACTTTAACAGTATCCTGTACAGATTCACCCTTAGAAGAAGAACTGCTTGAAGCAGACGAAAAACCAATCACACTGCCTCCAAGCTCTAACATGGCAGCCTCAAAGCTGAGACGTGTACGAGTACTCGGTTCAAAGAAAAGCGTAGCAAGCTTTTTGTGTTTGCAAACCTCTTGGTATTTTTCTTTATTATTAATGATATCAATTGCAGTATCTATAAGACTGTTGATTTCCTCTACAGAAAGGTCAGTAATATCAAGAACATGCTTCATATTACGTACCTCCTTATGCCTTTATCCAGCTCTCGTCAGAAGGATTGTTACGAAAAGCTATAAGTCTTTCTTTATCTGCAGCTTGAATATATCCTGTTTCTGCTGCAACTTCAACGATAGTGTCAAAGTTTGTCAAACTGATATTCTTTAAGTTTGCAGCAGCAAGTCTGTCAAGACCTTTTTGCATTCCGTATGTGAAAATGCTTACAACGCCTAAAACATCAGCGCCTGCCTCACGAAGAGCCTCCGCAACCTCTATACAGCTGCCTCCAGTTGAAATAAGGTCTTCAACTATAACAACCTTTTGACCAGCCTCTAAACGGCCTTCGATGCGGTTGTTTCTGCCGTGGTCTTTGTTGCCGGAACGAACATAGCCCATAGGCATATTAAGAATGTGTCCGCAAATAGCAGCGTGAGCGATACCTGCTGTGCTTGTGCCCATAAGAACTTCCGCTTCGGGGTAGTACTCTTTAATAAGCTCACAAAGACCGTTTTCAACGTCGTTGCGAACATTGGGCGCAGTAAGTGTCAAGCGGTTATCGCAGTAAATAGGGCTCTTAATACCGCTTGCCCATGTGAAAGGCTCGTCAGGACGAAGAAATACTGCTTTTATTGAAAGTAAATCTGATGCGATTAATTTTTGTCTGTTATCCATAATTTTTACATCTCCTCATTATCTGTTAAAAAGTCATTTACGCACTTATCATAAGCGGCTACCGGGTCAGCGGCTGCAGTAATAGGTCTGCCTACTACGATGTAGTCAGAACCTCTTTCGCGAGCTTGACGTGGAGTAGTGATACGTTTTTGATCATCAACACTGCCGCCTGCAAAACGAATTCCGGGAGTTACTGTCATAAATTCTTTGCCGAGTTTATCGAAATGGTCTGAAATCATTCCTGCCTCTAAAGGAGAGCAAACAACACCGTCAAGACCTGCTTCGGCAGCATTTTCAGCGTATTTAAGAATTGTATCATTCATAGATGCGCCTATTAAAAGCTCGTTTTTGAGCATATCATCGTCAGTAGAAGTAAGCTGCGTTACAGCTATGAGCATTGGAGGCTCACTGCCAGCTTTTTCCGCACCGGCCAAAAGTCCTTCTTTAGCAGCCGCCATCATTTTAACGCCGCCTGCAGCGTGAACATTACACATATACACACCGAGACCGCCAAGGTTAGCCATAGCTTTTTTTACTGTGTTAGGTATGTCATGAAGCTTTAAGTCGAGGAAAACTTTATGTCCTCTTGCTACTATTTGGCGAACCATTTCAGGTCCTGCCGCATAAAAAAGTTCCATGCCGATTTTTACGAAAGGCTTACGATCTCCCATTTTGTCGAGAAAAGCCAATGTTTCTTCACTTGACGAAAAGTCACATGCAATAATTACGTCTTTTGCCATTACAGGGCACCTCCGATTATATCTTTTAAATTCTCTATGCCGTACTTATCCATAACAGCCGGCAAATCGTTAATTATATCTCTGCAAACATAAGGATTAACAAGGTTTGCAGCACCTATTTGAACAGCCGTTGCACCGGCTAACATCATTTCAATCACATCTTCTGCTGTTGTGACGCCTCCCATACCAATTACGGGAATTTTTACCACACTTGCCACTTGATAAACCATTCTTAATGCGATGGGGAGTACAGCACTACCGGACATACCGCCGAAAGTATTTGCAAGCAGGGGACGTTTCTTTCTTAAATCAATACGCATTCCCAAAAGTGTATTGATAAGGCTGACACCATCAGCTCCTGCTTCCTCACAAGCCAAAGCCATTTCTTTAATATCTGTAACATTGGGCGTGAGCTTAATAACAACGGGCTTTGTTGTAACAGCTTTAACAGCTTTTGTAACTTCTGCTGCCGATTTGGGATTAGTACCGAAACTCATTCCGCCGCCGTGAACGTTGGGGCAGCTTATATTAATCTCCAATATACCTACGGAATCCTCGCTGTCTAACATTGAGGCACACTTAACGTATTCTTCTACAGCAAAACCACTTATATTTGCTACAACTTTCTTGTTGAAATATTTTTTCATTTCGGGAAGCTCATGCGCTATAACGTGGTCGATACCGGGATTTTGCAAACCAACAGCATTGAGCATACCGGAAGGAGTTTCCGCAATTCTTGGAGTAGGATTGCCGAAACGCGGCTCGGCAGTAGTACCTTTAAAAGAGAATGAGCCGAGAATATTTATATCATAAAGCTCCGCAAACTCTTTACCGTATCCAAAGCAACCGCTGGCAGGGATAATGGGATTATCAAGTGTAAGACCGCAAAGCTCAACTTGAAGTCTTTTATTTACCATATAATCTCCTCCTTTACCAAAACAGGTCCGTCTTTGCAAATTCTCTTGTTGCCGTATTTTGTTTTGCAGCTACAGCCCATACAAGCGCCGAAACCGCAACCCATGCGCTCTTCAAAAGAATATTGTCCGCTAACATTACTGCCGTTATAGATCGCCTTAAGCATAGGTATAGGGCCGCATGTGTAAATGTAGTCGAAATCACCGTTAACAAAAATATCAGCTTGTGTTACAAAACCTTTTGTTACGACCGTAACATCTAAACCTAAAGCTTTAAAATCATCTTCAAGGATTATTTCTGAAGGATCGTTAAAACCTAAAAGCACGCGTGGCTTTTTGCCTGCTCCGATTAGCTCTTTTGCAAGTTTGTAAAGGGGAGGGCAACCTATTCCGCCGCCTATTAAAAGCGGTGCAGCGCAATCAGCCGAAACATCAAAGCCGTTGCCCAAGTGTGTAAGGACATCAGCCTTTTCTCCGGCTTGCATTTTGCTGAGTATTTCAGTACCGCTGCCTACAACTTTGTACATTATTGTAAGTGTAGTATCTGTTGAATCGCATACGGAAATGGGGCGGCGCAAGTAACATCCGTCTAATTGTAAATTAACGAATTGTCCCGGTTTATGACCTTTTGCTGCCGCACCTTCTAGTGTCATGCGAAAAACATTGGTGTTTAAGGCAATATTTTCCTTTATTGTAAAAATGCTTTGCTCCATTATTTTTCCTTTCACTGGGCATCTATTGTTGAAACGCCCATCGTGATTTCTTCAAGAACGTCAAGAAGTACCTTAACAGTATCAAGGGCAGTAAACATCGTTACGTTGTTTTCTACTGCGCAGCGGCGAATCTTATAACCATCTGTTTGCTGTGAAGCAATGTCAACGTCTCTTGTGCTGATAACGTAGTTAACGTGACCTTGTCTGATAGAAGTAAGTATTTCTGTACTGCCGGAGCTGAGTTTTTGTTTAATTCTTGTTTTTATATTGTGACTGCGGAGGAATTTTGCAGTACCTTCTGTTGCCTCAATGTTAAATCCTAATTGATAGAATCGGCGAATGAGGGGGAGTGCTTCCTCTTTGTCCTTGTCAGCAATGGATACGAGAATTGTACCGTAGTTGGCAACATTCATACCTGATGCAATAAGTGCCTTGTAAATAGCTCTTGTAAGCTTCTTATCATATCCTATAGCCTCTCCTGTAGATTTCATTTCAGGAGACAAATAGGCATCAAGGTCATTAAGTTTTGAGAAAGAGAATGCAGGTACTTTAACATACCATCTGTCTTTTTCTTTAGGACGAATTATCGAAATGCCTTGGTCTTTAAGACTTTCTCCTAAAATACATTTTGTGGCTATGTCAGCCATTGAGTAACCTGTTGCTTTTGAAAGGAAAGGAACAGTACGTGAAGAACGTGGGTTAACTTCGATAACATATACATCTTCGTTAGGATCTACAATAAATTGGATATTGTAAAGACCTATTATGCCGATGCCTAAACCGAGGCGCTTTGTATAGTCAACAATTGTATCTTTAACTTTCTCGCTTACGCTGAATGTAGGATATATACTGATACTGTCACCTGAGTGGATACCTGTTCTTTCAACATGCTCCATTATACCGGGGATAAATACGTCCTTACCGTCACAGATAGCATCGACTTCAAGCTCTTTTCCTGAAATGTATTTATCTACCAAAACGGGTTGTTTCTCGTCAACTTCAACGGCTGAACGAAGGTATACTTTAAGAGCTTTTTCGTTTTGTACGATTTGCATTGCACGACCGCCCAAAACGTAGCTGGGGCGAACAAGAACGGGGTAGCCGATTTCCGCAGCAGCCTCGATACCTGCATCAATATTTGTAACTGCACGGCCCTTAGGCTGAGGGATTTGAAGCTCTTCCATAATCTTTTCAAAGCTGTCGCGATTTTCGGCTCTTTCGATAGCTTGAAGACCTGTACCTATAAGCTCAACACCGAGTGCATCCAGTTTATCTGCTAAGTTGATAGCAGTCTGACCGCCCAAGGAAGCGATAACACCCTCTGGTTTTTCAAGTGTGATAACGTTCATAACGTCTTCTACAGTCAAAGGCTCAAAATAAAGCTTGTCGCTTGTTGTATAGTCTGTTGAAACTGTCTCAGGGTTGTTATTGATAATAATTGCTTCGTAACCGCTGTTTTTAATTGTTTGAATAGCGTGTACTGTTGAATAGTCAAACTCAACACCTTGACCGATACGAATAGGGCCTGAACCGAGTACGATAATTTTCTTTTTATCAGATACGATTGACTCGTTTTCGATCTCGTAAGTCGAGTACAAATAAGGTACATCGCTTGCTATTGAACCGGCGCAAGTATCTATCATTTTATACACGGGGAATACGTTGTTTTCTTTTCTCATGCGGAAAATTTCGAGTTCGTCCGTACCCCATACTTTTGCTATATATTTATCGCTTATGCCGATTCTTTTTGCTTCATAAAGAACATTTATATTGTTGGGGTTAGCCATGAGTTTTTTCTCAAAGTCTATTATATTCTTGAATTTGTACAAGAAAAGCATATCAATCTTTGTATGATTGTAAATAACACCCAAGTCAACATTATTTCTGATAAGCTGAGCGATTGCAAACATTCTGTCGTCGTGACCGTCGCTGATGTAGCTCACAAGTTCGTCAGTTGTGAAGTTGTCAAATTTAGGCAAGTACAAGTGGTAAGCGCCGATTTCCAAAGAACGAATAGCTTTAAGCAAACTTTCTTCTACCGTACGGCCTATACTCATAACTTCGCCGGTAGCTTTCATCTGAGTGCTCAATTTGTTGGAGGCCGTTGCAAACTTATCGAAGGGGAAACGTGCAACTTTCGCTACGATATAGTCAAGAGCAGGCTCAATGCAAGCAGGAGCAGCAGCGAGATTAATTTCATCAAGGTGCATACCAACAGCGATTTTTGCAGTGACACGCGCAATAGGGTAGCCGCTTGCTTTAGAGGCAAGAGCTGATGAACGTGAAACTCTGGGGTTAACCTCGATGAGATAATATTTGAATGAGAAAGGATCCAATGCGAATTGTACGTTACATCCGCCTTCAATCTTGAGTGCGCGAATGATTTTTAAAGCACTGTCGCGGAGCATCTGAAGCTCTTTGTTTGTAAGAGTTTGACAAGGCGCTACAACGATAGAGTCGCCTGTGTGGATACCTACAGGGTCAATGTTCTCCATGCTGCATACTCCGATTGCCGTGTCGTTAGAGTCACGAATTACCTCATATTCAATTTCTTTGAAACCTTTGATACTTTTCTCAATAAGTACTTGATGAACAGGGGAGAGGGCAAGAGCGTTCTTTGCGATTTCTCTTAATTCTTCTTCGTTGTCAGCAAAACCGCCGCCTGTACCGCCCAATGTAAATGCAGGACGCAAAACTACAGGATAACCGATTTCATTTGCTGCTTTTATAGCTTCTTCCATACTTTCTGCAATTTCGGAAGGTAAAACGGGCTCTCCCAAATCTATGCAGAGCTGTTTGAATTTTTCTCTGTCTTCGGCCATGTCGATACTTTCGAATCTTGTACCTAAAAGTTCTACTTGGCATTCATCTAAGATACCTTTTTTAGAAAGCTGCATAGCAAGATTAAGACCGGTTTGACCGCCAATGCCCGGGATAATGGCATCAGGTCTTTCGTATCTTAAAATCTTAGCTACGTACTCCAATGTAAGAGGCTCCATATAAACTTTATCTGCAATTGAAGTGTCTGTCATGATTGTTGCAGGGTTTGAGTTTGCAAGAATTACCTCATATCCTTCTTCTTTTAGCGCAAGACATGCTTGTGTACCTGCGTAGTCAAACTCGGCAGCTTGTCCGATGATGATAGGACCTGAGCCGATAACCATAATTTTCTTTATATCAGTTCTCTTAGGCATGTTTTTTTACCTCCGCTTCAAGCAATGCAATGTATTTTTCAAAGGCTTTCACAGCATCCTGCGGTCCGGGAGCACACTCAGGATGAAATTGGAAACCTATTAACTTTTCTGCTGTGTCTTCTATACCCTCAACTATACCGTCGAGTACATTTTTATGTGTAACTTTAAGTCCTGTATTCTCAAGAGAAATTTCGTCAACAGCATAGCTGTGATTATGGCAAACAGATTGAATTTTGCCTGTTTTGATATCTTTTACAGGATGGCTGCCGCTTTTGTTGCAAATGAGCTTATACGTTTTCGCACCTGAAGCTAAAGCTATAATCTGATGTCCGAGACCGATGCCGAGAATTGGGAGCTTGCCTTTAAGTACCTTTACAGTATCAATAACACAAGTTGCATCAGAAGGATTTCCGGGACCGTTTGAAACAAGCAAGCCATCGGGACGGAGCGCTAATATTTCGTCTGCCTTTGTGTTGTAGGGAACAACAGTAACGTTGCAACCATATGTTTTTAATGTGCGGATTATGCTGTGCTTTATGCCGCAATCTATAGCAACGATGTTATATTTGGGATTGGCTGTTCTTGAATACCAAATTTTAGTGCCGCTTACTTTTTTTACCGCATCAGCAGTAGGTTTGTAATTTTTAATCATTTCTATTGCTTTGGAAACAGGCGTGTCGGCTGATGTGAGAACTGCTACCTGACTGCCTTCATCGCGAATTATTCTTGTAAGCATTCTTGTATCTAAGCCGCTTATTGCCGGTACATTGCTTTCTTCTAAAATTTGAGAAAGTGTCTCCGTATATCTGAAGTTACTGGGTATGTCGTTATAATCTCTTACTATCAAGCCGCCGATTACAGGTATTTTTGACTCAAAGTCTTCATCTGTAATACCGTAGTTACCGATTATAGGATAAGTCATAACTACCATTTGATCCAAATAAGTCGGATCTGAAATAATCTCCTGGTATCCTACCATTGAAGTGTTGAAAACAAGCTCGCATACTGCGTCTTTATCAGCACCAAAGCCGGTACCGTAAAACTCTTTGCCGTTTTGTAACACAATTTTCTTGTTGTGATTCATTGTACCATCCTCCCGTTTATGAATGTTGCCAAGCACTTGCCGTAAACTTCCATACCATCGTAGGGCATGCTTCGTCCCATTGTACGGAATTCTTCTCTTTTTACAATGTGCTTTGCGTTTACTTCTACCAATATGCCGTCTTTATTGCTTGACGGAATGTTAAATATCTTTCTGGGATTGTTGCTCATTAAGTCAATGAGCTGCCCAAATGTGATAATTCCTTTTTTTACAAAATTTGTATATATAAGCGGAAATGCAGTTTCTAATCCTACAATACCGTTTAAGCTGTTTTTAAAGCCTTTGCCTTTTTCCTCAGCAGAGTGAGGAGCATGGTCAGTTGCAATCATGTCGATTGTGCCATCGCATATACCTTGTATAAGCGCCTCTTGATCTGCTTTTTTTCTTATAGGCGGATTCATCTTAAAATCACCGCTGTCTTTTACATCTTCGTCGCAGAAAACCAAGTAGTGGGGAGCAGTTTCCGCAGAAACGGGAAGACCTGCTTTTTTTGCGTCTCGGATGAGCTGTATGCTTTCTTTTGTTGAAGCGTGGCAAAGATGATATTTGCATCCTGTTTTACTTACCAACTTCAAATCTCGCTCTACTTGTAAAAATTCACTTTCCGGGGAAGTGCCATAGCGCTCATCCTCACAATGGGCAACTATCATTTTGCCTAAGCTTTTTGCTTTTAACATGGCAGCAAGCATCATATCGTCTTGTTGAACACCTTTGCCGTCGTCAGTAAAGGCAATAACATGCTCTGCAAGGTTGTCCATGTCGGAAAGCATATCTCCTTTTGAACTCCTCGTTATACATCCGTAAGGATAAACATGAACTTTTGCATGCTTGTCAATTAATTCTGATTGAATTTTTAAATTCTCAAGGGAATCAGGAGCGGGATTTATATTCGGCATACTGCAAACATCTGTAAAACCACCTGCTGCAGCAGCTGCTGTGCCCGTCTCGATTGTTTCTTTATATGAAAAACCCGGTTCTCTAAGATGAACATGAACATCAACAAAACCGGGCAAAATAAACAATTCACTTAATTTATCAGATAAAAAAGAGAATAACTCTCCCGTAAGGGGAAATGGGAATACTTTATCCATGCTGCAACATGGATTTTCTTTTGATATTAAAAATTCTTTGTCGATAAATTTACCGTTTTCATAAACTTTAATCATTCTTGAAAACGTCTTTTCTTTTGCACTTTGCGAATTTTGCTGAATGCTCATCAGAGTGCCTCCGTGTTTTATTCTCGATTTTTCATTATAATCTTTTTGAATATAAAAGTCAATCTTGGAATTCGTTAAATTGAAAGAAAACCACGAAAATTTTTGATAAAATTATTTGCCTTGCAGAATAATAAATCATGCTGTAAAATACTAAAGCGTTACAAAAAGCACGGAGGTGTAAAGACATTGTCTTTATATGAAGAAAAAGGGCATTCAATAAACACAAAAGGACAATCACTGGGCAGAGGTTTTGTTATACTTTCTTTGGCTAATATTATTGTTAAGGTAATGTCCCTTCTTTTTGTGCCTTTGTCAAAACATTTATTAGGCGGTTATGCCGGCTACAGTGTTTATAATTCCGCATATCAAGTTTTTGCTTTTGTATATGTATTAACTACTGCCGGTTTTCCGACGGCGATATCAAAATTAGTAACAGAGCTTACATCAGTAGGTAACAGAAAACAAGCAACACAAGCTTTTAAAATGGCAAGAGCCTTTATGGTTATAATCGGACTTACTCTGTCCGTATTTATGATTGTTTTTTCTAAACCGATTGCAAGAGTTATGAATAACGAAGAAAGCTGGCTTGGTATAGCAACGCTTGCACCAACTATTTTTATCTGTGCGTTGCTTTCAGCTTACAGAGGATATTTGCAGGGACTTAAAAACATGACTCCTACTGCAGTTTCGCAAGTAGCAGAGCAGATTGCTCATATAATCGTTTCTGTATTACTGATTGTTTGTTTAAAAAGTAAAGGCATAGTATGGGCTGTTACAGGTGCTACGATAGGTACAACGGTCGGAGCCGCAGTTGCATTACTCGTTGTTATTAAATATTATAAGGAAGCAAGACAGGAGCAAAAAGTTCTTTATTCGGGAGAGGATTTACGGAATGTTAAGAGGTTGGCTGATAATCAGTTAGTGCGTCTTCTTATTGTTTACGGTTTGCCCATTACAATAAATTCGGCTATTCAAAATGCCGGTAACATGATAGATACGTCCATAATGAAGGGAAGACTCTTGGATGCGGGCTTTTCCGAGAATGTCAGTAAAATACTTCATGGCATGATGGGGGCAACGCGTTCCGTAATTAATGTGCCTGCAGCCTTGATTACTGCGTTATGTATAAGTTTGTTGCCGGTTATGGCAGGTTTGTATGCACAAGGTAAATTTTCCGAGGCGAAGCAGAAGGCAGATTATGCTGTAAAGCTTTGCTATATTGTGGCAATTCCTATAGCTGTTGCCATGTGTGTATTTGCCAAACCGCTTTACGTTATGATGTTCTTCGGAGATGGCTCAATATTGTTATGCTTGATGTCGTTTAGTGTAATATTAATGGGCATTGTTCATCTGCAAAGTTCAATAATGCAAAGTGTAAATGACCTTTTTATCGCTATGATTAATATGTTTATTTGTGTTGTTATTAAGGCTGTTTTAAACTTTGTTTTGATTTCTATTCCTTCCATTAATATATATGGTGCTGTAATTGCCACGTATGTTTCATACGCTGTTCCGTTGGTGCTCAATCATTTGTGCCTTGTAAAAAGGCGCAATATTAAGCTGAAACTTTTAAGCACAGCGTTGCTTCCGTTTTTGTGCAGCGGATTAATGTTAGTGGGTGCTGTTCCTGCATATCTTTTTATGAATTGGCTTTTTGGACTTTTTATGAATTATTATTTTACTCAAACGCTTTCGCTCGTTTCTGCTGCTGTTGTCGGCATTGTTGTCTATGCTTTTTCAATGAAAAAAACGGGCGGTATGGACAGTGAAGATTTTGCACTTATTTTACCGGCTAAAATCAGAAAGAAATTTAAGCTATAATAACTTTTAATAATATTTTACATGGATATAAAATAAGAAAAAAATATATTGCAATTATATTTTTGTTGTGCTAAAATAGCCAGAGCGTGAGCAAGTCACGCCAAAGAGAATTGGTTCTCGAATAAGTTTTGGAGGTGAGTTAAATGCCGAATATCAAATCAGCTAAGAAAAGAGTAATTATTTCCGAGAAGAAAGCAGCTAATAATGCTTCTGCTAAGTCATCTCTCAGAACATCCGTTAAGAAAGCCAAGATAGCTATCGCAAATAACGACGAGAAGGTTGCTGTAGCAGTTAAGACAGCTAGCATTGATCTTGATAAAGCAGTAGGTAAAGGTCTTATTCATAAGAACGCTGCAGCTCGTAAGAAATCAAGAATGGCTAAAGCTATGAACGCAGCTAAGGCTTAATATTAAACCTTGATTCGGATTTCATCCGCAGACAGATTCGTAGGAGTTTGCTGCGGATTTTTGCTTTTTAAATAGAATATTAAAATAAGGAGAAGTCTAAATGATAAAAGAAACTTTTCAAATTAACAACTCAGATAAATATAGATTAGATGTTTATATACAAGATGAGTCACCAGAAATCAATCTTTCTCATCTGAGACCATTTGTGCTTGTTTGTCCCGGTGGCGGATACGCAATGACTTCAGATAGGGAAGCAGATCCTATAGCTCTTGCCTATTTGTCTGATGGCTTTCACGCAGGCGTTTTGCGATATAGTGTAGCTGAGGATGCTGTATACCCTAATCCTCTTGTTGATTTATCTGTAGCTATTAGAATAATACGAGAAAACGCAGAAAAATGGCATGTTGATATTGAAAAAATTGCAGTAGTAGGTTTTTCGGCAGGAGGTCATCTTGCAGCAATGCAGGGAGTTCATTGGAATGATCCGGAGATAATGAGTTTATCAAAATGTGAAAATGGCGAAAATAAACCTAATGCATTAATTTTGGGATACCCTGTTATTA
This sequence comes from Clostridia bacterium, assembly GCA_017560765.1. GTDB lineage: Bacteria > Bacillota > Clostridia > UBA1212 > UBA1255 > Egerieisoma. The sequence continues at coordinate 554 of JAFZEI010000085.1, read as the reverse complement.
CATCAAGTTGTTTTACACATCAAGGTTCGATTGATGCTTTGTTGCGTGAATTTTATGAAAAGGGTGATAAAGAAGAGCTTGATAAAATGCTTGATTTTACAGCTTGCGAGAAACATGTAGGGTCCCATACGCCGCCTACATTTATTTTACACACATACAAAGACAGTGCTGTTCCTGTTAAGAATGCTTTAGTGTTTGCTGAAGCACTTGAGGAGAATAAAATAGAATTTGAAATGCATATTTTTGAAAAAGGCGAACATGGACAGGCAAGAGCAAACCAAACTACAGATATTGGAACAACAAGTTTCGATAAAAGGCCTATTGCGAATTGGATAGAAATGAGCTGCAGATGGCTGTGGGAACACTTTAAATAAAAAATCAAATAAAAAAATGGGGCTGTAAAAAAACAGCCTAAAAAAGAAGAGGCTACAAACCTACAGAAAAGCGGGAATGTAGCCTCTTTTGTGGTATAATTTAAATATGAAAAACAACACTAAACCACAGAGATATAATACAACATATCAATTAAAATTACCACTGGAAATTTCAACAAT
>JAFZEI010000084.1 GCA_017560765.1 Clostridia bacterium | reverse complement strand
TGCGCATCTTGATTCGACGGCGTTTTTTTATGCACGATAAAGCTTTGTACGGAGTTTGAAGTCCTTTCTTAAGTGAGATTTCCGCTTGAGAAAGGACTTTTTTATGTACCTTAAGTGGAGCTGCAGCATAGCTAAATATCCATAATCTCCAAATTTTTCAAATTCATCAAAACGAAAAATTAACAAAGGAGATTACGAAAATGAGTACAGAATTTTATATCAAAGATAATCAGGGAACATATTTATCCGAGAATAACGATGTTCGATACAGGAAGTTAGAAGGCAAAGAATTGTATGACTTCCTTCAAACAGATGAAGGGAAAAAGAAAATGTTTCATATAGAGACTGACGAGAATGGAAATAAGATTGGGATAGAAACTAACCATGAAAACTTAAAAAAATTAGAAAAAGTAATGAAGCATACAGTATATCTTCAACGCAAACAAAATGAAAAGGGATATGGCTTTGTTTCAACAAGTATTTTAATTAATGATAGTGAGTCAAAAATAGAATTGATTGAAACAATAGCAGATATAACGGTTGATGTGGAAGACGAAGTGTTAAGGAAAATAGATAAATCAAGGATTAGGTGTGCCTTGAATCGACTTAACGAAGATGAGTATAGAGATAAATTGCAATGTGCAATAAATTGTGGTATAAATATAGAATAAGGAAGTGGTTTTATGAGTCAAAAAGAAATCGAAGTTGCAATAAATAATGCGGAAGTTTCGCTTAATATGGAAGGCCTCTTTGTTTCAAAACAAACAAAAATTCTTTGCAAAAAGCTTTTGTCTCAAGAAATCACAATGGAAGAGTATTTAAAGCTTGTTAAACAAAAAGCAGGTGTAACTTCATAATGGGATATAGTATAGAAGCTAGTAGGTATGGCTGTTATCCCGATACTGCAAGCCTAATTAATAAATTTGGTATTAAAGATGATAAAATATTATCTGAAATAGAGACTGAAATCACTTTTGCAAAAGCTGCTATTTTAGAAAGTGAGGATGTAAAACTTCCTCTATAGATCCGGATTTTTTAATGATTGCGACAATTAAGGCATCGAGTGGTGTAACAGATAATTTATATGATATTTTTAACAGTGAAATTAAGTAGTCGAGAGATATGTATTTATTAGAGATTTGATAACGCATCTAAATCCACCATAATTGCCATAACTTGTAGTCAATTTAGATGCCACGCGAAAAAAGGGGCTGTAAATTACTTCATAAGGCTAACAAGCGCGGAAAAAGTGGAAGCAAATGGAAAAAGGCGTATCAAGCAGTTAAACGTGATCGCAGAAATTCATTAAAAAAGGCAACTAATAAAAAAGACAGGGAGCGCAGCCCTCGGTTGATACCGAAGGTTACGCTCCCATCTTGTTATGCAGGGAGGACAGCGTTCCTTGCCTGCAAATAAATATCAATGTCATTGTTGATGTACTGATACCCCGTGGTATGCAGCACGTCAAAAAAATCTTGGATATACTCAAACACACCGTATTTCTCGAAAAGCTCAAATACCTGCTTGCCGGTTAATGCCTTGTGTGTCTTGTAGCTTTCCATACAGAAAACGATAAACTGTGCTTCACGGCTCATTATCAACCCTCCTTACACATCAGGGTAGCGGATTGTTCCGCTTTCCCATTCCTGCTCCAACAGAGAGTAAAGCATAGGGGTACTGTACTGCCAGAGTTTTGTATCTTCCTGTTCCAATGCCGCATAGACTTTGGAGGTATACAGAAGCTTGATAGCCTCCTTTTCGGAGATATTCTTCTTTTGGACGATCATCTTTGCGATATCCGCACTGATCACGGAGAGCATAGCGTTAAACTGTTCCTGACCCATATTGCTTTACCTCCTTTACTTCCTTATATTCAATGAACTTGCAGTAGGACAGCATTTTGTCGGTATGGAAGGTCCACTGATTCTGCAGCACTTCCGTTTTCAGACGTTTTACCGTTTCCTCTGCGTTCAAAATGCCGGTCTCGAAGAAGCGTATGGATTGATACACGTTATCGTCTGCCACAGGCCCGATGTGCATATCCGTCTGTTCCGCAAAAGGAACACCTCGCCGGTTATCCACTACGAACAACAGCCAATCCATATCCGCCGTTTCAAATCTGCGAATAGTAGTATCCTTTGCGGCAGCCTCATAATCGAACTTATAAACTGCCACATATCCAGTATCTTTATTTTCTCGGCGCATTTTGATCTTTGCCCAACGCTCCGCCTGGTCATAGGAAGTGGTGGTATAGAACCCCACACCAAAATCCAGGAAGGTCTCGCCCTTGCGGATCTCCGGCTTTTCAACCAAAACCGTACTGCCATGATACAGTATCATACGAACTCCTCCAATATCTTTTGAATTGCTTTTTGCTCCTGCTTTAATGCGGACAGCATTTCCGTATAATGCTTGCGCTGCTCCAGCTTGCAGCGAATATCAGCCACGGTATCCGGGTCTTTGCCGATGTACTTATCCTGAACCTTCCCATCCTCACGGTATTTCAGATAGTAGTATTCATTCTTGCGACAGATCAGCGAGCCACGAGGAAGCTCGGCAAGCAGGGCCTCATATTGGCGGATCATATTTTCGTTGCGCTCCGCCTCGTTTTGAACAACACTTTTTATCAGCATTTTCATCACCGATTATATTATACCACACATATATAGATTTTATCAATAGTTTGTGTGATATAAATGATTGAGTGCATATGGTTTGTGCGATGAATATATTGCTGTATAGCTTATTATGAAATTGGTAATATTGATAAGTCAAAAGAAATCTTTCAATGGTTTGTTGAAAATGCCCCTAAACTAGATGCTTTTTACAATACTTCAGTGAAGTATCTTGAATCAATAGAAAGTGGCAGTTCTATTAAATTTGATTCTATAATACTTGATGAGAAAGAAATGGTTAAATATGAAAGTGAATTTCGGTCTGCTGAAAAAAAGGAACGAATGAAAAAGGTGGTAGCACTAATCTTTTGTCTGTTCGCCATCATAATGTACATAGTAAGTGGCTACATTAGACACACGAAAGAAAAATATGAGGCTCAACTCGATGCGGCTGTTACAGAAAAGTATAACAATGGAAGAAAACTTTTGTTCTTTAATATAGAAAAAGATGACAAAAAGGTTATTTCTGTTTGCTTGATAGAAGATGATTATAACTTAATTCTTGCTGAAATTGTTTCTGACGACAATGGGCAAACGCTTGATGCTTTAGAAATAACGGAAAACATTGATTTTAATACGCTTTACGATAAGAAAACGGTAAGCGGTTATTATATTGGTTTTACTGTATTGTCAGATAAACCATCCGGTAAAATATTGGATTATTCATTAGAGTTTGAATTCATTGATAACACTTATTGGCTTTATATTGATTACTTAGAAAAAGAGCCCCGAAGTTGACATAGAAGGTATTTGTTTGGTAAATTATCATATTCAACAATGAATTGATGCCTAAAATGACAATGGAAGATGGAATTTTGGATTAAATGGAAAATGTTTGTTTAGGAATATTGATGTGCAGATAGACTTGGATTTTTGCATATTTTGTGATAATATATATGCAGAAAAGGAGAGTGTGTAATGAGAAAATTTGATTATTCTTTTTTAAATAACACTTTGTTACCTGTAGGCCTTATTAATCTTACATCAAGCATTGCATCGCTTAAAACGATGGCAGGAGTAAGAAAACAAGAGTATGCAAAGATATTTACTGAACTTGAAGCTGTAGCTAAAGTTCAGTCGGTTAAAAGCTCTAATGCTATTGAAGGTATTGTTACTAGTGATGAGCGTATTGCAGCTATTGTAAATAAGAATAGTGCACCGTTGAATCACACTGAGGGTGAAATCGTTGGGTACCGTGATGCACTAAATGCCATTCATTTGAACCATGATAATATAGATTTACGCCAATCTGATATTTTAAGATTGCATGAAACAATGATGCAGATTGCGGGATACGAATACGGAGGCAAATATAAATCCGGAGATAACTATATTATTGAAGAAGATAAAGATGGAAATCGAAAAATTCGTTTCAAACCTACTCCCGCATCTGAGGTGGAAGCTGCTATGGAACAGCTTGAACTTGCTTACATGGACGCACGAAATGATGCGAGTATTAATCAACTCCTACTTATTCCTTGTGTTATACTTGATTTTCTTTGTATCCATCCATTCCGTGATGGCAATGGAAGAATGTCTAGACTTCTTACTCTTCTACTTCTTTATAAGAACGGCTATGATGCCGGAAAATATGTATCATTTGAGGAACAGATAAATAACTATAAAGGCTATTACTATGAGGCTCTTCAAGAATCATCGATAGGATGGCACGAAAACCAGAATACCTATATTCCATTTATGGAAAACTTCTTGTCAACTCTTTATATGTGCTATAAAGAACTTGATAAGCGTTTTGCTGTAGTCAACGGAAGCAAGATTACAAAGAAGGCGAGAATTGAGGCTACTGTACTGAATAGTCTTGTCCCGATTTCAAAAGCGGAGATTTGTCATATATTGCCAGACGTAAGCCCAACTACTGTTGAGGCAGTGCTAAGCATTATGGTGAAAAACAGACAGATTAAGAAAATAGGTAATTCGAGAAAGATAAGATATATTAAGGCGTGAATGAATTTGCATGAACTTGTTGGCATTCACATAAGGCATCTAAATTGACCATAATTGCCATAAACCGTGGTCAATTTAGATGCCACGCGAAAAAGCTCTACGTGTAGGGCTTTTTTTGATGTTTAAGGGTCGAAAATTTTACTCATGTTTCATAGATGCAAAATACATACATCATGGGTTCGAACGACCGTATCAAATATTTCAAGCGATTTTAGAGTCGGTTTTGCAAAAATTAATTGCAGAATCGGCTCTTTTTTTATTGTATATAAAATACCCCCCTGCTAGGCAGGGGGAGCGGGATGCTTTAGCTTCAAGCATAAAATCTCCTGTGATAGAATAACTGCAGGTTTGCCGACCGCAGAAATCACAGGAGGTTTTTATGAACAAAGACAGTTTACCACATACGAGTTGGAATTGTAAGCACCATATTGTTTTTGCGCCAAAGTTTAGAAGGGCAGAAATATATGGAAAATTAAAAGCGGATATAGGAAAATATTAAGAGATTTATGTGAGAGAAAAGGCATTGAAATAATCGAAGCAGAATGTTATAACAGGCTTGAAAGTGCTAATGAAAGCATATGGCAAGGCAAAAGTAGTAAGTTGACACAAAATCGGGAGTTTTCGTTAAAATATCGAGTGTGGCAGAAATTTTTGAAATCCCAAGAATAACTTGACACCGTCATACACCTATCACTTATTGGACAAATGTTCATATTTATAGTATAATGCTTATACAAATATTTGTCACCGGAGGCTGTGTACCGTAGTACCGTAATGCCGGATTAGGTGTCCAAGTGAGCTTGGGTTATTGTACGTCAATAGCCGAAGCTCTATTTTTATTTTGGAGGTAATTATGAAGAACACGAAGGTTACTCTTGTACCGCTTGCGTTAGACGACCGTGAGCAGTTTATCCTTGACAATCAGTGGGCGTTCAAGTATGGGGCGATGATGGAGTTCGGTGAACGTGACGACCATATTGACGATGATGGCGAAATCATCTCTCGAACAACTATTGAAAAATCTATCGACAATCCCAAAAGCGAAACCTACCGTATTATGCTTGATGGTAAGAAGGTCGGTGGATTGATACTCACGATTGACAAGGAGACGCATCATAACCACTTAGATATTCTCTTTGTCTTACCAGAAGCACATAGCAAAGGTATCGGCTACAGCGCGTGGAAAGCAGTTGAGGTTCTGCATCCCGAAACGGTCGTTTGGGAAACTTGCACACCTTATTTTGAGAAGCGTAACATCCATTTCTATGTAAACAAGTGTGGTTTTCAGATTGATCAGTTTTGGTGCGAGTATTTCAGGCCCGAACACGAAATGTTTGAAGATGAAATACACGATGCCGACGAAGGACCTGATGAAATGTTTCGTTTAATCAAGGTGATGCAACCATAACTTGTGGTCAATTTAGATGCCACACAAAAAAAGGGGCTGTTTTTTTACAGCCCTAATTTTTTTTATTTAATTAAGTGTCTAAATTCCGGATTGTAAAAAGTAATTTAGACAGCTGGCATCTTGATTTTGTCGGATAAATGAGAATTCTTGAAAAATAATAGATAAGCCTCTTGCTTTGTAAGAGGCTTGTAAGAGGCTTGTAAGAAATTTGTAAGAGTTTTGTAAGAGAGCATGTGGTAGAATATAGATTCGAAATAAATTCGTATTTGAAAGTAGGCTCGGCATATGACGGATAAGGAATTTAAAAGACTCAGCAGAGCGCAGCTGATTGAAATTATCTACCAACTTCAATTGCAACTCGACAAAGTGAACGAAGAAAAGCAAGCGTTGGAAAGTGAACTCAAAGACAAGCGGCTCTATTTGCAGAGCGCCGGCAATATTGCTGAAGCTGCCCTTGAAATTAAAGACTGCCTTCGTAGTGCGCAGACTGCTGCAGAGCAATGCTTGAATGAAATTAAAGCAATCCGTGAAGAAACTGAAACAGAGCAGCAGAGAATTCTTTCGCAGGCAAGAACGGAAGCAATCATCGCGGGCGCAAAAAAAACACATGGCGAATACGATTCTGTGATAGAAAAATTTATGAAAGAATTTAGACAGAATCATTCGGATAACAGGTGATAGATATGTTACATAAAATGGAAGTATCTCTTCCTACGAAAAGTCAAGTTGAATCAGAACGAAAACGATATCGCCGACAGAAAGCCTATAAAAAAGCCTTGCGCGGAACAGTATGCGTTTTAACGATTGTGGCCGCCGTTGCCGTGCTGATTGCAACGTTGATATTACCGGTTCTTCAAATTGAGGGCACCAGTATGGAGCCAACTCTGTCAAACGGTGACATTGTGTTGCTTGCGAAAACAACACGCTTTGAACGTGGCGATCTTTGCGGATTTACATGGAACAACAAGCTTCTTATAAAACGTGTTATCGGTCTTCCCGGTGACTGGATTGAGTTCGATACTGATGGCACCATATATCTCAACGGTGATAAATTGGAGGAACCTTATGTGGAACATAAGGCCTTGGGAGAATGTGATTTAGAGTTTCCTTTTCAAGTGCCTCAGGAGCAGTACTTTGTAATAGGAGATATGAGAGAAAGTTCTATCGACTCTCGTAATACTGTAATTGGATGTATTCCAAAGGATCAGATTGTCGGAAAAGTTTTCTTTAGAGTATGGCCGTTTAAGAGCATACAATTTTTTTAAACAAATAGTGTATTTATAAAGGGACAAGCGTTTATGAGTTTCATTGAACAATACTTGTTACAATTGAATACTGAAAAACGACGGTGGTGGTTTGCTGTAGCTATTTTAACATCTCTGTCACTCATCGTTGCGCTTGCAACTACATGGAACTTGCGTATGACAGGTATTACCATTGCAAACAGCGCAGGTTGTGGCATTGAGGAACACAAACACACCGATCAGTGTATGTCAGGAACTGCGCTGATTTGCGGAAAGCAGGAGCATATTCACACTACCGACTGCTATTCCGATCCCAATGCAGATACGGAAATGCTTTTAGATTGGCATAATTTTTTTGCAGATTATCCCTATACGGGACAGTTGGAAAAGGATCTGGCGAATATTGCCAAAACCCAGGTGGGATATGCAGAAAGCGAAAAGAACTTCCAGGTGGACAACGCAGGAATACGCCACGGCTATACACGCTATGGAGCATGGTACGGAGCGCCCTATAACGAGTGGTCTGCCATGTTTGTGTCATTCTGCCTGCACTTTGCAGGAGCAAGCGATGCTTACCCATTGAGCTCCGGTGCCGCATCTATGGCACGGTTGTGGAATGAACAAGGCAAACTCGCTCCTGTGGGAGAATATTTCCCCGAAAGTGGCGACCTTGTATTTTTTAACAACAATACGATGGGTATCGTAACAGAGGTCTGTAATGCCACCTTCTGTGTCGTTCGTGGTAATGTGGAAAATGCTGTAAAAACTGATATCCTATTGCTCACAGATCCGTCTATCATAGGCTGGGGCATGGTAGGAGACATACACCCCGACACTCAAATCCCGCATCAAACGGAAATGTCAAATAAACCGGTAGTGCAGATTTTCGAAGGGGAGACAGAAGTCCCTGTGCGAAGGTTTTCAATGCGTACCACACGCACCACCATAGAATTGATTCCTTACCTTGAGGCAAACGGCGGCAACTATTTCTTCACTCTGCTAGATCATAACAATATGGAGCTACCTAAGGACGCTCAAGGGAACTATATTGCTCAGGCTAACGAGGGCTATAAGTTGACATTGACATTCAATAGCCCCAAGGGTTTCCTTCCGGGAACATATCAATATCAGATTCCAAACGGCCTGATGATAGACGGTGGTAATGGACAATTTATTCTGAAGGACGGAACGTTGGTTGGCACCTGGATTGTAACTGATACCGGTCTGATTACCATGGAATTCAACGACGAGATGAACAGCCGTACTGATATTGTCATTAGTGCAACAATGGGCATACATTTCCAAGAGCAAAAAGACCCAATTGATTTCGACGGTTTTATCACCGTCAAGGTAGAACCTCCTGCTCAGCAGACATATCCCACGGAGCTGTCGAAGTGGGGTACTTCCAACGCTGAAACCGGCAAACTAAATTGGAATGTACTAATAAAGGGGCGTGCCGATTCTCAGATTCCCGGAAGCATCCTTACTGACCAAGTCTCGCTGCCGGAATGGGGTAAACCTCATACCTATACACAATCGGATATGGATGCAGGTATCAATATTGGTGCTACCGCTGCCGACGGCAGCTGGCACACATGGACTATCACCACCGCCGACCCTCACCTAATATGGGATGAAAACGGCTGGTCCTATAAGATTCCACAAATCGCCGAATGTATTTACTGCGGAGAAATAACTCTTGGTAGCGAGGGATGGGAATACATGGTTTCCTATACCTCCACACCAACCAAGCTTAATACCCCGGGCTCATTTGCCTATGAGAACAAGGTTACTGTAGATGGACAGACAGCATGGGGTTGGAACGAATTCACTCACGGCTCCGTGGATGCCGAGCTTGATAAGGAAGGATCTTTCCTGTCTGATGCATCAGACGGCGGCTTTTTGTGGGAGTTTCAGGCAACCATTCCCGGTCGGCCGGAGGGTAAAAGGGCGGAATATTCTTGGTTCATTATGGACGAGATGAAATTGCTTGACAGCGGAGGCACGGCAATCGGCAGGCTTCATAACGACGTCAATTTAGCAACGGTATTGGCTACCTATAACGGACAGACCATCCAAATCCCCCGTGTCCAGGATGCTACAGCCCAAGATATGTTTGCCTGGGATGTTGCATGGACTTCTGATGGCGTTGCCGCTACGCGCACAATTAATCTCCTATGCCGTTGCCAATGTACTGCTTCGACATGTCATTGGGGAGGCTGTGAAGAATATTGGTTTAAAAATGACGACGGCAACTATATGACAAACGGCTTCTGTCAATGTTGGACGGAAACACAGAATATGACCTTTGTTTTCGTCTACAAAACCACAGATATGTCCTTGGTCGAAAAGTACGGTGCCTTGGGATATCAGGTAAACAACCTTGCACAGCTTTACTATATTTCAGACGGCAACGTCTCCGTTCAGGTGGACTATGACGACGCAACCGTTCTCATTCCAAACCTGTTTGAAAAGCAGCTGACTCACGATTTTAACGGCTACACTGCCCATTATAAAATCACGGTCAACGAAGCAAAAAAAGTGTTGACCAACGGAGCACCCCTGACCATCCACGATGAGATGACCGATACTCTTGCTTATGTAAGTGGTTCGCTTGTTATCACAGCTGAAAATGCAAGCGGACACACGAGTGTACTTAAGCAGGGAGTGGACTACACCGTTACCTATGATGGTACAGGCCATCAAACGGATACCTCAGGCAAGAAGGTACATGTACTGAACATCGTGATTCTGAAGCCTCAACCGGTTATGTACATTCTAGATTATGATACTACTTTAATTTTGCCGGAACAGATCACAGGAGGTATACGTTACAGTAACTCTGCATCCATTTCCTTGTGGGGTGGAGAGGTGAAAGATACCGGTGTAGAAAAGGTATATGCGGACATCAATATTGCTGCAAAAAGCTTTACAGTGGATATGTTTAAGACTTGCGCAATGACCGGCAAACCACTTCCGGGAGCAAAATTTGGTCTTTACAATGCGCAAGGTGGTCTAATCACCACTGGTGTAACAGATGCCAATGGCCAGCTGACATTCCGAACCAATATCATCGAAGGCATATTTTTGCAAGAACATATTCTTTACTATTTGCGGGAGATACAACCGCCACCGGCCTATCAGCTGGATGATACAAAGTATTGGCTCTGTTTCTGCATTAATACGAGCGATACTTGCATTGAATGCAACAAGCTTATGATAGATGCGGAGGCTGTCCGTATTCCATTTGAGAAGATAGGTCTAATTGATATTGTCAATTGGCCTGCCAATGTGGATCTGCCGGCTACCGGCGGCATTGGAACCCCCATTTATATACTATGCGGACTAACACTTGTGCTTGGCCCGTTTGTATACGGATTCAGCTTGAGGCGCAGATATGGAAGGAGGTTGAACAAATAAGGCCTCTCAAAATGGCGTAAAAATCTGTTTTATGCGCCTGACTGATTCTGAATTAATATCAAAAATTATTTTTAGAAAGGAAAATCATTATGAAAAAGTTTTTATCAATCATTATGGTTCTGGCAATGGTTCTTTCTCTGGGTATTACCGCTTTTGCGGAAGAGAACAAAGGCTCCATTACCATCACTAACGCAACCATCGACGAAACCTATGAACTCTACAAGATCTTCGACGCAAGCATCAGCAAGGATGCTGATGGCAATACCAACGCAGTTTCCTACTCCATCGAGACAGACAATCAGTTCTTTGCTACTCTGTTCGGCGCTGATGGTACCGCTGACAACACCTACTTTACGTACAATGCCAACACCGGCTCCGTTACCAAAAAAGAAGGTGTCAATGACAGCGAGCTGATTAAGTATCTGACCGAACTGGAAAAGAACGGCACATACGAGACCGCAGTTGAACCCGTTAAGGCAACTTCCGATGAAGTAAAATTTGAGAACCTGCCTTACGGCTACTATTTGATCACCAGCACATTGGGTACTACCGTAACCATCAACTCCAACACACCTGATGTCTCCGTGATCGATAAGAACCAGAAGCCCGGTGGCGAGTTTGAAAAGCAGATTCAAATCGGTGTAGATGAAGAAGGTAACCCTATTTGGGGTGATTCCAACTCCGCCAATATCGCTGACGAAGTTACTTATAAGATCTCCTTTGTGGCTACAAACTACGATGGTGAAAACAAGATCAAGTACTACCAAATCCACGATGAAAAGGGCGACGCCATCTGGGCCGAGTTCAATAGCTTTAAAGTAACTGTTGGCGGTGTAGAGCTTAAGAGAGGATATTATCTCTCTCAGGGCGGTGTTAACACGGATAACTGGGAATTCTTTGGTGACTGGTCAGATATTCCCGAAGCTGACCGCGACCGTAACGATGCACAGTGGTATCTTGTACATCTTGACTATGACAAGTTCCGCATCACTATTCCGTGGCTTGAGAATCATACTATCGGTGACGTAACTAACGCTGCCGGCGATGTTACCGCTTACTCTGTAAACTTCCCCGAAAATTCTGATTCCAAGTTTGATTCTCCCGTTACAGTAGAAATCGAATATAGAGCAGTTGTAGAAGCTAACGCTGCAATTGGTGACACTTCCCACGGCAACCGATTCAATAAGGCTCACGCTTCTTGGACAAGTGAGCACGAAACTCTTACCACTCCTCCCGATGAGGTTGTAACATATGTTTACGGTATTGGTTTGCTCAAGGACGATATCAATACTCGCGAAAATCTTGCCGGTGCTAAGTTCCGTGTGTTTAAGGATGAAGCTTGCACTGAGCCCGTATATGTGATTCCTACTGATGTCAAGGGTGTGTATATTGTTGATAGCTTGAACACTGTTGCTGAAAAAATCAGTGGTCTTAAGCAAGAGACTTCCCGTAAGAAGTATGAGGCATATCTGGAAGAATATCTGAAGGATAAGGATGGCAAACCTATTGAACAGGACAACCTTGTAGTTTCTCAGGAAAACGGTAAGTTGGTTATCCTTGGATTAAAGGAAGGATCCTACTACCTGAAGGAGGTAGAGGCACCTGCAGGCTATAATGCTTTAACACAGCCTGTTGAGTTCAAAGCAGGTGAAGATATTCGTTCTTTCATTATTTTTGCTGACGAGAATGGTAACGTTGCTAATATTCAGCAGACCGACGGTGTTCACCATGAAATCAACTACGACCTGACCCATACTGTTGTTCACAACAGCAAGGGCGTTGTGCTCCCATCTACCGGTGGTATGGGTACATTCTGGTTGATTACTATCGGTACTCTGCTTGCTATCGGCTTCGCAGTATTCCTAATTACTCATAAGAAGATGTCTGTTTATACCGACTAATTCTTAAACTTATAAAAAGATGCTAAGTGGGAGGAGAGAAAATCTTCTTTCCTCCCACTAAAACTATAACAGAAAGGAGATGCCTATGAGAAAACATAAAACAGTAATCTTTTTAACCATTGGTTTTTTGGTAGGTATCTGCGTTCTGTTATATCCTGCCTTTAGTGATTTTTGGAACAGCAAAACCCAAAGCAGAGCAATTACTGACTATGAAGCTGTTTTGGATAATCTTGATGAAAACGACTACAGTGCTATTTTTGAACGTGCCTATGCTTACAATAAGGCGCTATATGAAACAAATTATCCGTTGATGGATTATAAAAATGTGCCGGGATACTACGATACCCTGTGCATAACTGATAATGATATGATCGGTTATCTTAAAATTGCTCGCATTGGTGTGGAACTTCCAATTTACCATGGTACATCGGATGAAGTGCTGAATAGAGGTGTAGGTCATTTAGAGGGTAGCAGTTTGCCTATTGGCGGTGAAAACACCCATAGTATTATGTCTGCTCATAGAGGGCTGCCCAGCTCAAAGCTGTTTACCGACCTTGACCGAATGGAAATTGGCGATACATTTCAAATTGTCGTATTGAATCAAGTGTTAACCTATCAGGTTGATTTTATAAAAGTAATAGAACCTAATGATATTTCAAATTTGCAGATCATTGAAGGCGGTGACTATTGCACTTTGTTTACCTGTACACCTTACGGCATCAATACACATCGGCTTTTGGTACGGGGCGTCAGAATTGAAACAATTGAGGCAAAACCGATTATTTATGTCTCCAACGAGGCATTTCGTGTTAAACCTTTGATAGTAACACCGGCTGTTGCTGCACCGATACTCCTTATATTTCTTATTCACTTGCTTGTCAAGTACAGAGAACCAACGAAGGATACGCAGCAAAAGAAAAAAGAGGACGGTAAAGATAGAATCACATTGACAAAACGTAACGAATGATGCATAATTAACTCTAAAGTAAATTACTTTTGAGTTAAAAAGGAGCGGTTTCGTGCAGAGGGTATTTATTGGTAGAGAAAAAGAACTTGCAGACTTAGAGGAATTATATTCACAAGACAGATTTCAATTATTTGTACTGTATGGTCGCAGACGTGTAGGTAAGACAACACTGCTGAACAAATTTTGTAAGAATAAAGATGCAATATTCTATTCGGCTGAACAGAGCAATGATAAGTTAAATCTTGAAAAATTCTCATCGCTGGTATTTCAGTTTTACGGTGAAAATAATTTAGAGCCATTTTCTTCATGGACTAATGCATTGTCTTATATTGATGAAAGACAGGGAGAGAAAAAACTGGTACTGGTTATTGATGAGTTTCCATATCTTGTAAAGAAGAATAGAGCACTGCTTTCAGAACTACAGCATCTGATTGACCATAAATTGACAAGCAGAAAGCTGTTTTTGATTCTAAGCGGAAGCTATATGGGATTTATGGAGAAGGAAGTACTTGGTTCAAAAAGTCCTCTTTTTGGAAGAAGGACGGCGCAACTTCATATGAAAGCTTTTGGATATCAGACAAGCTCCAAGTTTATGACTGGATTTTCTGACGAGGAAAAGCTAATGCTGTATGGTGCATATGGCGGAACTCCATTGTATTTGCAGCAAATAAATGAGAAGGAAAGCTTTGAGGGAAATATTAAGAGAGCATATCTGAAAGTAACCTCTTATCTTTATGAAGAAGCTTTGCTGTTATTGCGCCAGGAGGTGCAGGAGCCGGGCGTATACAGTGCGATAATTGAAGCGATTGCGAGCGGATATACCAAGGCAAATGAGATTTCCACTAAAATCGGTGAGGACTCGGCGAAATGCCTGAAATATATCAAAACTTTGTGTGAGCTTGGAATATTGCATAAAGAAACACCGTTCGGAGAAAAGGAATCTTCCCGAAAAACGATATATGGTATTTCTGATTTTATGTTTCGCTTCTGGTATAGATATGTGTTTGCAAACAGAACATTGATTGAGACAGGAGCACAGCAGGCAGTATGGGAGAAACGAATTAAGCCGGATTACTACAGTTACATGGGGCTTGTTTTTGAAAAAGTCTGCATGGATTATCTGAATGCGAAGAATGCGAGCGGAGAACTGCCAATATTATATACTTCTATCGGAAGATGGTGGGGAACCAATGCTGCAACACATAGTCAGGAAGAAATTGACTTAATTGCAAATGACGGAAAAGATTATCTTTTCGGAGAGTGTAAATGGCGCAATGAGAAGCTGGATGTTTCTGTATTGAAGAATTTGAAAGCAAAAGCAGATGTATTTAGTACGAACAGAAGGAACTCTTATTATGTGCTTTTCTCAAAATCCGGATTTACAGAGGCTGTTTTGAATGAAGCGAAGTCTGATGACAGTATTTTGTTAGTGGATTTGGCGGAGTTGATGAATTTTTAGATAAATTACAAGAGAGTATAGAACCCTTTTTCAGTAAGCACTGATTTGCAAGTCCATCCAAGTGTATCTGCTTTGCAAAAAATCCTTCAAACGCTGTATTTGTAATGAATATGTATTGTATTTTCTGTGTGAATCAGGTTGTGAAGGTATTGATTCTCCCAATGTAGGCCAAACTTTGAAATTGTATTCCGCAGAAGGTGCAATAAGAGAACCCATGTTTGTAACACAATTTAAAGCACAATCTAAAAGAGGCTTTTTGATTTCATTCCATCGGGTATATAGCTTTGCCTTAAAAGAAGGATCTTTTAAAAGATAATTCATCCAAGTAACACCCACGTATCCATCGGAATACCCTTCGGAAGCCCAATCGCCCTCCTCGTAACGGAAATAACTGCCGAAAGCTAAATCAAAGTCCCAAATTGGGCCCATTTTTAATTTGCCGCCTTTTTCTTTTATCAAGTAGCAGCTTCTCCTAAAACAACAATCTAAATTATAAGAAAGTTCATGAATGATAAACCAATCAATAAGACTATCTGTATCGATATAATTTTCGTAACCATCAAGATTTCGCACTGCTTCGTCGGCAGCTTTTACGTATGAAATTAGATAATCAGCTTGTTCTTCACTAAGCCGCGTGCTGTCAGGATGCTTGATTGCCACAAATTTTAATGTACCTGCATTAAAGTAATCTCTTCCGAATACATCACCATCATCTGTGCCACCTAATTCCAATAAATAATCCGTATCCGGATTCTCGTAATCCTCAACAAGATTAATTCTTTCTTCTTTTGCTTCTAATTGCTCGCCAAAAGTATAAACTCCGCGGTAAGAACCGTTTACAAAAACATCTACAGGATATTGGGAAGAATGATATGGTATATTTTCCATGATTTTACCCATTTCCAACGCAATGTGATTCTGCATAAGACTTCTGTCAACATAATTAGCCAAAAGAACCCAGTTTTTTGACGGCTCTAAACCTAAAACAGAAGTTTTATTTTCGAAACGAATTTTATACGGCGTTTTCGGAAATTTCCAACTATAGTGACCGCGTCCGCGAATCAGTACATCTTTCTCTTCAAGAGACGGAAAATGGCCGCTCGCCGTAGATGCATCTATTGTAATTTTGGCATTAAGATACTCTTCTTTAGAAGTAACTTCTTTGCCGTCTTCAATTTCAATATAGAAAACGGGCAGATTATAAGTAATTCTGTTGGTAACAACAGTATAAGTTCTCGCCAAACCTTTTTCGTCAGAAATTGTCAATGTTTGCTCTTTTGTTAAGTCCATTTTTTCAATTGTGTATGAGTTGTTTGAGGTTTCAATAAAAGGTATTGCATTTTCTAAAATATCGTCTGAAATAGAATAATTAACTGATAAAAAAACAATATTGTCTTCTACTGACCATATTAAAGGTGAGCTCAATAAAGGGTTCTCTTCAGGCCTGAGTGAAAAAGAAATAAGTTTATTAAGTGCGGCCATAGTGGGAGTTGGTGTGATGGCCGAAGGCGACTCCGTAAGTGGAGAATCCGTAAGGGGAGAATAAGTGGAATTAATCACCTGCATTTGATGAGAAGAACAACCGCAAGTGAAAATAATTATTAAAAATAATGCTAATAATATTATTTTTTTTACAGAAAAAAGCAAAAGAATTCCTCCGTGTTTATTTGTTGAAATAATTATATCAATGAAACAATATAAACGCAAAATATTTTGTTCTTTTCTCACAATGTATTATATGTTACAATAAAAAAACAATATACAAGACAAACTGAGGGTCGGGAGTTTATGGACAAAACAGAGCAAAATAAAACTGAAACAAAAAAACGTGTGCTGTATTTCGATATACTTAATATATGCGCGACTTTGGGAGTTGTTTTTTTGCACACTAATGGTATTGCCCACACATACAGCAATACGGCGGCTTGGTTTCAAGCGCTTGCTATAGAGGTTCTTTTTTACTGGCCCGTGCCGATATTTTTCATGCTTTCAGGTGCTACTTTAATGAATTACAGAAGTAGATATACTACAGCCGAATTCTTCAAAAAGCGATTTATGCGCACGGTTATTCCGTTTGTTGTATGGACATTGCTAACCGCCGCGGTTAAGAGAATCAATCCGCTTGTTATAGGAGAAAAAGACTTTATAAATCGTTGTTTTAATACATCAATAGAAAATGTATATTGGTTTTTTATACCGCTTTTTGCAATTTATATTGCAATGCCTGTGATTTCGCGGCTTAAGGATGAACGCGGAACACTTTGGTATATGTTTGGTTCTGCTTTTTTACTTAACTCCTTTTTACCATTTCTGTTTTCATTTGTTGGTCTAAAATGGAATTACAGTTTGTCAATGCCGGTGGTGGGTGGCTGCCTTTTATTTGCTATTTTAGGTTATTTGCTGGCAACAACAGAATTTGACATCAAAAAGCGCATCGTAATATACTGTTTAGGCATTTTCGGAATACTATTGCGCTACACGGCTACAGTGTTTTTATCTGTTCGTGATGGTGTAATAAACAAAACTTTTTTTGGATATTCGGAATTCTTTTCTGTTTTTCTTGCTATTGCTGTTTTTGTTTTATTTAAAGAGTCCAAAATAATAAAAAAGCTCGAAAATAATAAGAAGGCGGCACGGATTATATCTAAGTTATCAGGTTGCAGTTTTGGTGTTTATTTAATACATATGTTTGTATTAAGGCTGTTCCTTCGTATATTGCCGCTTTCATATCAGGGATTTGTATTCCGACTTGCCGGCCCTGTAATTATTTATTTGATAGCAGTGACAATCGTGTTTATACTTAAAAAAATCCCTGTAATAAAGCATATTGTGCCATAGTACGTTTTTTTCATTCGATTTAGGAGGAGGGGAGCAAAATGATTTATGCTAAAAGGTTAGTGTTGCCAAGTGAATATGCGGAGATAGAATTTGTTAAAGATGAAAAAAGGACTTGCTTTAATACTTTTTATCCTTTTAATATTTTCCCAAACAAGGCTTTAAGAGAAGTGGACTTTGCAGGTATTACACTTTTTTATGGTGGTAACGGTTCGGGAAAAAGCACTTTGATAAATATTATGGCGCAGATTATGAATGCAGTCAGATATTCAGAATTTAATCATTCTCCGCTTTTTGGTGAATTCGTGGAGATGTGCTCTGTTGAATATAATAGTATGCCCAAAAGAAGCTACGTTTTAACAAGTGACGATGTTTTTGACTATGTTTTGTATGCTCGCTCTGTAAATGAAAAAATAGACGACAGACGAAATGAGCTTTATGAAAAATATGTTAATGTTCGCAAAGAGGTTCAATATAATCCCGAAATAGGAAGATTAAAAAATCTCGGTGATTATGACAGATGGAAAGAAACGAGAGAAATATTATCAAGAAAGAGCTCGCAATCAAGTTTTGTGAAAAGAAGAGTGGCGCGAGATATTGATCTTCACTCTAATGGTGAAACTGCAATGAGGTACTTTATTGAACGCATTGATGAAGATGCTGTGTATTTTCTTGATGAACCTGAGAACAGTCTTTCGATTGAGTATCAAATTGAACTTTTAGATTATATAGAAGCGACTGCACGTGTTACAGATTCGCAATTTATAATAGCTACACATTCTCCTATTTTTCTTTCTATGAGAAACTCCAAAATATATAATTTAGATGATTATCCTGCATCCGTTTGCAAGTGGACTGATTTGCCTAATGTTCGCAAGTATTTTGACTTCTTTATGGATAGAAGGGAAGAATTTTTGTAAGCATAATAATGCATCTGCCGGAGAATAATATAAAAAATATTTTCATAAGATAGGTGCGTTAAATATGGATATTATAAAAGTTGCTTTTTTTGATACAAAGCAGTATGACAAACTTTCCTTTGAGAAATTCGGTAAAGACATTAATATACACTTTAAGTTTTTCGAGACAAAACTAAATGAAGATACGGTAGACCTGGCAACGGGTTTTGACGTAGTTTGCACATTCGTAAATGACACCGTAAATAAAAAAGTTATAGACTGCATGTACAAAAGGGGAATAAAAGTTTTGGCTCTCAGATGTGCAGGTTTTAATAATGTAGATATAAAATACGCACAGGGGAGAATACACGTATTAAGAGTTCCTGCTTATTCACCGTATGCAGTAGCGGAACATGCAATGGCTTTGCTTTTAACATCAGTAAGACGAATTCATAAAGCTTATATACGGTCAAAGGATTTTAATTTTAGCCTCGTGGGACTTACAGGCTTTGATTTACATGGAAAAACTGTGGGGATTGTAGGTACAGGCAAGATAGGACGCGTTTTTGCAGATATATGTAGCGGCTTTGGGATGAATATACTTGCATACGATAAGTATCCTGATAAAAAACTTGAAAGCAATAATTTCTTTAAATATGTTGAGCTTGAAGATGTTTTCACAGAAAGCGATATAATTTCTCTCCACTGTCCTTTGACAGAAGACACATATCACCTAATAGATAAGACTGCAATAGGCAAGTGCAAAAAAGGTGTAATTATAATCAATACCTCGCGAGGAGCTTTGCTTGATTCAGACGCATTATTAGAGGGAATAAAATCCAGACAGGTAGGGGCGGCCTGTCTGGACGTATATGAAGAGGAATCAGATTTGTTTTTTGAGGATAATTCCGGGCATATCTTAGATGATGACATTCTTGCAAGACTTATTTCCATGCCTAATGTTATAGTGACTTCTCATCAGGCATTTCTGACAGAAGAAGCTCTTGAAAACATTGCAGAAACTACAATAAATAATATTACGGAATTTTTTAATACGGGCAAGTGTGTCAACGAGATACAATAGTATCAGTTAAATAATTCTGCCGTCTGTTGAAATTGTTATAACTTGCCACGGAATGAACTTGCCGCCGGACAAAAGTGCGTTTTTTACTGCATTTTCCAAACCTCCGCAGCAGGGGACCTCCATACGGACAATTTTAACGCTCTTAATATTGTTGTTCTTAATAATGTATGTTAGCTTTTCGGTATAGTCAACGCCATCCAATTTTGGGCAACCGATTAAAGTTATATGATTGCGCATAAAATCGTTATGGAAATTTCCGTATGCAAAAGCAGAACAATCAGCAGCAACAAGCAGATTTGCACCTTCGAAATACGGCGCGTTTACAGGAACAAGCTTTATTTGACAAGGCCATTGAGCAAGGCGGCTTGCAGCGGCAGAATTTTCAAATGTTCTCGGATTAACGCAAGGTACTTCTCTTTCTTCAAAAGAAATTGCGTTTGTTGGGCAAGCAGGTAAACAGTCACCGAGACCGTCGCAATAATCTTCCCTTGTAAGTTTAGCAACACCATCTATCATTTCTATTGCACCTTCATGGCACGCTTTGGCACAAGCACCGCAACCATTACACTTACTTTCGTCAATTTTTATTATCTTTCTTAACATTATTATATCCTCCTTGGTTGTATGTCGGCAACAAAAACATTTGTTACTGTAAATGAATTATAGTATAATCATAAAAAATAATTATGTTGGATTTTCAACAAACGGAGAAAAATATGAAAAAATATATTACTACATTGCAAAATTGTTCTCTTTTTAAAGGAATATCGCCGGCAGACATAGAGAACATGCTTGTTTGCTTAAAAGCAGAAGTAATAACTTTTGACAAAGAATACACAATATTGGCTGATGGATTACCTGCAAAATATATAGGTATAATGTTATCCGGTAAAGCTCGTGTTTCGCAAGTTGATTACTACGGTAACAGGAATATAATCGGTATGGTAGAAAAAGCGCAAATGTTTTCTGAGGCCTTTGCTTGCGCCGGGGTAAAAGAGCTTCCCGTTACGGTGACTGCTGTTGAGCCTTGCGAGGTGATGTTTATAGACAGTAACAGGATTTTATATACTTGCTCTAATTGTTGCGTTTTTCATCAAAGCATGATATATAATCTAATGAGAAACCTTGCAGAAAAGACAATCCTCTTTCATCAAAAAATAGAGATAACATCAAAGCGCTCCACAAGGGAGAAGTTATTGACTTTTTTGATGTATTATTCAAAACAAACAGGAAGCAACAGCTTTAGCATTCCGTATGACAGACAGGAGCTTGCTGATTACCTGGGAGTAGAAAGGAGCGGTTTGTCTGCAGAAATAAGCAAGCTAAGACAAGAAGGTGTATTGGAGAGCAATAAGAAAATTTTTAAGCTTTTAAATAAAATATAGAGTTTGTTGAAAAATCAACATATATTTTTTGGAATATTTTGTTATAATAACAATGTAAATATGATTTTAGAAGTGAGGCGTATATAAATGACAATAACAAAAGATATAAAATATGTAGGAGTTAATGACCATAAGATTGATTTATTTGAAGGACAGTACAAAGTGCCCGGAGGTATATCGTATAATTCTTATGCTGTTATTGATGAAAAAATAGCAATAATGGATACGGTTGATGTTAACTTTACACATGAGTGGCTGGATAATATTCAAAATACTCTTGGTAACAGAGTACCTGATTATCTCGTTGTACAACACATGGAACCGGATCACTCTGCAAATATTGTAAGCTTTATAAAGGCATATCCTGATGCAAAAATTGTTTCATCTGCTAAAGCCTTTTCTATGATGAAAAACTTCTTCGGGACAGATTTCGAGGATAGAAGAATAGTTGTGGGCGAGGGTGACACTTTGAATTTGGGAGAACATACTCTTACTTTTGTAACAGCACCTATGGTGCATTGGCCTGAGGTAATTGTGACTTATGACAGCAAGGATAAAGTGTTGTTCTCTGCTGACGGCTTCGGAAAGTTCGGCGCTCTTGATATTGATGAGCCATGGGCAGACGAAGCGAGACGTTATTATATAGGCATAGTTGGTAAGTATGGAGCACAAGTACAGACTCTTCTTAAAAAGGCGTCAGGACTTGAAATTGATTTCATTTGTCCTCTTCACGGACCTGTTCTTAAGGAAAACCTTGCTTACTATATTAATCTTTATAATACATGGTCAAGCTATCAGCCCGAAGAAGAAGGTATTGTAATTGCCTATACGTCTATTTACGGTAACACAAAGAAAGCAGTTATACAGCTTGAGGAAAAACTTAAAGGTAACGGTTGCCCGAAAGTTGTTGTTTACGATTTAGCAAGATGCGATATGTCATCTGCTGTTTCCGATGCATTTCGTTACAATAAACTTGTTCTTGCAACAACAACGTATAATGCAGATATTTTCCCGTTTATGAGGGAGTTTATAGACCATTTGACTCAGCGCAATTTCCAAAATCGTACAGTTGCGTTAATTGAAAACGGAAGCTGGTCGCCTTTGGCAGCAAAAGTGATGAAAGAAATGCTTGCAAACAGTAAAAACATTACGTATGCAGAAAATACAGTGAAAATATTGTCTGCGTTAAATGAAGAGAGTGCGACACAGTTGGGAGCTCTTGCAGAAGAGCTTTGCAGAGAATATATAGCTTCAAAAGATGATACGGCAAATAAAAATGACCTTACTGCACTTTTTAATATAGGTTACGGATTGTATGTTGTAACATCAAATGATGGCAAAAAAGATAACGGTCTTATTGTAAATACAGTTACACAAGTTACAAATACACCTAACAGAATAGCAGTAGCGATAAATAAGGAGAATTACTCTCATCATATTATTAAGCAGACAGGTATTATGAACATTAATTGCCTTACTGTTGATGCACCTTTTAAGGTATTTGAAACATTTGGTTTTGTAAGCGGCCGAAATGTTGACAAGTTTGCAAATTGTCAGACGCTTCGCTCAGATAATGGCTTGGTATTCCTGCCCAGGTATATAAATTCTTTTATGTCGTTAAAGGTAGAGCAGTATGTTGACCTTGATACTCACGGTATGTTTATTTGCAGTGTTACGGAGGCAAGAGTACTTTCTAACAGAGAAACAATGACATACACGTATTATCAGAATAATGTAAAGCCTAAGCCGAAAACTGATGGCAAAAAAGGCTATGTGTGCAAGATTTGCGGTTACGTTTATGAGGGAGACACATTGCCGGAAGACTTTATATGTCCTTTGTGCAAGCATGGCGCTGCAGATTTTGAGCCTATACAATAATTTTAAAGGTAAAAGAGGTGACCGAGGATGGCAAACGGCTGTATTTCTACAGAACGCATATTAAATAAACTAGACGAATATCTTAACAAAAATGATTATGATTCTGCATTGAAACACTTGCTTTATTGGCTGTCCGAGGCACAGCTTTCCGGTTTGGGAAATATAGAGTTGCTTGTGAGAAACGAGCTTATGGGACTTTATAGAAAGCTTGGCAAGGAACAGGAAGCTTTGCAATGTGTGACAGCAGCTCTCGAAAAAACAGAAGAAATGCAGATTCAAAAGCAAGTTGGAGCAGCAACTACATTTTTGAACTGCGCAACAGTATATAAGGCTTTTAACATGCCGCAAAAAGCCTTGCCTTTATTTGAAAAAGCTAAGGAGATATACGAGAGCGAGTTAGAACCTTTTGATTCAAGATTGGGCGGGCTTTATAACAACATGGCTTTGGCTTTGGTTGATTTGGAGCGTTACAAAGAGGCAAGCGAGCTTTATGACAAAGCTGTTTCCGTTATGTCTTCTATAGAATACGGAATGCTTGAGGTTGCTATTACATACTTAAACATGGCCAGTGCAAAAGAGGCGGAAATCGGACTTTTGGATGCAGAAGAAACAATATCTCGTTATTTAAAAAAAGCAGAGCAGATATTGGAGAACTTTGACAAAAGAGATGGGTATTATGCTTTTGTGTGTGAAAAATGCGCTTCTGTTTTTGGATATTACGGATATTTCAATTATGAAAAACAATTAATTGAAAGGGCAAAAAGAATTTATGAAGGGGCTTGAACTTTCAGAAAAATTTTATATTGAGCACGGAGAGAATATGCTTCGTGAAAATTTTTCAGAACTGCAAAAATATATTGCTGTGGGTCTTGTGGGTAGTGGCTCTGAATGTTTCGGCTTTGATGATTGCCTGTCTGTTGACCATGATTTTGAACCGGGTTTCTGTATTTTTCTTCCGGGAGAGGAAATTATAGACAGCAAGTCTGCTTTTGCTCTTGAAAGAGCGTATTCAAAACTTCCGAAAGAATTTATGGGTTTTAAACGGAGCAAGTTGAGTCCTGTTGGTGGGAATCGTCACGGAGTTATCAGAATCGGTGATTTTCTGAAGGAAAAGACGGGCGATGCTGCCGGCTGTTTGTCTTTGAAAGAATGGTTTTTTGTGCCGGAGCAATCTTTGGCAGAGTTGGTTAACGGTAAGCTTTTCTATGATGGTTTAGGTTTTTTTACGGAAATACGCGGGCGCTTTGCTTATCTGCCTGAGGATGTCAGATTGAAGAAACTTGCAGGTAATCTTTTGATGATGGGTCAATCAGGTTTATATAATTATGAAAGATGCATTGCGAGAAAAGAAACGGCCGCAGCTCAAATGGCCGTATTTGAATTTGCCAAAAGTGCCGTCAATGTTATTTTCTTGTTAAATAAGACTTATATGACGTATTATAAATGGGTTTTTAAAGCTATGCGCAATTTGACTGTGCTTTCTGAATCAGAGTCATCTGTTGAACATATTATTTCTTCGCCTAATGATGAAATGGAAGTAAAAGTGAAGATTAAAATTATTGAAGAGCTGTGTAAAGATATAGTTGCAGAATTGAAAAAGCAAAAAATAACGGATTATTGCGGAGAAGAAATGGAAGGACATGCATATTCTGCCAATAATAAAATCAAAAATGAAGAAATACGCAATTTACATATTTTATATGGAGTGTAAATTATGATATAATGTAAAAAATGAAAGGAGATACTTATTGTGAAACAAAGATTTTTTAGATGTGAAAAGTGCGGTAATATATATGCCGTAGTAAAGGATGCGGGTATTCCTGTAATGTGTTGCGGTCAAAAAATGACAGAGATAATTCCGGGCAGCGTGGAGGCTTCCGTAGAGAAACATTTGCCCGTATTTACTGTTGAGGGCAGTAAGGTTTATGTAGTTGTAGGAGATGTAGAACATCCTATGGCAGCAGAACATTATATTGAGTGGATTTCCATTCAAACAAAATTCGGCAATCAAAGAAAATGTCTTGAACCGGGAGATAAGCCTGCAGCATGCTTCTCTATATGCGATAAGGATGAAGTTGAGGCAGTATATGCTTATTGCAATTTACATGGATTATGGGTTGCTGAGAATAAGGCAGAGCCTGTATGTGACCTTAAACCGGTTGATACAGATACAAACGAGAATTATATTGTTTGTAAATGTAACAAAGTAAGTTATTTTGATATTCTTGATGCAGCACATAAAGAAGAAAATCTTGATAGTTTACTTTCTGTTTTTGACAGTGTAAAAAATACTACTCATTGTTCTACAGGTTGCGGCGGTTGCTACAGTAAAGTAATAACCATAATTTCTGATATAATGAATGGTAAAATAAAATAAAAACGGTATATAATAAACTCATAAAAGGAGGTTTTATAATGTCAGTAATAAGTATCAACAAAAACAATTATGAAAAAGAAGTTTTAAACAGTGATAAAAAAGTTCTTTTGGACTTCTACGCAGATTGGTGCGGTCCTTGCCGTATGGTAGCGCCTGTTGTTGACGAGATTGCAAAAGAACATCCGGAGTATAAAATAGGCAAGGTAAACGTGGATGAGCAGCCGGAATTGGCGTCTTCTTTTGGAGTTATGAGTATACCGTCTATATTTGTTTTAGAAGGCGGCAAGGTTATAAAAAAAGCATTGGGAGCAAGATCGAAAACAGAGCTTTTGAGTATGCTTGAATGAAATTTTTACGGGGAATAATATGAATGATAAAATACAAGTGCTATGCTATGGCGATTCAAACACATGGGGGTGTATAGGCAGATGGAAAGATTTGCCTATTCCGTCGGAACGTTTTGATGCACAGCACAGATGGCCGTCGGTGCTTCAGTCTCGGTTGGGTGACGATTATAATGTAATTTCAGAAGGCCTTTGCGGCAGAACGACAATTTATTATAAAGACGAGTTACAATATAAAAGCGGCGAATACTATTTGTTACCTTGCCTCATAACGCACAGACCTCTTGATATTGTGGTTATCATGTTGGGGACAAATGATTTGCAAATAAAGAAAGATATAACAGAAGAGGAAATGCCTATAGGTATTTCGAAACTTGTGGATATAATACAGGACTCGCCTCAGTGTGGCAGAGGAAATGTTCCGCCGAAGATTTTATTAATTGCTCCACCGGAAATAAAACCGTCACATCCGGATGGCAGGGTGCACGTATACGCGAAATTTCGTGGGGACATCGGACGTGATTTGAGCTTAAAATTTCCTCAAGTTTACAAAAAAGTGGCAGACGAAAAGCATTGCTTTTTTCTGAATGGTGCCGATTATGCAAAACCCGGGCCTGCTGATGGTGTTCATATTGATGCTGATTCTCATGTAAGATTGGCATCGGCCGTGGCTGATGCCGTAAAGAAAATTTTTCAAAATAAATAGCATCTGAAACAGAATATAAAATGTTGACATCCTTTTGTTGGTATGGGATAATTTGTGTAATCTTATACTAATGAAAGGGTGTTTTAACAATGTGGAAAAAAAGATCTTTTTCTTTGTTCCTTGCAGTTGTTATGTTGCTCACATATTGTTTTAGCGCAGTTGTACTCAATGTGGCGGCAGCGGATGTTACAACTATTCAGTCAGGAGAGACAAAAACAGTTACTATAAGCGAGGGAGGAGAAATAGTATACATTAGCTTTACACCTACAGAAAGTGCCGGATATGTTTTTTATTCATCCTCTGTAGATGATACGAAGGGTTATATTTACGATGCAAATATGAATGAGCTTTTGCAGGACGATGATGGTGGGGAAGAATTTAATTTCCGCCTTCAATACGACATGAAAGCCGGTACAACATATATTTTCGGTGTTTCATTCCATGAGACAACAAGTATAGGCGATATTTGTGTTAAATTAGAAAAAACAATCGTTGCCAAGTCTTTGACAATAGACCAAGGCGATAATATAAAAGCATATGTAAAAGACAGTGTTCAATTGACGGCAAGCTTATCGCCTCAAGATTGTATTTATGAGAGTGTTACGTGGAGCTCTGATAATAATGCTTTGGCAACAGTAGATAATAACGGTAAAGTTTCTTTACTTGCACCGGGAACAGCAAATATTACTGTTGTTTCAGAAAATGGCTTAAAAGATACTTGTAAAATCGAAATTGCAGATTATTCAATAATAAAGGCAAACAGTCTGACAGAGGCCTTAACAACAAAATATCAAAAGAACGCATATTTTTATTTTACGCCGGAGTCAAGCGGCAGGTATGTTTTCAGTTCTTTCTCCGATAAAGATACATTTGCGGCAATTTATTCTTCTGCAAGGGATTTGTTGGCAAGTGATGACAACAGCGGTTCTGATAACAATTTTAGATTAGAGTGTGATATGACAGGCGGTACAACGTATATATTGCAATGCCGTTTTAATAAAGATGTTTTGGGTAGTTTTAATGTAAAGATAGCAAAGACAGTGGCTGCAAATTCGATTGTTATAGATCAGGGAAGTAAGATTATTGGTTACATTGGAAATAAGCAGCAATTTACCGTGTCTTTTTCTCCGGAAAATTACGCAGCGGAAAGCCTGTCTTGGAGTTCAAGTGACAGCTCGGTTGTATCAGTTTCGGCAAGCGGTGCAGTTGAGTTTCTTAAAAAAGGCACAGCTGTCATTACAGTAACATCACAAAAAGGACTTACGGCTAAATGTACTGTAGAGGTTGCCGGATATCCTGTAATAAACATTGGAGAAGAAAAGATTGTAAAAGCTACTGTAGAATCAGGCGCTGCGATTTTTGAATTTAAACCGACAGTAACAGGTCTGTATGCTTTTTATTCGTATAATGCGGATATTGATACGTATGGATATATTTACGATGGTAATATGAACGAGCTTGCTTGTAATGATGATATGGATGAAAATACGGATTGTTTTTATGTGAATTATAAAATGACAGCCGGTGAGACATATTATCTTAAATCCACTCCTTATTTTAGCGAGACAACAGGAACATATTCTGTTCAAATTAAAAAGATACAAACAGCAACTTCTGTTTCTATTATACCCGACAATTCTATTTCCGGTTATGCTGATGAATATCGTTATTTATCTGTAAGTTTTCTTCCTGAAAATTCAGTTAAAGAAGAGGTAGTGTGGTCATCGAGTAATGAGTCGGTTGCTGTTGTTTCGGATTATGGTCGAGTTCATCTTATTTCAGAAGGCCAGGCTGTTATTACGGTAAAATCAGAAAACGGACTTACTGCAACGTGTTTGGTGACTGTTAACAAAAGACCTGCTGCAACTTCCGTAACTATCGGAAATGGTGACGCCATTTCCGGTGATATAAATACATATTTAATGTTGTGGTACTTCTTCTCTCCGGAGGAGTGTCAGACAGAGTCTGTAACATGGTCCTCAAGCGATGAGAACATAGTTACAGTCAATGAAAACGGCATAATTTCTTTTGTCTCTAAAGGTACAGCTGTAATAACAATTACTTCAGAGAATGGTCTGACAGATACGTGTGAAGTAACGGTAATCGAAGAAATACCTGCTACTGCTGTGGAAATATTATGTGAAGAGGTTTTATTTGGATATGTAGGAGAAAAAATTGCTTTATATGCAAACTTCCTCCCGGATGATTGTATTATAGAAGAAGTGACTTGGAAATCAAGTGATGAGAGTGTTGCAACTGTTGATGAAATGGGTTATGTTTCACTTCTGAAATCAGGCACAGTAACAATTACTGTAACATCCGAAAAAGGATTAACAAGTTCTTGTGAAATTACAATTAAAGAAATACCCTCCATTATATGCGATGAGGAGGTTTCATTTGATACGGCAGTTGACAGAGGCGTAGGCTTTTTCTCTTTTGTACCGGATGCAGATGGGTATTACGCAATCTATTCATATAACAATAGTATCGATACATGCGGAAGTATTTATGATTCAGACATGAATCTTCTTGTGAGTGATGATAACAGCGATACAGATAATAACTTTTATGCTCGGTGCTATATGACAGCAGGAGAAACGTATTATTTCAAAACAAGACCTGTTTCGTTTGAAGATACGGGAACTTACAGTATAAAGCTTGTAAGGCTTGTAGACGCTACATCAATAAGCATTGTCCAGGGAGATACTTATACAGTTAATTTTGGTTCAGAAGAAACATTTGAGGTGATTTTTGAGCCTTTCAATTCAATAATTGAGAAAGTAACTTGGTCGTCAAGCGATACGAGTATTCTTACGATTGATGAAAATGGTTTGGCCGTACCGGTTGCAAGAGGCAAAGTAATAATCACAGCCGTAACATACAGCGGATTAACAGCAACGTGTGAGGTTACCGTCGACGGAGATCCGATAGCTGACCTTCCTGATATGCCTGATGGATATGTTGATATAGGTACAGATTTTATTGCACATATTGTAACTCCCGATGCAGTTAACGGTCTGGGACTTTCCGGACTAAAAGTAACATCTAAAGAAGCAAATAGCGCAGATAATGAACAATTATATTACTTTGAACGTCAAGTTGACGGCAGTTATAAAATTACCAATGTAAAGACAAGATATATTCTTGGCGTAAGTGGTAGTCCTACTTTAGGTGCCGGAATTGTTCTTCTTTCAGAAGGTGAAAGCGAACAAACATGGTTTGTTTATTTGGCAGATGGTAATTATATATTGAGAGCAGCAGGTACGGATGACTGCGTATTAGCAAAAACAGAGAGCTCTGTTCAACTTGAAGTTTTTGCAGAAGATATTCTAAGCATTACTTTTATAATTAAAAAGACAAATACGGCAGATTATGAGAGACCTTCTTCTTTAGCAGAAAGCTCTTTAACAAACGAACAAATCAATAAAATAAGTGAAATCCTTTGCAGTGTTTCAGAAGAATACAGTGCAATGGCATCGGATGAGCTGGCGCAGTTGATTAAAGAGTACTCAAAAGAAGCTTACGACATGGGAGTAAAAGGAATTATCGCAAATGCTCTTTGTATTAATATGAGATTTATGGGTGGTATAGAGGAAGTTGAACGTGTGCTCGCAAAGACAAATGGTTTTACACACGAAAGTATTTATTCTGCGCTTCTGACTGACACCGGTTCACAAGTAGGTGCATACAGAAACAGAAATCAAAGCTTCTACTATACTTGTTTATCATCGCTTTGATAGAAGGTGAGGAGAAAATATGACAACAAATAATAGTAATTTTAAATATCCCAAGGATTTTTTATGGGGTCTTGCCACAAGTGCCGGTCAGGTAGAGGGCGCGGCAGCAGAGGATGGCAGAACACCAAGTATATGGGATGTTTTTGCAACAAAACCCGGTAAAATATTTAATGGTGAAACGCCGGCCGTTGCTTGCGACAGTTATCATCGTTTTGACCGTGATGTGGAGATGCTTAAATATATCGGTGTTAACACTTACCGTATGTCTGTTTCATGGTCTCGTGTGTTACCGCAAGGTACGGGCAAATTAAATCCCCTCGGTGTAGATTATTATAAAAGATGCTTTGAGAAGCTATTGAAGGCCGGAATAATGCCGAATATTACTTTATACCATTGGGATTTACCACAGGCTCTCGAAGAAAGAGGAGGCTGGGCAAACAGAGATTCCATAGAGTGGTTTGGAGAATATGCTTATAAGATGTTTAGGGAATTTGGCAATATAGTTCCCATGTGGACTACAATAAATGAGCCTATAGCAACGTATGTAGGATATGCTTTAGGCGGTTTTGCTCCCGGACATACGAATGAAGCATGGGGAAACCAAGCACGTCATAATATTTTGGTGGCTCACGGTAAGGCAGTGGAAGCATTCCGCGGCGAAAATATAAAAAATTCTCAAATAGGCGTTGTCATTGATATATGGAAACGCCATGCAATTACATCTTCTCCGGAGGATGCGGCATTGGTTATTAACGAAGATGAACGTAATTGGAAATTTTACTGTGACCCGATTCTTGCCGGACGATATTCTGACTATATTATCGAGCATTTGGCAAAAGAGGGGACTTTAATGGAAATGAAGCCTCATGATTTTGAACTTACGTCTCAGCCGTTGGACTTTTTCGGCCTGAATGTGTATAACCGCGTTCCTGTTTCCGTTGATGCCAAAGCACAGGCAGATTTTTCGCAAGGCGGTAATTTCTTAAATAACCGTACGGAATACTATCCTGACGCTCTTTATGAGGCTGTCAAGCTGTTACACGATTTGTATAACATAAAAATACCTATTTACATAACAGAAAATGGTACGTATGCCATAGGCGAGGAGCCTGTTGACGAAACGGGTATGGTCGAAGATAATGACCGTATAAGATATGTATCGGGATTTTTAAAAAGTCTCGAAAAAGCTTTGTCAGAAGGTTATGACATAAGAGGCTATTACTTGTGGAGTCTTATGGACAATTTTGAATGGTCTGCCGGTTCGAATTATAAATTCGGCATAACACAGGTAGATAAAAAAACAATGGAATTAAAACCGAAAAAAAGTGCATATTTTTACAAAGAGCACATTGAGAAAGCAAAGAATAGGGAGTAATTAATTATGAGATGGATTACAATCGGAACAAGTCATGGTTATTCGGAAATCGGCAGGGCAACATCAGGTCATTTACTTACGGTTAATGGGGTGCATTATGTTTTTGATTGCGGTACTCACGTAGAAAGTAAAATGACAAATGAGCATCTTAGTGCGTATGATATAAGGTGCGTTTTTATTACGCATATGCATGAAGATCACGTTGGTTCACTTTCTTGCATTGCAAAGAAATTCATAGCTTATTCCAAAAACGTTCGTGTTGATATGTTTATGCCTGAACAGGCGGGAATAGATGCATTTAAAGGCTGGCTTACAGCTCTTCATATGGAGCCGAAAGAAGATTTTATATCTTTTCACTGTGTAAAAGAGGGATTTATATATTCTGATGAGAATATACGCGTAAAAGCAATAAGAACAGACCACCTTATGGGCGGCAAATATCCAAGCTTTGTTTATTATATAGAGGCAGAGGGTAAAAAACTCATGTATATTTGCGATTTATCTTGTGATTTTCATGATTATCCTCAGATTGTCTTTGAAGAAGATTTTGATGCCATAGTTTGCGAGCTTGTTCATTATGATGTAGAAAAGAACATAGATATAATTGCTAAAACGAGAACAAAGAAGATGATTTATACACATATTTTCCCTACGAATTATGAACAAATGCAAAAAAATAAGGATAAGCTTCCCTTTGAAACTGTATTTGCTGAGGACGGCATGAAATTTGAAATATGATGTAATTTTATGAGAATGCTATCAAAAGACGGTAAAAGGAAAGTTCTGACCTTAAGTTGATGATGGTGTTATTCAAGATAAAAGGCTTATCCTTTTGGCACATACTATTTTTACAAAGTTTAATCTATTTCTCTGCGTAGCTGAAAAATATTCTCTGCTGTAGGTGGTTCGGTGCCTTTATTTAAACAGGCAGCACTGCCAAAAGCAACACCCCATTTTACAGCTTCTGAAATGGTACAGCGATGCAAGGAATTCTCTTTTAAAAAACTAAATAACATACCTGCAAGCATACTGTCGCCTGCTCCTACCGTGGAGCAGGCAATGTTGTTTATTTTTGGAGCTTTTATATAACCTGAATCACCATTTTTTGATGAGTATGCGGCGCCTGATGCGCCGCAGCTTATTACGCAGTAGCTACTTTCTGTATGAATACATAATGTTTTTGCTGCGTTTTCGGTATCGTTATTATCTTCGGATGTAAAACCGGCAAAATTAAGATTATTTAATAATTTTAACGCTTCTTCGTAATTTGGTTTAATTAGGAAAGGTTTTATTTCTTTGATATGTTCGGATGCAAGCGTTGGGCAATCCAATACGATTTTTGTATTGGGAACTGCGTTTTTTATTGTCAATACGAATTTTACAAAATCTGCGCAGGTGATGCCTTTTGGCAGGCTTCCCGAAAAAACAACAGCCATATTTTCTGAAAGTTTACTGATGATTTTGACGGCAAAAACAGGTAGTATATTAGGAGTTATGCTGTAGTTGTTTAGGCATATTCTTGTTTCTCCATTTGGTGTATTTACGGAAATGTTTTCTCTTACTGCTCCGTCTGTCGTAATGCAGGAGAGGGGAACAGCATAGTCTGAGGCAAGCCTCAAGTATTCCGAAGCATTCTCTTCTCCGAGAAGCATATGTGTTTCTGCGGAGATACCTACAGTGTGCAAAGCCCTTGACACATTCATGGCTTTGCCTGCTGCAAAAATGTCGCGGCTTTTAACAACATTATCCTTGCCCGCATCAAAGCTGTCGGCAGAATAATGTATATCGATTACAGGACTGAGAGAAACAGTGATGATTCCGTTCATAAAACACCCCGATTTTTACACACCGTCATCGGCGCGTGTTAATGTGATATCAGGCTCAAGTTCTGAAAAAAGCTTCATAAATTCATCGCCTGTTAGGTTTTCTTTCTCGTAAAGAACAGAAGCCAGGGCATCAAGCGTAGCCTTGTGTGCACCTAAAAGTTCCAACGCCTTTTTGTAGCAGTCGGCCACAATTCGCTGGATTTCATTATCTAT
Source organism: Clostridia bacterium (assembly GCA_017560765.1). GTDB lineage: Bacteria > Bacillota > Clostridia > UBA1212 > UBA1255 > Egerieisoma. Next base: position 6,977 of record JAFZEI010000084.1, on the reverse strand, counting down.
TTTACTGTGAGTTTCCTCGGAGCAATTCAAAGTTTTGCTGTCACCAAGATACATTTGATTCTTTTTTTGCCAATTTACAAATCCGAAGGAATCACTCATACCGTAAGTTGTGATTATATTACGAGCCATTTCGGTGGCACGTTCAATGTCGTTTGATGCGCCTGTTGTTACGGAATCAAATTCTAATTCTTCTGAGGCTCTGCCGCCTGTAAGAATAATGATTTCTTCTAAAAGTTCTTTCTTTGTCATGAGAACTTTTTCTTTTTTTGCAACATGCATTACATAACCCAGTGTGCCTGAAGTTCTTGGAATGATTGTAATTTTGTGAACCGGCTCTGTGTGGGTTAGGAGAGAAGTGACAAGTGCGTGACCTGTTTCATGATATGCAACTATTCTTTTTTCTTCGTCTGACATAACACGATTTTTCTTTTCTTCTCCTGCGATAACAACTTCTATGGCTTCTTCCATTTCTTTTTGGCTTACGCGTTGCTTACCTGCACGTACAGCTCTTAATGCGGCTTCGTTGATTATGTTCTCTAAATCAGCACCGGAAGCACCGGGAGTGGCTCGTGCAATAACTTCAAAATCTACATCAGGCTCCATAAGGACATTCTTGGCATGGACATTCATTATATCAACGCGGCCTTTTTGGTCCGGGAGGTCAACTATTATTCTTCTGTCAAAGCGGCCGGGACGGAGCAGAGCTTTGTCGAGTATCTCGGGTCTGTTTGTTGCGGCTATAATAACAACACCTTTGGAAGAGTCAAAACCATCCATTTCGGATAAAAGCTGATTAAGTGTTTGTTCTCGTTCGTCGTTAGAACTAAAACTGTTATCGCGGCTTTTTCCTATTGCATCGATTTCGTCAATAAAAACAATACAAGGAGCATTTTCTGCTGCTTGTCTGAACAAATCACGTACACGAGAAGCTCCCATTCCTACGAACATTTCCACAAATTCTGAACCGGAAAGAGAGAAAAAGGGTACTTTTGCTTCGCCCGCTACTGCTTTTGCCATTAAAGTTTTTCCTGTTCCGGGAGGACCTACAAGTAATGCGCCTTTTGGGAGTTTGGCTCCGATAGCAGTATATTTACCGGGATTATTAAGAAAATCTATAATTTCTACAAGATTTTGTTTGGCTTCTTCTTGTCCTGCTACATCTGCAAATGTTTTACCGGTGCTTTTTTCTGCGTAAATTTTACTTGTGTTTTTGCCGAAAGACATTACTCCGCCTTTTTTGTTCATAGAACGGTAAATAACGACGAAAAATGCAATTGTAACGATAGTAGGTACAACATAAATGATTAATTCCAATAAATAATTAGACGACACTATGGGCGAGTCGTATTTTAAACCTTTCTCATCAAGAAGGCTTAAAAGTGCACTGCTTTCATGAAAATCGTTGTAAATATTACCGGTTACATAATATGTGTTTGTTTCTTTGAAATTTTTAGGCTTGAGTTTATATTGTCTGGAATTTACCTCGACCTGTTCTGCCTCGTCATTTTTAATCATTTCAACAAATTCGCTGAAGGAGATTTTTTTCTCTTTTGGCTCTACAAGTTTTGGAATAAGTAGGTAACTTATTACAAGGACAACGATTAATAAAATAGCATAATATATAAATATTGGTGACTTTTTTTTCTTGTTATTGTCTGTGCTCAATTCTATATACCTCCAAAATTCAGTATGAAAGACAGTATACCAAACAAATATGTTTTTCGCAATTTTAGTTGTACTATTTTTGTAATCCGTGTTATACTGTGGGAGAGGTAAATGTAATGTTTAAGAGAATCTTGATAAGCTTATTATCTGTTTTAATAGTTTTAATATCAATAACAGGTGTTTTCAGATATTTTGTGAATATCTGCAATGATTATCTGTTGCCTGAAAAAGGTCGAGTGACGGCTGCTGACATTGCAGGGGCAGAGAGTAAAACCGTTGATTATTTTTTTGCCACAGAGCATCAAAGTATAGGTGTAATAGGCCGGAATTTTAAGGATAACAGACTTTATTATGTGTTTTATGCCAATGATGGTAAGGTGTTGGCCGGAGGCAACTTTGGTAAGAGCATTGAGGATTGTATAATCCATGATATTCGTGTTGTTGATAATACAGTGAATGTTTTATGCTTGAATGATGGTGTGACTGTGATGTATTCCATTGATTTTTCTCAAAAAAATACAGGTGGTGCAGTAAAGCTAAACGAAATAATCTCTTTCACACCAAATTTGGGCAAAGACACATTGAGCAAGCTTTTGCTGCCTGATAGCAATGGTGAGTATATTTTGGCAGCAGGCACACAAAAAGCTGTTTTATATGATAAAAAGGGACAGATTATAAGATCGTATGCGTATTCAACTAAAAGTGTCATTACATCGGGAGTTTACCATAATGGTGAATTGATATTGTGCGGTGCTGATTCTGCGTCTGAGGATGGTGTTGGTTTTAGTTACGGTTTTGCCGAGGCTTTTGATGTTTACGGCGAGCATAAGTGGTCTGAAGTTATTTATGACGAGGTTAATTGCGTAAGTGCCGTTACCGAATGTCAAATAAACAAGGATGGTAACTTAGCACTTTACGGCAGATTTTACGACTACAGCAAATCTGATGTGATTATGACAACATTGGATGTGCGAAGAATTGATGAATTCAAGATATACGGACATGGTTGCAATTACTATATTTATACAAAAGGAATGCAGAATGATGATGGAGATATAGTACGGTCTTCCGTTTTTCTTGCAGAGCTTGATATACAGGGCATAGAAAAGGAAATGACAGTTTATTCTGCGTTAAATGATTATCGTGTACCGAGCTTAGCCAGAGAAAAATCTTTAAATAAATTAAATAACAAAGGTGAATTTATTCTCACTTTGGCACAAGCAACTGACTCGTCAGACGATTCATACTATCTTACTGTTGATGGCACAACAGTGGAAATTCCTTGCCACCTTTCCGTATACTATGATATTGACAATAAGGGTGGTATATACACATATATAGCTGAGAACAGTGTAGGTGTATACAAAATGGTATACTTTAGTTCTGTTGAGGATTTTTCTGTGGCAATGAGCAAACTCAGCAGGGCATTGTATTTTTCAGAGTTGTTGGATTATGTCCCGGATATTCTGCCTTGGATTCTTATTTCGGCTGTGGGTATTATTTTGATTATGGCAAAACACAAGTGGAGGAATATTGATGCTGAGTAAATTATTAAAATTCTTCTGTATATTTGCAATAATTGTTACTGTTATTTTTGCCTTACACATGGTTATTACTTTGGATTCGGTAGATTCATGGCTGACGGACAAGCTGACCGATGACACTGATATTCCGTCTGCGCTTGTTTATACAGAACATCACAGTGACAAATACAGTTTGCATGAGGCAGATAAGCCTTGCATATGCTTTTATCAAGACAAGCTTTATATGGTTATAAATGATAAACCTATAGATATTACACCTGAAGGAATTAACATTTCTTATTTTGGCAAAAACACGGATTTTAACGAAATGATAAGTTATAAGCGCAATTGTCTTGTAAGCGGTGATGGCAAATATATTGTTTATATGCTTTATTTTAAGGATGTTTCGTATTTATACTATCTTGACATTGAACTTGAAAAGTCTTTTTTTATTGCAGAAAAAGTTGATAGCTTTGATGTTGTGGAAAACGACGGTATTGAGGCTCTTACAGTAATCTATGCTACGGGTTATGAGCAACATAATAGTCTTTTTGCATTCACTTCCGATACTGTGGTATCTGATACGGGAGAAGGTGTACCGAGCGGAGAGTATACGCTTATTTCCGAAAACATTAGTATTGCCGGCGTATTTGAGGCATACAATCAAGTTGTTTACCTTAATCACGATGGATTGCTTTCTTCTTATGATTGTGAAATTGCTAAAAAGCGTAATATATGTGCAGATATCGACTTCGTTTATTTCCCTGAAAGTGACAAATATAATTATGATGATTTTTACAGTGATTTTACTGTTTGTGCATCTAAAGGCGGCCGTGATTATATTTTAAATGATGAGTCGCAAGTGGAAATAAAACAAGGATATTATAATGTGATACCGAAACACACATTTTTTGACAGTAATGGTAATTTATATTATTACTCTGAATACAATAAAAAGATTGTTTTGTGCTCCGGCGGTGAGGATAAAGTGCTGTATTGTGAGCTTGGCAGTATATACGGCATTTTGGATTATTACGTAGCAGAAGAAGATAACAGCGGATATTTTGTTGCTGCCACAGAGAATTCTTTGTATTTGTTGCGTGAAGATGGCAACAAATCAGAAAAATTGGCTGAGCTTCCGTCTCAATACAGGAAAAGACCTCAAATGATAGAGAAACACATGGCAGTGTATATGGTTTCTAAAGATGTGTTTTATTTAAATCAGCTTACTTCCGGCAGTTTTATATTAAATGAGAAAAATCAAAACAGTTGGCTTGCAGAAAGTGAAAGTTATAATTATGGTCTTGTGGCAATAAGAAGAACCGAAGACGGTTTTGAGAGCAGCGAGTTGAATGTTCCGTATACGAGAATTATGAGTAGGCCGACAGCAGTAGCGGTGGCCGGCAATCCTAACGGGAAAGAAAATAATCTGCTGTATGTGTCGTATTTTGATGATGGGTCGGTTAAGGCACTTTCTGTATTGAGTGAGAAGGGTCAAGTGAAAAAGAAAGATATTTTGGTGTCGGCTGCTTATGCGAAAGGGCAGTGTAATATAGATGTTTTCCCTTGTGAAACGGGAACGTATATCTTGCGAGAAAACAAGTCAGAAGGCAAGGAATTCTTGTTTTTGCCTCCCGATGGTATTTCTTTTCAGGTAGTGGTCGATGAAAATGGCGTTTATACAGAAAATTATGATGATTTTTCTGTTGCAGTATCCTTCGGAACGCTTGTTATTTTTTGAGAATCGCGGTATAATGAGCCGTACAATTTTTGAAAGGGGTTATCTACACATGAATTACTCACATGAAGTACAAAAAATGATGTGTGTTAAACAAGGTCCCAATCACGGACCGGCTCCCATTCCTGAGGAAGGCAAATGGGTAAATGTTAAACAAATTTCCGATATTTCGGGTCTGTCACATGGTGTGGGCTGGTGTGCTCCTCAGCAGGGTGCTTGTAAGCTTACACTTAATGTTAAAAACGGTATTATTGAGGAAGCTCTTGTTGAAACTTTGGGCTGCTCAGGTATGACTCACTCTGCTGCTATGGCTGCTGAAATTCTTGGTGGCAAGACATTGCTTGAGGCTCTTAATACTGACTTGGTTTGCGATGCAATCAATGTTGCTATGCGTGAAATTTTCTTGCAGATAGTATACGGCAGAACTCAGTCTGCTTTTTCTGAGGATGGTTTGCCTATTGGTGCAGGACTTGAAGATTTAGGTAAAGGACTTCGTTCTCAGGTTGGTACTATGTATGGTACTAAGGAGAAGGGTGTTCGTTTCCTTGAAATGGCTGAGGGTTACGTTATCAGCATTGGCCTTGATGAGAATGACGAGGTTATAGGATACAAGTTCGTTCATCTCGGCAAAATGATGGAAGCTATCAAGAAGGGTGTAGACCCTAAAGAGGCTTATGAGAAGAACATCGGTACATATGGCAGATATGCCGATGCTGCTAAGGTCATTGACCCCCGTAACGAATAAGGAGGAATTGAACCATGGTAAGATTTGAAGGTTATGAAAGAAGAATAGATGGCATCAATAAAGCTATGGCAGAGTATGGCATTGCTTCTTTAGAGGATGCTAAAGCAATCTGTGACGCTAAGGGCGTAGATGTTGCAAGTATTGTTAAAGGTGTACAACCTATCGCATTTGAGAATGCTGTTTGGGCATATACTTTAGGATGCGCTATTGCAATAAAGAAAAATGTTACTAATGCTGCTGATGCAGCTGAGGCAATCGGTATTGGTTTGCAGGCTTTCTGTATTCCCGGTTCTGTTGCTGATACAAGAGAAGTTGGTCTCGGTCATGGTAATTTGGGCGCAATGCTTCTTCGTGAAGATACAAAATGCTTCTGCTTCTTAGCAGGTCACGAGTCTTTTGCTGCTGCTGAGGGTGCTATCGGTATTGCAAGAACAGCTAACAAAGTTAGAAAGCAACCTCTCCAAGTTATTTTGAATGGTCTTGGAAAAGATGCTGCTTATATCATTTCAAGAATCAACGGCTTCACATACGTTGAGACTAAATACGATTTTGCTACAAGCGAGTTGACAATCGTTCGTGAGGTTAAATTCTCTAACGGTGATCGCGCAAGCGTTCGTTGCTACGGCGCTAACGATGTTAATGAGGGCGTTGCTATCATGAGAAAAGAGAATGTTGACGTTTCTATCACAGGTAACTCAACTAACCCTACAAGGTTCCAGCATCCTGTTGCAGGTACATACAAGAAATGGTCTTTAGAGCATGGCAAGAAATATTTCTCAGTTGCTTCCGGTGGTGGTACAGGTCGTACACTTCACCCCGATAACGTTGCTGCAGGTCCTGCATCATACGGTCTTACAGATACAATGGGTCGTATGCATGGTGATGCACAGTTCGCAGGTTCTTCATCAGTTCCGGCTCACGTTGAGATGATGGGTCTTATCGGTGCTGGTAACAACCCGATGGTTGGTATGACAGTTGCTTGCGCTGTTGCTATCGAAGAGGCACAGAAATAATAAGAACTTTTAAGCTTTTTAATGCCTTCGGGTAACTTGTAAAAGACCTATTATTAAAATTTTAAATTAAAAAGTTAGACACATCATTTTTGAGTTTTCTTAAATGATGTGTCTATTTTTTTGAAATTAAAAGAGGGGTGTTTTACAATGAAGAAACTGAAAATGAAGACATCAAAATCACTAACTTTTGAGGAAGGCTGTAATAAGTATCTTGAATACTGTCGGCAGAGGAATTTGAGGGAGGGGACTATAAATCATTACAGACAGAGTTACACTCAGTTTTATAAGTTCTT
>JAFZEI010000083.1 GCA_017560765.1 Clostridia bacterium | reverse complement strand
CCTCGCGAAAAAGGAGAAGTATTAGTTAGTAAAAATTTTTACGAGAAATATTGTGCTGAAGGAATGCTTCTCGATAAAGGTGAAATGCAACTTTACAACCGTTATGATTCTAATGGAGAATTGCTTTCGGAGTTAGTCGAATATAGCGATAGTGATATACTGAAACATAAAGAAAACATTAACTATAAAATTGTAGGGATATATGATGGAGCAAACAAGAACATGGCAGAGATATGGTTTGCTTCTTTTTACACATATTCTGATGTTTGCAACGAGGGACCTTGGATATATGTTCAAATGGATAATCCGGAGAACGTTTATGAAATCGGAGAGAGCATATCTTCGGAACACTGTATATATAACAGAGAATTGCTTGATTCATTAGGTGCTACAAATAGAGGTGAAAACACTAGAAATTATATTATTGCCATTGCATTTTTGGCATTGTTTATTGTTATTATTTCAACGATATTGTTAATTGCTAATTCATTTATGACTACATTTAATGAACGCATAAAACAAGTTGGGCTTTTACTTTCTTTGGGAATGAAAAATGGCAAGTTTTTATACTCACTTTATTTGAAAGTGGTTTTTTGGCAGTAATAGCTATTCCGGTAGGTATGATAATAAGCATACTTTTTACTCATTTAATAGTAGGGTTTTATGGTAATTATCTATCTGAAATCGTTTATGCAACAGTTAAATTTGAAGTTTTTATTTCGCCATGTATTTTACTAATCATATTTCTTGTATCTTTTTTTGTGATGCTTTTATCTTCGCTTTATCCGGCTTTTGCATCGAGGAATATTGATATTATCAGCGCTATTCGACAAAATGATATTGATGGGCATACTGATATGAAAACTTCAAAGAAAGAACAATCGGTTGAGAAAATCATAGTAAAAAGAAATTTCATAAAATACAAGAAAAAATATTTTATTGCGAGAATATCATTGGTGATTTCTGTTGTGTTGTTGATATCTTTTAAAATATTGTGCCATCACACGATAGAGTTTCTTGATATAGAAAGACTTGATTTTGATATTATAGTTGATTCGTATGACCTTTCTATAGAAGAAAGTAAGGATGCATATAATAAATATATACTTGGTGATAAAAGAATATCAAAATCCTGGTGGATAATAGAGACAAGCGAAGATGTTTTTGTGTCGGATGATATTATTCTTTCGGATAAAGCTAAAGAACATCTGGAAGAAATTGATTGTACAGATTTATATTATAATTATTTGATTTTAGATAATACAACATTCGAAAATATATTCTCTGATAAATCACAGATGTATTATTATGATCCTCTTTATACTGGCAAGATTGAAAATGAAAAATATATTGAAGAAGAATATACATGGTTTAATGGTACATCTGAAATACATATGGCTCTATCTCAAGGCAAGACGTGTTCGGTAATATCTTTACCTAAAGAAAGTGAGTCTATTTTCAAACAGCATAATGGAAACATTAGTGGTATCAGCATTATTATATCAGAAAGTGCCGCTGGTGAATTGGTAAGAGATCTTGAAATGATGTATACTTGTTATATTGTTGCAGATGACCATAATTCAGTTGCTGAAAGCATAGAACGAAAAACGGACTTTTCTGTGTTTGATATTGCAGAGGATTATGAGACTCAAAAGAATAGTGTTGTTACGATAGATTTAATAAGCAAAGGTTTTGCCGGTTTTATATGGTTGTTTTCTTGCATTAATACACTGTTTACCATATTAACAAACATATCAACAAGAAAAAAAGAGTTTGCTATACTTATGTCTTTAGGGATAAATAAAAAAAATACGATAAAAATATTTATAAAAGAATGTTTACATAATCTTGGCTTGGTATCATTGGGAGCATATGGTTTATGTATAATTATTTCGATAGCTTTTTGGTTTTCTATGGATGCACAGAAATTTTACTTTCCGATAGGAACAGCTGTACTTTGTTTTATTGTAAATCTACTTCTATACGTTGTCTCGTATTTGACATCCTTTTTTAAGATTAGAAGCATGTCTATTGCCGATGAACTGAAAACAGATTAATATTGTGGCAGTTTTAGTTTAGAAATGAGCTTTTCGTTGAGAATGAACGAAAATGTATCGTTTCAAGAGATGATGTGAAGTACAATACGACATCAAACTTTTGACGAACAAAATAAATTTTTACTAATATCACTAATGGAGCTCACAGATGAAAAGAAATTTTCTGTTTGTGATTTTCCCTTTTCGTGATACAATACTAACGAAAATTTTTTGCAAGGAGCGAATAAAAATGCGCCCGAGAAATAAAAAACATTTAGAAGAACGATTTGAAAAATGCAGCAATATTGTCATAGCTGACCCGGCAGCTTTAAAAGGAAAGTGGAGGAGCGTGTTTGTTTCCGAAGACGATAAAGTGATGCCGCTTCATTTGGAAATTGGCTGCGGAAAAGGTGCTTTCGTTACAGGAATGGCGCAGAAAAATCCCGATGTATCGTTCGTAGCAATGGAGTGTGTGAAAAACGTAATCGTAACTGCCATGGAGAAAACAGAAACGCTCGGTTACAAGAATATTATTTTCATAAACAATAACGCCGATTTTCTGTGCGAATATTTCGAAGAGGGTGAGGTTGACAAGATTTATTTGAATTTCAGCGACCCGTGGCCGAGAAATAAGCATGCAAAATATCGTCTTACTCATGAAAATTACCTTAAAAGATATGAGAAAATTCTTGCGCCTGACGGTTGCATCGTTCAAAAAACCGACAACAGAGGTTTGTTTGATTATTCCGTTGAGAGTTTTACGGAAAATGGTTGGCGCCTTGAGAATGTTACGTATAATCTTCACAGCGACGAAACACCGGCGGAAATTTTAGCAGCAAACGTTATAACAGAATATGAAAACAGATTTATGGAGCTTGGACAACCGATACATAGGTTGGAGGCGTATTTGCCCAAAAGGTAAAAGTTTGTAAATCAAAATAAACCGTGCTATAATAAACAGAAATATAAAGGAGGATTTTTATGTCAAAACCTACGTATTATATAACAACACCTATTTATTATCCCAGTGATAATTTGCATATCGGACATTCATATACAACTGTAGCGGCAGATGCAGAGGCAAGATATAGAAGGCTAAAGGGCTATGACGTTATGTTTTTAACAGGAACAGACGAGCATGGACTTAAGATACAAAGAAAAGCAGAAGCAAAAGGCGTTACGCCTCAGCAATATGTTGACGAGATAGTTGCAGGCATCAAAGACCTTTGGAAGCTCATGAATATCACAAATGACCGCTTTATCCGCACAACAGACGATTACCATGTTGCGGCAGTGCAGAAGATTTTTAAGCAACTTTATGATCAAGGAGATATATATAAGAGCAGTTATGAGGGTTGGTACTGTACGCCTTGCGAGTCTTTCTGGACAGAAACACAGCTTAAGGACGGTAAGTGCCCCGATTGCGGCAGACCTGTAGAAAATGCAAAAGAAGAAAGCTACTTCTTCAGACTTTCAAAATATCAAGACAGACTTATAGAATATATAGAAAGTCATCCTGATTTTATACAGCCCGTTTCTCGTAAGAACGAGATGCTCAATAACTTCCTCCGTCCCGGACTTGAAGACTTATGTGTTTCAAGAACGACTTTTGATTGGGGAATTCCCGTAACATTTGATGATAAACACGTTGTTTATGTATGGGTTGATGCCCTTTCCAACTACATTACAGCAATGGGTTACGGTAGTGAAAACGAAGAAGATTATAAGAAATACTGGCCTGCACAAGTTCACTTGGTGGGCAAAGAAATTGTAAGATTCCATACAATTATATGGCCTGCAATTCTTATGGCACTTGATTTGCCCTTGCCTGAGCAAGTTTACGGACATGGCTGGCTTTTAATTGACGGCGGTAAAATGTCAAAATCCGTCGGAAATGTGGTTGACCCCGTTCAGCTCGTTGATATGTACGGTGCAGATGCAATAAGATACTTCCTTTTAAGAGAAGTGCCTTTCGGCTCAGACGGACAATTCACACACGAGGCACTCATTAACCGTATAAATGCAGACCTTGCAAACGACCTTGGTAATCTCGTATCAAGAACAGTTTCAATGCAAATTAAGTATTTCGGCGGTAAAATGCCTGCAAAAGAAGACAGAACAGAATTTGGCCCTGTAGAAGATATAAAAGCATTGACAGCAGGCAATACACAAAAAATTGACGAGCTTATGGATGCGCTCCAATTCCCCTCTGCATTAACAGAAATCTGGAAGGGTATATCACGAATGAACAAATACATTGACGAGACTGCTCCGTGGGTACTTGCCAAGAGCGAAGACCCTGAGGATAAAAAGCGTCTGGCAGGAGTAATGTATACACTTCTTGAAGGCTTGAGAATTGCATCTATTCTTATAGAACCTTTTATGCCCGAAACACCCAAGAAAATCCAAGCACAACTCGGTCTTGCTAACAACGCTGATATTCTCAAATGGGAAAATGCCGGTGAGTGGGGATTATATCCTGACGGTACTGAGGTCTCAAAGGGTGACGTTCTTTTCCCCAGAATCGATATAAAATGAACAGAATCGCTAAAATATTTTCAGTAATTATTATTGCCGTTTGCACATTGTCTTTTGCAGCATGTGCAGGCGGCAATTTGCCTGATAACACAGCTGTAATAACACAAAATTCTACGCCAAGTCCCACATTGAATCCAACAGAAGCACCAAATATAAATGCAATACTTCCCGATAGCAAAGCATTTAATGATGTGCCGATAGGCGCTCAAAAATGGATAGACAAGGCACAAAATTCTTCTGCTGTTTTAATGTCGCAGGCTGAAATACAAGCAATGAATAAACAAATACGTAATCAATGTTCGTCGCTTGTTGATATTGAGAATTGTGATATGAGTATGACTGCCTCTGAAATAGCATCATTAATAGAAGCTTCAAACGGGCCGAGCTTGCCAAAATATGACGAAACCGGCAAAGCTATATCTCAAGCAGTTTTCAACGAAATCAAAAACAACCGAAATATAGGCGCTCTGTCCGGGATTGTTGAGCTTAAACGTGCTGTTACGGTACAGCGTACCGATATCAGAGCTTTGCCTACCGCAACAGAATTTTATAATAATTCAAGCAAACAGGATCATGACAGGATGCAAGAGTCTGAGCTTCCTGCTGCAAGTGCTGTACTTATTTTACATGAAAGCCTCGATGGGAAATTTTATTTTATACAATCTTATTATTATACAGGTTGGGTGGACGCAGCAAATTTGGCTATAGTAACCGAAGATACCCTAAAAGATTGGATTACATTTGCAAAACTTTTAAATCTCTCTGAAAATGCAACAGCTGATTTACACTTTGTGGTTATTACCGACCCTCAACTGGATATAAATGGCATAAAATTAGATATGGGTACAGCTATTCCGTTGGCAGACGCACAAAAACAGCCGGGTGGCGATGTATACAGAGTGGTTTTGCCCAACGCAAACACAAACAGAGAACTCACTTGTTTAGAGTTTGATATTCCGTCAAAATCAGCTCACGTAGGATATGCGGATTATACTTTGCGCAACTTCTGCATACAGGCATTTAAATATTTAGGCACGCCTTATGGTTGGGGCGGAATGCATGGCAATGTGGATTGCTCAAGCTATGTTTTAAGTGTATTTAAAACTTTCGGTTTCGTATTTCCTCGCAACACAAGCCAGCAAAATAAAGTTGTGGGAAATGCAGTAAATGTGGCAGGTAAAACGCTTTCCGAAAAGGAGTCTATACTTGCAGGCAAAGAGGTGCCCACAGTAATATACATATCCGGCCACGCAATGATTTATTTGGGCAAAATCGATGATGCCCAGTACATAATCCACGCTCCCGGAGGCGGACACGTTTGCGAAACGAAATACACGGGACTTGATTCGGTAATCAGCATTTGTCAAGTACTGTCTGCTATGCCATAATGGCTTTTAATTGCCTTATCAGCATATCGTGTCTTACTTGGTATGCCTTTAAAATGTATGTATAATAATCGATGCTGTCAGGATCGGTAACGTTGTTAAAGTTGCTTCTTGCGGCATCGATTGATTTTTTTACTTCGTCTATCTCTACAAGCAAAGATTGCACTTCTTCGGAATTCTCCGGCTCTCTTTTCTGTACTCTTTTGCAAAAACTCAATAATTTGTACCAAATCATTCTATCAACTCCTTTTACTTAAATATATGCAATAAAGATGATAAAAATGAGAAACAGTGATTTTGTTGAAGACAGTATGCTTTTATGTTAAAATATAGGTTATAAATGGCTTGGAGGCTTGCGAAATGTCAATAGAAACACAAAATATAAATAATCCGTTCTTGAGCATAGTAATGCCAGTATACAGAGTAGAAAAGGTCTTGACGGCGGCAGTTGAAGATGTGCTTAATCAAACATTTGCGGATTTTGAACTTATACTTGTAGATGATTGTTCACCTGATTGCAGCGGCGAGATTTGTGACCAACTTGCTCAAAGGGACAATAGAATTAAGGTTATTCATTTACCTCAAAACGGTGGAGCGAGCAACGCCAGAAATCAGGGAATACAAATAGCACAAGGGGAATATATACTTTTTCTTGACGGAGATGATAAATTCGATAAAGACATGCTTGAAAGAACCGTAATTGTTGCCAAAGAAACACGAGCAGATGCCGTTATGTTTGGTTTGTTAGAAGAACATTTTGACAACAAAGGTGAGCTGAGAAATAAAGTTCTCGTTTGCCCCGAAAGAAAATCCCTTAAAAATATAAAAGAATTAAGAGAATATGTCATAGAAATGGAAAAAACAAATCTCTACGGTTATTCCACGAACAAGCTGTACAAAACAGATATATTAAAAGAGAATAATGTGCGGTTTGTGATAATGAAGTTTAACGAAGACATAATATTTAACATTGACTTTTTTAATCATGCACAAACATTGGAAGTTATAGACTTCGCACCGTATCATTATCTGAAAAGAGTAGAGAGCAGTACAACCAGCCGTTTTATTCCCACATATTACGAGGATATAATGATAAAAATAAAAAGGCTTTATGAGCAATTTGAAGCATGGAATATGCTTTCGCAGGATATATTAACAGTGATAGCACAAAGATATGTAAGATATGTTTTTTCGGCCTTGGAACGCAATAACGATTCGAGAGCAGAAATGAAAAGCAAGCAAAGAAAAGACTTTTTATTGAAAATTTATAAAAGTGACCTTTACGGAAAATTGTCGCCGTACATGACTTGGGGCGGTCTTTCCGGCATTATGGCAAAGAGCTTGAAAAACAAAAGAACTTTTTCTTGCCTTACAATTGCTAAAACAATAAGAGTAATTAAAAAATTCAGTCCAAAGCTGTTTTCAAAAATAAGCTGAAAGAAAGAGGCGCAATATGGCAACGAAGAAATTATTGACTTCTGATAAATATTTAACAGATAAAAAACAAGACATTATTCATTTGGCAGAATATTTAGTAAATGACTGCTTCAATGAAGCCTCGGTATTAGCAGTAAATGCAACAGGTAAAAGATACAGCATTTCAAGGGCCGGTATGAATGTGTCTGATGATTCTCTCCTTTGTACAAGAGGTTTTGTTATAAGAGTAACCGATGGTGAAAAATGGGCAGAACATTCATGCAACAGTATAAATCCTGAGGATTACAGCAAAATCAGCAGTTCTCTTAAAGAATTAATTAAAAAACGCGGCAAATCTACGGCGTGCGAAAAGCATTCCGTAGCCGAGGAAAAAGACGCAGCCCATTACACCGAGTATGAAATTCACCCGGAGGAAATGGGTGATGAGTCTATACTTGCTTGGATAGAAAAGGTAAGGAGCAAAACTCTGGCTTGTGACGATAAATTGATGGATTGCAGCGTTTTTTGCAGCTATGCCAATACCGCAAAGTTTTTTGTTAAAAAGACACCTGATAAGTTGGTACAAAAAGAGCAAAGTTTACTTTGGATGACGGGCGGTATAAGCGTTATGGCGTCAAGAGGGGACGAAATAAAAGACTATTATAAGGGATATTCAAATCTGGGCGGCGCAGAAGTTTTAAAAGAAATGGAAAACGATTGCGAAAGTATAGCAAAGAGTGTTGTGGCTTTGTTAGATAGTTGTCAAATCGAGCCGGGAGAATATGAGTGTATATGTGCTCCCGATGTTACAGGATTGATTGTACACGAGGCTTTCGGCCATGGTGTTGAAATGGATATGTTTGTGAAAAACAGGGCGCTTGCAGAAGAGTATATAGATAAATACGTTGCGTCGCCGCTTGTTACAATGCACGATGGAGCAACTGCTGCAAAGCAAACCGCAACATTTTATTTCGATGATGAAGGCGTAGACGGTCAAGATACGATTATTATAGAAAAGGGTGTTTTAAAAAGAGGTATAAGCGACTTGCGAAGTGCATATCAAACGAAAACAGAGCCCACCGGCAACGGAAGACGCGAAAGCTATAAGAGAAAAGCGTATACAAGAATGACAAATACTTTCTTTGAAGCCGGTAAAGATAAACCGGAGGATATGATTGCTTCGATAAAATACGGCTTTTTGCTGGAAAATGCCAGCAGCGGCATGGAGGATCCTAAAAATTGGGGTATTCAATGTATGGTTAATGTTGCCAAAGAAATAAAAGACGGCAAGCTGACAGGTAAGATTTTTTCTCCCATTGTTTTGACGGGCTATGTGCCGGATTTGCTTAAATCAATTACAATGATATCGGATGAGGTCGTTTTGAGCGGCGGGGGATATTGCGGTAAAGGCTACAAAGAGTGGGTTAAGGTTTCTGATGGCGGGCCATATATTAAGGCGCGAATTAGATTGGGCTGAGATGCAGGCAAAAGGAGACCGGAAGATATGATAGATAAAATAAAAGAAATATTATTAAAAAATAAAATAGAACATTACAGAATAAACTGCGTAAACAGTAAGTCGGTAGAGATGTTTTTTATTAAAAAAGAAACTGATATGTTGCGAAGCACAGAGATTACTGAGTATTCCGTAACGGTATACAGAGATTTTATGCAAAGTGATGTGAAAATGAGAGGTCACTCAACAGCTCTTGTTTTTCCCGATATGACAGAGGAAGAAATTAGCAGAGCTGTAAACAATGCGTACTATGCTGCTTCTTTTGTTAAAAATAAGTTTTATGAATTGCCAAAGCCGAGCAAAACATTAATGCTTCAAAAAAGGGAATACAATCTTAAAGAAGAGGCTTTTAAACTTGCAGAAGCATTATTTTCGGCAGAAAAATCAGATAACAAGAGCTTTATTAACTCTGCTGAAATATTTGCAGTCGGTAAAATATCAAGAGTAGTAAATTCTGAGGGGATAGACGTAGAGTACAGCAAGTATAATTTTAACGGTGAATTTGTAACACAAGCAGTAGCAGATGACAAGGACGTAGAAATTCATACGCAGTTTTCATATAACGAGCCTGAATACGAACAGCTTACAGCTAAAGTGGAAGAGGCGCTTGTTACTGTTCATGACAGATTGGAGGCTAAAGGACCTGCTCCTGCCGGCAAATATGACATTATACTCACAGGTGTGAATTTGGCTACAATACTCGATTATTATACAGAAAGAACACAAGGCAGCATGATTTATGCAGGATATTCGTCTTACCAAAAAGGCAGTTTCTTGCAAGGAGATGAGAATGAAATTAAAGGCGAACGACTTAACATTACGTTAAAAGCTACGCAGCCTTACAGTGCAGAGGGAATCGCAATGCAAGATCGTGTTCTTTCACAGGATGGTATATTAAAAACAATACACTGCGGAGCGCGCTTTGCACATTATCTCGGCTTGGAGGCAACAGGTGATTACGGAGCATTTGAATGTGGCTGCGGTAGTGAGAATTTTGAGGATATGAAAAAAGGTGCGCTGTATATAGCTGTTTTTTCTGATTTTCAAATGGATTCTTTTACGGGACAATTTGGCGGCGAAATACGTCTTGCTTATTTATTTGAAGAAAAAGACGGTAAAATGCAAGTGAAAAAGTTTACGGGAGGCTCAATAAACGGCAGTATTTTTGAGGCTCAAAAAGAAATGACGTTTTCAAAAGAGCGATATAAGGACGACAGTTATGAAGGCCCTTATGCAATAAAATTAAAGAGAATCAGCATTGCAGGCAGTTGATTAAACAGGAGTTGAGATTATAATGAATAATGCAATACAGGAATATTCCCTTATAAAAGAAATGGCTGATTATTTAAAAGAAAAAGCAGGTGATTTTGTACCGTCCGTATTGGCGATTTTAGGCTCTGGGCTTGGTAATTACGTTAAAAGTGAAAGTGTTCGGATTGCAGAAGAAATTGCATATTCTGAAATACCGGGAATGCCTGTTTCGACTGTTCACGGCCACGCCGGTAAATTTGTTTTGGGATATGTCGGAGAGATTCCTGTTTTGTTTATGCAGGGAAGAATTCATTTGTACGAGGGGTATTCCGAACAGGAAGTTGTGCGCCCTATACGTGCAGCAAAACTTATGGGTGTGAATAAACTGATATTGACAAATGCGGCAGGCGGCGTTAATTTGAGCTTTAAGCCGGGGGATTTCATGTTTATTACAGACCATATTTCGAGTTTTGTTTCTTCTTCGCTTCGTGGTGAAAATATTGACCGACTTGGCACCAGATTTCCGGATATGACAGAGGTGTATTCCGTCAGGATGAAAGAGGTTTACGATAAAGCAGTCTCTCAAATAGGTGCAGAGCCCAAAATGGGAGTGTACCTCCAAACACCGGGGCCGCAATATGAAACGCCTGCCGAGATACGTATGATGAGAAATTTAGGTGCAGATGCTGTGGGTATGAGCACGGTGATAGAAGCTATTGCCGCCCATCATGCCGGGTTGGAAATATGTGGCGTAAGCTGTATTACGAATATGGCAGCCGGGATATTAAAGCAAAAGCTTTCTCACAACGAGGTTCGCGAAATAGCAGATAAATCAGAAAAGAATTTCAGCAGAATAATGACAGAATTAATCTTGAATTTCTAAAGATGTTTTGGTAAGATTAAAAGGAATATTTAACACTCATAGCGAGGTGCGTAAACAAATGAAAAAAAGTCAATTAATTACTTTGGTTATATTGTTTGTTGCGGTAAGCTTATTTATATGGATAGGAGCTTGCAGCGACAGTAAAAATGAAATTTCTGATCCGGATGCAACAATACAAATAAATAAAACCCCTGCAGGGCAGACATCAAAGCCGGATAACACAGAACCAACTGCTACTGCTCCCTCGTTACCTACGATGCAGCCTGTTACAGAGATAGATCTTACACAATTAAGCGGACTTTCAAAAGAAAAACTTGATACTTTTGTTTCTTATGATACAAAGGACTTTTCAGATCCGGCTACGAATTCAGCGTTGGAGCAAAGTACATATTTGCTTTCGAATCCCGGAACAGGTTCAAATGATATTTACATGGCATTTTTACTTCATTATTCTGATGTAAATTCAAAAGTTGAAGATTTATTGGATATAGCTAAAAGTAAAAACATTAAATTTACGTTCTATGTTTCTGCAATGTACCTTAATGAAGAGGCAAATGCAGATACCTTAAAGAGAATTTATAACGAAGGTCATACTATTGGCTCAAGAGGTGATAAATCAATAGACCAGCTTGCTGTTTCTGCAGAGGCTTTGAGAGATTCTCTTTTTGACATGGAGAAAAAGCTAAAATCCATAGTGGGAGAAGATGCTCAAATTAAATTTTATTCTCCTGACAGCATTTCTGAACGTAATGCAAGATTGGCAACGCTTATGGGATATACAGTAACATTTAAGCTTTGTAATTTTGTAACGGACAGTGGCTCAAGAGATCAAACGTATAACGGTGTACAATTCCAATCAAGTGAAATTTCTGAAAAACTTGTGACTCAAGTATCAAGTTATGTTAATTGGGCAACATCACAAGGATATATATTTAAAGGATTTTAAAGGAGAATAAAAATATGGTTAAAGCTGTTTTGTCAGTTATCGGATGTGATCGCGTGGGAATTATTGCCGCGGTTTCAAGTTATTTTGCAAAAGTTAATGTAAATATATTGGATATCAGCCAAACTACCATGGATGATATTTTTACCATGGTAATGCTTGTGGATGTTGGTGCCGCTACAGTGGGTTTTAGTGAGCTTGCGGCTTATTTTAAAGAGCTCGGTGCTGAAATGGGACTTCAAATGCAACTCCAGCATGTAGATATATTTAATTCTATGCATAAAATCTAATAAGGCGGTGTAAAAATGTTCATATCTGCAGATGAAATTGCTCAGACAATCAGAATGATACAAAAGGAACATTTGGATATCCGTACTGTCACTATGGGTATTAGCCTGCTTGATTGTGCTGCTGACGATATAAATGTAAAGTGCCAAAAAATCTACGATAAAATAACCACAAGAGCAGGGAAACTTGTAAAAACTGCTTGTGGAATAGAAAATGAATACGGTATTCCTATTGTCAATAAGAGAATTTCGGTAACACCTATTGGCTTGATAGCAAATACAGATGTTGACGGTTGTGTAAAAATTGCCGAAACGTTAGAAAAAGCAGCCAATGCGGTGGGTGTTAATTTTATAGGTGGTTTTTCGGCTTTGGTACACAAAGGATATACACAAAGTGAAAAGACGTTGATAGAGTCTATTCCGTACGCACTTCATGCAACTACAAAAGTATGTTCCAGTGTAAATGTTGGCACGACAAAGGCCGGCATAAATATGGATGCAGTGCGAGATATGGGTATTTTGATAAAAAAGGCAGCAGAGCTTTCTGCAGATACAGGCGGCTCTGATTGTGCGAGGCTTGTTGTTTTTGCCAATGCGCCTGAGGACAATCCGTTTATGGCAGGTGCTTTTCATGGTGTCGGAGAGCCTGAATGCGTTATTAATGTTGGTGTAAGCGGACCGGGTGTTGTTAAGTGTGCAATAGAAACAGTAAAAGATTATGACTTTACGGTGCTGGCTGAAACAATAAAGAAAACAGCATTCAAGATAACGAGAATGGGACAACTTGTGGCAAAAGAGGCCAGTGAAAGATTGGGCGTTCCTTTCGGAATAGTTGACCTTTCTTTGGCGCCTACTCCTGCAGTGGGAGACAGTGTTGCGAGAATTTTAGAGGGGATGGGACTTGAACATTGCGGAGGACCTGGTACCACAGCGGCACTTGCGCTTTTAAATGATGCAGTTAAAAAAGGCGGTGTTATGGCATCGTCTCACGTGGGAGGGCTTAGCGGAGCATTTATTCCTGTAAGTGAAGACGAGGGAATGATAGAAGCTGTACGTAATGGTGCTCTTTGTATAGAAAAATTGGAAGCAATGACTTGCGTGTGTTCAGTGGGCCTTGACATGATTGTTGTTCCCGGAAGTACAGATGCGGCTACTATATCTGCAATTATCGCAGATGAAGCGGCGATAGGAATGGTTAATACAAAAACAACGGCGGTGAGAATAATACCGGCTCCCAATAAAAACGTGGGAGATACGGTTGAGTTCGGAGGTCTTCTCGGAAGCGGCCCTGTAATGGCTGTAAGGCAATATGATTGCAGCAGATTTATAAATAGGGGTGGCAGAATACCGGCGCCGCTATTTAGCTTAAAAAATTAAAAATTTGCTTTTGACGGAAATCGGTGGTATACTCCTGTTAAAGCAATAAATTAAAAGAAACGGAGGTACTGCCATGAACTCTCATGGTGCAGACGGCATTACCACAAATATAGCCGAAACAAAAGAAAATAAAAAGAAAAAAGAAACAACTGATGCTGATTTGCAGAAAAAATCAGTTAAATTAGTTGTTATGCATTTAAAGAAAAAAGTTGATCCTGACGCGGCAGGTATCGACCGCGTACTCGTATGGCTTGGCGAAATGGAGGAGCTTCTTGAAAAAGATGGATTTGACAGAGTAGTATATATGAATATGAGAAAAGAGTTATATGAGGCAATTGAATGGGTTTTTGATGTGGATTTACGTCACAAATTGCGTAATTCATGGTACAGCTACGGTAAAGCAATGGACAAGAAAGTTCCGCGTAACTAACGTGGAGTCAGTTTAAATTCTGCAAACCCGTGCTGTAAAAACACACGGGTTTTATTTTTTTGGCGAGCGAGTGATATTATGAAAACAGGAATTTTTGGAGGTACATTTGATCCTATACATAATGGTCATTTGTTTTCTGCAGAAGCAATAAAAAAAATATTGGACTTTGATAGGATTATTTTTATTCCTACAGGCGAGCCACCTCATAAGGTAGCAAGACGAGTCACTTCCGCTTGCGATAGATTTGAAATGGTTTGCGCTGCCATACAAGGTATAGAAGGATTCGAAGTTAGTGATATTGAAATTAAAAGAAAAAGCTACACATATACGTATGACACTCTCATGGAGTTAAAGGAAAATGCAGAGCCCGGCGAAGAATTCAGTATGATAATAGGGGCAGATACACTTGCAGATATTTTTAACTGGCACAGAAGCCAAGATGTTTTCAAACTTTGTTCTTTTGTAGCAATGAAACGTCCCGGCTCTGACGAGGTGCAATTTCGAGAAAACATGAGACGTGCCGCTGAGGCAGGTGCAAAGGTTTATACGGCGGAAATACCGCAATATGATGTGTCTTCTACCATAATCAGGCAGGCAATCGCAAAAGGTGAGGATGTGAGCGTATATATTCCGTATAAAGTAAAAGAATATATAGAAAAGAAAAATCTGTACATTTCCCGCGATATGACGTATAGTGAAATATGTGAGGATTTACAGAGGCTGTTAAGCGTGAAAAGATTTACTCACAGTATGGGTGTTGCAGAAGAAAGCGTAAGATTGGCAAAAATTTACGGCGCAGATGTTGAAAAGTGCAAACTTGCCGGCATTTTGCATGATTGCGCTAAAGAACTTACCGCAAAACAATACGTGTGGATGGGCTTTGAAGGCAATTGTGATAAAGATTATGAGGGGGAGAATGTATTGCTTCATGCTTTGGCAGGAGCGGTACTTGCAAAAGAAAGATACGGTGTATGTGACGAAGAAATCCTTGAAGCAATTCGTTGTCATATAACAGGCAAACCGGAGATGGGCTTAGTTGCGCAGATTGTATTTCTTGCGGATTACACAGAAAAAGGCAGAGAAGGTACATTTTATGAAAGTGTCCGCGAAAAAGCTGATAAGGGGCTGTTGTATGAGGCTATGCTGGAGGAATGTGACAACACTTTGATTTACAATTTAAAGAAAGAAAAACTGCTTATTTGCGTACAAACAGTAAAAACCAGAAATTGGTTAGTGAGCATAAGCAAGCAGGAAAGGAAGTAATTTTATGACGCACGAAGAAAGCAAAATACTTGCAAACGAAATTATCAAAGCACTTGAAGATCGTAAAGCTAAAGATATCGAAGTTATCAGTAATGCAAAGTTAGAGGCTGTAACGGATTATTTTATTGTTTGCAGCGGTACATCATCTACTCATCTTCGCGGTATTTCAGACCTTGTTGAAGAGAGACTTGAAGAAAAGGGAATCAAGTGCGCACATTTAGAAGGCTACAGCACAGCAAATTGGATATTGATGGATTATATAGACGTTGTTGTTCATATATTCCGTGAAGAAGATAGGGAGTTTTACAATATAGAAAGACTTTGGAAAGACGGTAGATAATATGCTTGAGATATTGATGACGGATGCTCAAGGCAAACTTGCTGTGCTGGATGAGTTGCAGCCGGGCTGTTGGATTAACATCCTTGATCCCACAAAAGAAGAAATAGATAAAGTTTGTAAAATTACCGGGACTGAACGTGATTTTATAACTGCTGCATTGGACGAAGAAGAGCGACCGCGTATTGAGTCTGAAGATGGCTGTACTCTTGTGCTTACAGATATACCTGTGGTTGAATCTACAACAGACAGTACATACAGCTTTATGTTTTCTACGATGCCTATGGGTATTATCGTTTGCAAAGACTGTGTGATTACTGTTTGTTTAAAAAAGAATCAGCTTATAAAGGATTTTCTTGATAACAGAGTAAAAACTTTTGCCACATACAAGAAAAACAGATTTATTTTGCAATTAATGTACAGAAATGCAACTTATTATCTGCAATACTTGCGCCAGATTGACAAAATAAGTCACAATATAGAAAACGAGGTTCATAAATCTATGAAGAACAAAGAGCTTATATTGCTCTTATCTTTAGAAAAATCATTGGTGTATTTCTCGACTTCGTTAAAATCCAACGAGATTGTATTGGAAAAACTTTTAAAATACAATTATGATAATCTCAGTATCAGAAAATATCCTGATGATGAAGATTTGCTTGAGGACGTTATTATAGAAAACAAGCAGGCTATTGAGATGGCTAATATCTACAGCAATATTTTAAGTGGAACGATGGATGCTTTTGCTTCTATTATTTCTAACAACCTTAATATTGTGATGAAGTTCCTTGCTTCAATGACAATTGTTATGGCAATTCCCACTATGATTTCCGGCTTCTTCGGAATGAACGTGCCGGTTCCTTTCGCGCAGTTGTCATGGGCTTTTTATCTGATTTGCGGAGGAACAGCGATTATTTGTGCCATTGTAATATTGATATTATATAAAAAGAAGATGTTTTGATTATGAATAATAAAAATATAACTATTAAATCTGTAATTTTTGACTTTGACGGAGTTATTGCCGACACAGGCAGAGATATTGTTGCATCAGTGCAAGCTACACAAAGAAAATACAATATACCGGAGTTGGATTATGAAACAATCATGTCTTATGTAGGCCATGGTGCTAAATATTTAATTGATTGTGCCATGAAGCAGCTTTCAAAAGAGGATTGTGCAGAGGCTTTAATTTGGTATAAAGATTATTACAAAAACCATCCTTGCGATAAGACAGAGTTGTATGAGGGTTTCGAAAAGGTAGCCTTAGAGCTTTCAAAGCGTGGTATCGCCATGAGTATAGTTTCAAATAAGCCGGAGCCTATCACACACCTTGTTGTTGAAAAATTAGGCATTTCTCAATATTTCACCAAGGTTATAGGACCTGAATCTGTTACAAAAATGAAACCTGATCCCGAAGGTCTTTTTATGTGTCTCGAAGCAATGGATGCACTGCCTCAAGAGTCTGTCATGGTAGGAGACTCCTATACAGATATTCAAGCAGGTAAAGCAGCCGGTATGTTTACATGTGCAATACTTTATGGTTACGGAGATAAAACAAAATTAAAAGCGGAGAACGCTGACTACAGCGCCTCCGCCACAAATGAAATACTCAATTTTTTAAATTAATTAATAATTTTAATTAATTCATTTCTTTGAATTCTGAGTAAGCTTTAGCAGTAGAATCGTATTTTGATTTGCAAAGCTTACCATTTTCATTTACAAGATAAATTGCATTTTCTGAAATATTTATTCCCGCTGTAGATGTTACTTCTCCGATATCCAAAACAGAATCCAACAAGAATAACTTCGCCGTACATGTGTACAAATGATTGTTTGCTACGTAGAAAATAGCATCGTTGTATGCATTAATGCAGTCAGCTTTTATAGTAGAAGAAAGAGTATCTTTGTT
>JAFZEI010000082.1 GCA_017560765.1 Clostridia bacterium | reverse complement strand
TAGGCGAGGATTTTACGGTTTGTTTGTCCGACATAGTAGGAAATAACCTTCTTGGTACCGTTGAGAGCAACGTCAGCATAGCTGACAAGCCATTTGCGGTTGCTGTCTTTAAAAACTTCATAGAAGGATTTATTTAATATTTCCTCAGAGGTGCGTCCCTCCAGTAAAAGCATGGAATCGTTGCAATAACGAAAAACAAAATCAACACCGTGACCATCTTCGTCAAAAAGCAACTCGATGACTGCAAACGCAATAGGGGATTTATCCATTACAGCAAACAGATCCGGTATTCTTTCGGAAAGGCTCTTTGCGGAAGTTGCGTTCTGTAATAATTTTTCTGTGTTCTTCTTATGTTGGCCAGGTGTGCGCGACCTGCCTTTAAATTCTGCACCGTCACACATTGTATAAATACTGTTTTCTATTTTTGAAATAAAAGCAACATTAACAGCTATACCTTTGTTAATTATAATAAAGGCATTTGAATTAAAATAGTCAAGAAAAGCTTTGATGGGAATGTATGTGGATATTATTCTTGTATCAGCAAGATGAATGGAGGACTTTCGTCCGTCACGAATTAAATACATAATATCTTCTTCGAGAAATTTGCATTTTTTAAGAAAATTATAAATTTTTGATTCCATAAATTTCCTCCTAAAGCATAAAACATTAATATTATTCTCTTGCGCTTATTACAAATGTGATTTTATCATACAATTTTTTTACATACAATAAAAATTTTAAAAAAAAGATTTCAGAAACAAAAATTAGTGTTGCATTTATTTTTTTATAGTGTATAATATAGACAAGTTAAAGAATTAGACATAATTTTAAAAAAATATTAAAAAAGCTGCCACGGAAAAGTCGATGTTTTTTTTGGTTGTCTTTTGTATAAGTTTTTTTAAAAGGAAGCAAAAAGGAGCTGTATGTTATGGAATTTATTTCAGTTCAGCAAGCAGCAGCTAATTTCGGTGTAACTGTAAGAACAGTTCAGAAATGGGCAAAAGAGGGGAAAATTAAAGGTGCAATGCGAGTTGGTAAGGTTTGGCTTATTCCTCAGAATGCTGTACATCCTTATGAAAGTAATGATGCTGAAGACAATTATGAAGAATGGCTGTATAATACCAACAAGTTTGAACACCTACCTTTTAGGCTGATGTGCGCAGACTTTGCGCCGGGGAGATGCCTCGATTATATTGAGACAATTGACAACACAAAAATTAAAAGTATTTCAGAGGCTGAATATCACTTTTTTAAAGGGAACTCGGAGCGTTGTATAGAAATAGTAGAGAACTATATATCCGATAGTGATGATACAATAGCTTTCTGCAGTGGCCTGCTGTATGGCGTTGCAAACTTAAATATTTGTAATTACCGTGTAGTGAGAATAACCTTTGATGATATGAAAAAATATATATTAACAAAAGAGTTCGCGGAAAGAGATGCGAAAAAAGAATCAATAGCCTTTTTTGCATCGTCGATTATTGACATACTGTTGCATGGCGCAAAAGCCGATTTGACAAAGTTAAGAGAGGCTATGCAATACCTCCCGGACGGAATTCGCCTGTTCTCTACATACATAATGGCTCTGCTGTCGTATTACAACGGAGATTACAGCAGAACAATAGGTATAGCGGATACTGCAATCTCATTATGCACACATATACATCTGGTACCTGTTATTTATTTGCATGTTATAGCTGCAATAGGGTTAATTAACATGAAGAAGATAGAGGAGGCAAAAGCACGTTTCCGTATTGCTGTAGATTTAGCTGCAGCGGAGGGTTTTTGGGCACCGATTATTCAGCACCACGGAATACTTCTCGGGCTGCCGGAAGTCTGCATGCGTGAGGCTTATTCAGCAGAATTTCGTTATGTAGCTTTAGGTGCACACGATTTTTTAAAAGGCTGGTATCACATTAATCATGTAGGGGAAGAAAAGAGTATGGTGGATGAGTTATCAACAACCGAGTTTGTAATCGCTATGCTTTTCCATAAAGGATGGAGCATGAAGGAGATTTCGTTCTATCTGGAAATGTCATTGAGAATGGTTAAACAGCACATTTCTACGGTGTATTTAAAGCTTGGAATAACTAAACGAGAGGAGTTAAAAAACTATATGCCTGTATAAAAATACATGTTCGCATATACGAAAACAAAAAACGTTAAAATTTAAAGAAAATAATGCATTAGTTGATTTAAACACGATAAAATGATTTTCAATCATAAAAAAATCCGAAAAAAAGTGTTTAAAAGTACGTTGGCAAATGTAATTTTTTTGATAGAATACATACCAATGCTTGGATGAATTGTTTCGTCCGGACAGGCGGACAGTGATATCTTTCAACTGTGTGGTTACGAGAATTTGAAATATGTTGACCCCCGACGCAATTCTTACACAAAAAGTAAAAGCTAAACATTACAAATTTTAGGGGCGTGACGAAATAAATTCAGTTGGCTGTCCGTTATTAAATTTGCAAAACACATTTATATTTTTTTCAGTAAAGACTCTCTGGAAAAATGCTGTGAGACCACGATATACTCACAGCATTTTTTCTGTTTAAAAAGCTTTGTAAAAAGAAATATATTATAGTATAATGAACTGCGACAGGAGGAGTTTATATGGAATTGCTTTTAAAATTTCAAACAAACAGTGAAACAGAAACAAGCAATTTGGGTGAAAAAATAGGCTCGATATTAAAACCCGGAGACATTGTTACTCTAACGGGAGACCTTGGCGCAGGTAAAACTCATTTTGTTGCCGGAGCGGCAAAAACATTAGGCATAAGCGATTATATAACCAGTCCTACTTTTACGATAGTGAACGAGTATTCTCAAGGAAAGATACCGATGTATCATTTTGACTTATACAGGCTCTCGTCGTATGATGATTTGCTGGATATAGGATTTGAAGAATATGCAGACAAGGCAGCCGTTATGTTTGTTGAGTGGCCGGACTGCGTTCAAGAATTAGAAAAGATTTACAAAAACAGAATATTACAAGTAAAAATAATGCGAAGAGATGAGATATCTCCAACACGCAGAGATATAGAAATCAGGAGATTTGACAAATGAAGATTTTAACAATAGATACGTCTTGCAAAACGGCTATGGCAGTTTTGTCAGAAAATGGCAACGTGATTTCAGCCGTGCAGCTTTATGACAACAAGACACATTCCGTAAAGATGCTTCCTGCCGTAGAATATATTCTTGCAGCAGCAGAAACGAAGCCTGATGAATTAAGCGCGGTAGCCGTTACAAATGGCCCCGGTTCATATACAGGATTGCGAATAGGTGTCACTACAGCAAAAACTTTGGCTTACACTATGAATATTCCGCTTTTTGGGATTAATACTTTAGAAGCACTTGCCTCATCTTGTGATTTCGGAGGAGAGCAAGGGAATTACGTAGTATGTCCCATGCTTGATGCCAGAAATGCCAGAGTTTACGGTGCTCTTTACAAAAATGGCAAAATCTTACAGGAAACAGTCGCTTTGGAGTGCAGCGCGTTGTGTGATATTATTAATGAAAAAATTAATGACAGCGGCGAGCGCGTAATCTTTACAGGCGACGGAGCTTTTGCAAACAAGCAAATTATTATTGAAAAAATCGGAGATAAATGTCAGTTCGTTCCTACGGAATTCTCTTTCGGCAGTCCTCAGGCTTTGGCGTATGTGGCTGCAAAAAAGTATTCCGAAGCAGCAGAAGCAGGCACGTTGGCAGAATATACTGCAGAGAGCTTGAGGGTTGATTACTATAAGAATTACACAGATACAATTTGAGGATAACAAAGACGAATATATTTCACAGATTGTTGAGCTTGAAAAGTTGATTTTTGATGACCCGTGGGACGCATCTGCTATATCGCAGATGTGCGAGAGTGAAACGCAAAGAGTTTACGCTTTGATTCAAGATGATGGTCGAGTTGCGGCTTATTGTTGTTGCCAAGTGGTATTAGACGAAGGAGAAATACTTCGCATTGCTGTTGAACCAACAATGAGACGCATGGGCATAGGGCGAAGCGTTTTGATAAAGACAATAGAGGCTATGAGGCAGGAGTCCTGCAATTCTGTATTTCTTGAGGTTCGCGAGGATAATTTGCCTGCAATTAATTTGTATAAAAGTTTTGGCTTTGAAGATTTATATAAAAGAAAAGATTATTACGGGAAGGGAAAACATGCACGAATATTTAAAATTCTCCTTGGGGGTTTAATTACTTTGTGCTCTTTTTTGTTTATGATGACATCGTGTTCAAAGAATAATTATGAAAATACTGCTTCGGCAAGCTCTTCTGTTCAAATACATTTCAGAACGCCTGAGCCGACTTTTACGGAGTCGCCTACGGAAAAGCAAACGCCCGTGCCCACACCAAAGCCCACACCGACTATTCCGTCGTCCGACGATGCTTTTGTGAATATTAAGGACTTTATACCTAATGCCATAATTGAGCTGAAATATGCTACAACGGATAATTTTACCGGCAAGGTAATTTATAATTTTAGTGATGCGTATGCCAGATACGGCACAGTTAAGAAGCTTATGCGTGCTGCTGATATGCTGTCGGAAAAGGGCTACAGTATTAAAATTTGGGATGCTTTCCGACCTGTTTCGGCACAATTTCGTCTGTGGGAAGTTTGTCCCGATCCGACGTATGTTGCAAATCCTAATGTGGGATATTCCAACCATACGAGAGGTTGTGCCATAGATTTAACAATAGTAGATGGTAACGGACAAGAGGTTTTAATGCCTACGTGTTTTGATGATTTTTCGGGAAGAGCCGACAGGGATTACAGCGACGTAGATAAACAGGCGGCTGATAATTCTCGTTTTCTTGAATCTGTTATGGAATCTTGTGGTTTTTCCGGATATTACGGCGAGTGGTGGCATTATAATGATACTGTGAAATACCAGCCGGAGAGTGTTTTTGAACCATAAGAACAATGGAAAATAAAAAAAGGACACCTTACAGAGCTTATATGCTTGATAAGGTGTCTTTTATATTTTGGAGCCTTCAGCCGGGATCGAACCGGCGACCTCATCCTTACCATGGATGCGCTCTACCTACTGAGCTATGAAGGCAAATCGTGTAAACGACTTGACTACTATAGCATAGGATCTTATAAATTTCAACCATAAAATTTATTTTGTCTTTTTTTGCTGAAAAAGGACAAAAAAGCAGTGGCGGATTGACATAAAGAATGGTAAATAGTAAAATTAATCAATCGAAAAAATTAAAAGGTGGCGTGCAACCGTATGAAAGAAAAATCACACAAAAACAGTATAATAACTAAGTCAATATGTATATTTTTATTGTTTACATTTATATTTGTAAGCATTATCGGATGTGCAGACAGCGAAGAAAAAGCTCCCGATTCCGTAAGCACACCTTCAGCTGAGGATGTAGACGGAGATAATGCGGACGATTATCAACCGGAAGTTACTTCGGCACCGATTGTATATCCTTTTACTTTTGAAGATAATGCAGGGAACAGCGTAACTTTGGCACATGAGCCAATGTACGTTGTAACGGTTGGGTCGGATATAACAGAGGCAATGTTTGCTTTCGGCAGAGGAATTCAGATTATAGGAAGATCAGATGAAGATAGTTTCCCGGATGATATAAACAGTGTTCCTTCAATAGGAAGTGTAAATGCACCTGATGCGGAAAAAATAAGCGCACTAAAGCCTGATGCGGTGCTTGTGTCAGATAAAGTGCCACAAGAGAAAGTTGAAGAAATCAGGAATAAACAACTTCCTGTGGTTGTGGTAAATACACCGGAATCAATTCAGGAAGTGTACGATATGATTAGGTTTTTAGGCAGAGTGCTTAACGGAGAAAAAGCGGCATACAGTTATGCTTTTCAGCTGGAAAGCGAAATTTCCAGAGTTTTACTTGCAAATGCAGGCGGAGAAATAATGAAGGTGTGCATTGTAACAGATTATATAGAAGAAAGCGGTAAGGTGATATCTGTAAAAGATGACAGCAAATATGCTTATTATGAAGATGTTGTAAAGGCGGCAGGCGGTAAAAGTGTAGGCATAGATGAAGAACCTTATGCTATTGTTTGTGTTAATGAAGAAATAGAATCGAAGCTTTATGCTGATACAACATTAAATAAAATGTCTGCAGTGAAACGCGGAAGAGTAGAAACTATAGAAAATTCGCTTTTTGAGAAGAGAGGGCCGAGATGTACATTGGCAATATATGCTATTGCAAATTTATTGGGTATTACAATTTAATAGAAATTAAGGTTGAGAATGGGATTGGTTATATTGACAAAACAACGAGTAAAGTTGTATTATGAGACGATAAAAACAATGTGTTTTCAATAAAATAAATAAGTGAACAAGTGAGGAAAATCAAAAAATGAAAAAAGCAGACACTATGGCTAAGGTTTATGATCCCGCCGG
>JAFZEI010000009.1 GCA_017560765.1 Clostridia bacterium | reverse complement strand
TTTTTTATTTATTTTTTATTCATATTTGTCGCCACTTCTACGATAAAAACTTAAATTTCAAACTCAGTTAAAAAACACATAAAAAAAGAGCCGGTTTTGCAATACCGACTCTAAAATCTGCTATATTTATCCTTACTATCTCTCCAATCCCTTTATCAAGCAACCTTATATACATAATTCATACGACCTATAGGCGCCGCATCTCCATCTGTATAGAATGAATCAATATTGCCCGTTTCGCAATTATCACTCCATTTAAAAGCAATTTCAAAACTGTTGCCCGAAATGCCAAGAGCAGACTTAGGGATTTTCACCATCATCGTATCCCCGGAAACTTTATAAGAAACTGTAGCGGTTGAAGCTACGGAATATGTGTCGCTGTCTGCAAGCTTGCCTAAATATGCCACGTTACCTGCAGGAGCTTTACAATTAAGCTGATAATTATAACCTTTCCAACCCTTGGAAGCACCAGTTGAAATGAACAGATTCATCCAGTTTGAACCCTCAGCAGTAGTAATTGCAGATGCGGTTTTTACGAAGAAATAAATATTATCAGAATCATTACAAACTTTAGCCTCAACAATATCGTTTCTGCCCGTCTTATTAACGTATGTTTGATAGTGAGTATGGTCACGATTTACTGTGTCATTCTCATAATCCCTGTAATATGCATGTATGTAATCCCATTGACCAAAGCCTCCATTTATATTAATGGACACATTACTGTCAGCAGTAACATTACCGGCAGTTCCTTTGAATTTACGAATATAATCCATCATAAGCATATAATAGTTATCACCGTAACCACCCGACATAGGCTCCGCGTCACGGCTGGCCTCAATGTTGGCACAATCCACAAAGCATATTTTACTGTTAGAAGTAGAAGACTGCCTTTGCGCCGTCCATTCATTCCAACCCGTAATAAATATTATGTCAGGATCACGCGCCAGAGCATAATCCCATTGCTCAATAAAGTTAAAACCATAATTTACAGCAGGAATGCCTGTAGTATAATTTTTATTTCTGTAAGACCAAGTGTGTGAAGTATTGTAACTTCTTACCCTGTCATTGCTGCCGTACCAAGCACCCGCACTCATTTCCGTAGTGGCACAATGCTGCGCAATAGAAACATTCATCATAGATTTGCCGTCAATACTTGATGTATAAACAGCTGACGTCTTTAAGAGGCGATATGTAAACTCCATCCATGGGAAACCGTCGCTCTTTTTGGTAGACGTATTGGGCCATTGGCTTTCTTTAATTCTAAAGAAAGAGGAAACCTCCGAAGACGCAGAAGAAGACGTGCCTATAATTAACGGCTTCTTATTATTCTCTGTTGTATCTGTCCACCAATTAAACCACAAGTGAGAATATTCCGGGTGTGCCTTGTAAAATTCTTTATATATTACAGACATGGCATTGGCGGAGTTGCTGTTAGTATAAAATGCAACCTTCGGAACGTCCCAGCCCTTTTTGTAGTATTCGTCAAGAATTCTCGTAATGGCAAGTGCATTCGCAATATATGTGTTGTTATTACCGCCGTTGCTTGTGATACTGCCGCTGGTAGCAGAACCTGTCGCATTCGTTGTGTCAAAAACAATAAAATCAATATCAGCATCGGTAAGCATTTGAACGTGCTTTCTCAACACCCACGTATCATTTGAAGAATAATATCCGAATAATGGTTTACCCCAAAAGTGCGCAGAACCCACACTGCCCCATCTTGCAGTATTTGTCAAGGCATCGGAATATGTGTTTACTATCTCCGTATTGTCGTATAACCCTGTACCGTGAGCACCTAACCATAAAAAGTAAAAAATGCCAACGTACTTATCTTTTTGCATGCCGCCTACATCAGATTGTGTACTGAGCTTTCTACCCAAAGCATCAGTTCCCCCGTAAGAAAGAGAGTATTCCGTAATCTGATTATTATATTCACCGGAGTCAACTGTAGGAAATTCTGTCCTTGTGGGATAAGTAATGTCCCACTCTGCCAAATCCTGAAGAAGCATTGTCAAATCGCTGCCATCAATCAAATTGTCGCAATTCACATCAGCAGCCGGCTTATATGGTGTCACATCCCATTCTGCCAAATATTGCAAAAGCAAGACTGCATCCTTGCCATTTACAACACCGTCACTGTCCACATCGCCGGAAATGTAATCCTGTTTGTATGTAGCAGCCATACCGGAAATACCTTGCGGCATAGTCGCCATACAAAACAGCACCACGCACAAAAATAAAAGCGTTACAGGGAATTTTTTCATGATGACATTTTCCTCCTCTTATGCACTACGGTAATCACAACGATTGCCATAATAAAAATAGGGATAAATACAAGCAGCCACCAATATGTAACTTCACATTCCGATACGTTTTTATTATCATCCTTAGTCGGAATGCCTGCCGTAGGAGTCGCCGCTACTGCCGACTCATTTCTTGTAACTTTACCGGAAATGAGCTTGGCACCTATGTTTTGTCCCTCTTCATTTGAACAAAAATCACATTCTAAATCTACCATTGTATATGAATCGACAGCAGAATTCAGAATTTCAAAACTGATAACAGCAATAACTCCCTCGTCGGAAACATTCGACGCACTTCCCCAAACCATAACATAAGGATTCTCATCCTTGCTGTTCGAGCCGGTAAAACTCATTCCTTGAGCTATGCCGGATTTTTCAGCAGAAACAAGGCGCAATACAGCCTTATCATACTTTAATTTAAGCTTAAGAGCGCTAAATCCCGGATTATCTGTTACGCTGATATTTACCGTAACAATTTCACCGCGTTCTCCCGTGACATTTGACAACGAAAAAACAGGCGTACCTTCAGCAAAGGCAACGCTACTGCCCCATATTGCAAAAAGAATTGCTATTAATAAACATAGTAGCAACATTCTGTGTTTCATCATCTCAGCCTCCGTATAAAAATCTCCATTTAGAACATATTAACATATTTTAACATTAATTAAAAGAAGAAATTTTTACATATTCTTTAGTTTATCGGAGCAAAATATCCATGTAATTTAAAAATTTATATTTTAAAAGCAAAAGGAGAAATCCCTATGAATAAATCATATAATATGAACAGAAGCAATAATGTGAATGTGGGTAAAATCGTCGGTTCTGTATTAGTCTGCTTTATGCTTGTCAGCCTTGCAGTATACGGTATATACTTTAATATTAAAGCAAACAACAATCAGCTTGTATTGCAAAATCAATATCGCAGAACAATGACTGATATGACTGACTATGTAAGTCAGGCAGAAGAGTATTTATTAAAAGCAATGGCCGCAGGTACCCCGGGCATGGTTTCAGGCATGCTTGAAAATGCCGCCAGATGCTCAGCACAAGCAGAATCCTGTTTAGCTTCACTGCCGATTGACCAACACACAACTGAGAAAATTTCAAATTACCTTGTACAATTAGGAGATATTGCAAGCTGCTGGAGTCACAGAGCGGTCGATGGCGGAAATCTCACAGAAAAAGAATACGAAACATTGTCTGCACTTTACGGTTATGCCCAAGACTTAAACGGCATTATTAATTCATTGGAAGAAGATCTTTCTCAAAGCTCATACACATGGAACAAAATTGACAACAGTATTATCAATCGAATAAGCGAACCTTTTACAGATTACCCTCAGCTAAGCTACGCCGGCAAGTATTCCGTACCTGATGCCAAAGCGGAGCCGAAATGGCTCTCCGGCCGAGAGCAAAGCAAGGAGCAATGTCGTAGCAAAGCCATAAAATACTATAATTCAATTTGCACTTGTCCTGCCGAAGAAGTGGGAATAGAAGATTGCGGTGAAAATACGATACAAAACATCAATACCTATTGCTATAAAATGAGTTGCGGCGAGGGTATTCAGGCAGAAATAGATGTTACGAAAAAGGGCTGCAAGCTTTATTCCATGCTTGTTTCTCGCCGTATAGGAGAGGCAAATTTAAGTGCTGAGCAAGGAATTGAAGCCGGTAAAAGTTTCTTAAAATCCATAGGCTTAAACAACATGAAAGAAACAACGCACACACTTGACGATAACGCTGTTACCGTAACTTACGTTTACGAGAAAGACGGCATACTCTATTATCCTGATGCTGTAAAAGTAAAAATAGCATTGGACAACGGAATGCCGGTCGCTTACGAAGGACGCGCCTACATTCTCTCTCATTGGGAGTCAAAAGACCGTTTGAGTAATCCCTCAATATCAAAAGAGGACGCCAAGTCTATGCTCAGCGCCCATTTTAAAGTATCAGATACTAAAGAAGTGGTTGTTCCCGATAATCACGGCGGAGAATATCATGCGTATGAATTCAGCGGCACCGTATCAGGACATCCCGTATGTGTTTATGTCAACGCAGACAGCGGAACAGAATCAGATATAACGCTTATATACTAAAATTATAAAATCCGCATGTGAGTTGATATGTATTATCTCCAAATTCAACTGTAGCAGCTGTTCCGAAAGGAACAGTTACATAGAGCTGTGTCTTACCGTATTGTTTAAGCCATTTTACAACAATACTTCCCATAGGAGTCTCCACTCTTGCATGAGCAGATAATAGCTTTTTGGGGAAATATGGTTTTACTGTAAAAGTCTTCCATCCGGGAGATGTTGGCTTTAAACCGCACAAATATGCATAAAACCAATAATCTACTGCACCGTACATAGGATGATTATGGGAATTCATGCCGGGATTTTTCTTAAGCTCATACCTCTCCCAAATCGTTGTTGCTTCATTTTGAATCATAAATCCCAAGGAGGGATATTCCTCTCCTGTAATAATTTCCCACGCCTCATCTATATGTCCGCTTTCTGTAAGGGCATCATAAATATATCTGGAGCACAAATTGCCTGTAGTAACCTTGTATTTATTCTTTAATAAATCCTCACAAAGCACTGCCGCAGCTTTTTTCTTGTATTCTTTAGGGATAATACCAAGCCACAACGGAAATGCCTGGCATGCCTGAGAGCCTGTTGCCACTTTTCCGGTGTTTTCATCAAACCATTTATCCAAAAATGCCTTTTTTATATTATCTGCAGTTTGCAGATAGTATTTTTCATCAATCTCATTGCCTAAAAGCTTTGCAAATTCAGCTAAAAGCTTGCAATTATAATAAGAGTATCCCGTTGACATCAAAATTCCAGGCGTCACGGCAGATTTAGCGTCCTCATCACTTATGCAGTTTCCTTGAGGAGAAGCCCAATCTCCGTAATAGCTGTAATTTACTATATAGTTATCGCTGCGCTCTAAAAGTACATTTTCCCATGCTTTAAAAGCTTCATAAGCTTCTTCTATTATCTCCATGTTTCCTGTATGCATTAAAGCTTCTAATCCTGCAACTAAAAACGACGAACACACCGGATCCGCAGGACGTCCACCCACAATATACGGAGCTGTATCCGCTATCATTCCGTCGTCACGTTGTGTTGCGATAATATCACGCACCACCTTCGGAAAGAGGCGGCCTATATCAAAATTATACGGTGTTTCCTCAAAACGCACAGTCGCATCATTCATCCATGCCATACGCTCATTTCGCTGAGGGCAATCTGTAAGAATGCTGTGCAAATTTGATTTCTCGCAAGCAATAACATTTTGATGAATCTTGTTTACCAATGGATTACCGCAACTAAAAAACGTATTCTTTTTATCAATATCGGTATAAAAAGCCACAGAATTTATATCGTCTTCTGTTAGTATGTCATTATAACCGCTTACTTTCACATAACGGAATCCATGGTACGTAAAATCAGGCTCCCACACGGTATTTTTGTCTTCTTCGCCTGAACAAATGTATAAATCAGTACACTTGGCCTCTCTTAAAGGCTCAGTAAACAAGTCTCCGTCTTCTTTTAAAAGCTCAGAATATTTAATTTCTATTTCTTGACCGGCTGTCATACCCTCATACATTCTCAAAGCAGCAAAGCCGGCAACATTTACACCGAAATCTACAACGTACACGCCTTGCCCAATAGATGTAATTGACAAGGGTTTGCGCACTTCTTTTTTTCTGATAGGCTCCAATGACTGTACTGTCATTTTACCGCCGGGCGCCTCAGCCTTCACAACAGGCATCATTTCAAAAGACTTAAGCCTCGCGTCGTAAACATCACCGTCATAAAGATTGTGTGAAGTAAGCGCTGCAAAAGAGCATGTCCATTCCTCGTCTGTTTTCAGGGCACATCTCCAAACGCCGTCATTCTTCACGAAAAGCTGTGCAGTAAGCTGCGGAACACCGGCAAACGGTATTTTACGATACCCTGATGCCATTGTTATAAAGTCACTGTCCAAACGACGCCAGCCCTCTCCCAATGTGCAGTCAATTTTATTCTCGCCTGCTTGCAATTTATCTGCAAGCTCAGGCATCATCACATAGTAACAAGTCTTGGAATAATCCGCATAAGCAGGATCCATAAGTGATTCGTCGGCGCACTTGCCATTAATCTCAACTTTATGATATCCCAAGCCGCATACCATCAAATATGCATCCTCCGGTTTTTCCTTTAAGCAAAAATTCTTAGAAAAGCGAACTGCCTTTCTGACTTCATCCTTTGAAGATGCAATCCACTCTGCATTCCACTCGTCTACCTGCCCGTAGTAAAAATAATCTCCAACAGGGCGACTGATATTACCCATATCGTCTTTTACTTCTACGGTAAAACAAATTTTCTCGCCAACAGGCAACGGTTTGCCTTCATATTTGGCGCTTTGCTCCTTTGACTGTACCCATTCGGAATCCCACAGCGTATCTTTGCTGTCGGTTACAATAATACGATACTCACTTTGGAAAGAGCCGCATTTTCCGTCTGTTAATACTGCCCAGCTGATAACAGGCTGCTTAACCGAAATCGTGCGATAACGCGCGTCACCTGTAAGTCTGCCGTAATCGATTCTAAAATTATAAGGCTTAATCATTGTTTATTTTGCCTCCGTCTTTTTCTTTTTGATAATAATTACAGTGACAATAACAGCCGCTGCCACGATTATGCCGACTGCTAAAAGTATAATAAACATCAAACCGGAATTATTATCTTTCGGAACTGCGGGAGCGTTCTTACCGGCTTCTTCTGCATTTTCGTAAACTGTAATTTCAAGCGGTTTACTCATAAATGTGCTTACACCGTCTACAATTTGAGAATATTCCGCAACTACCGTAACGCTGCCTGCTTTATTAAATGTAAGTGTAGAACCTTTAATTTCTGCAACATCACTGTCTCCTATAATCTTATAGACAACATGTTCGTTAACTTTTGAAATTTCTCTTTTATGCGTTTTTTGGCTTATAGAAAGCTGAATTTCACTGCCCGGATAACATTTTGACACGTCAATATCATTGAAAAATATTTCTTCTATCATATCTGCAGTCCATTGACAGTAGTTTGTAGTTACTGCAGCGTGGCCATCCTTAATAGCTGAAAAGAATGTAGGTTTGTCATCAATTGTCCACGGTCTTGTAGTAACACCTCTAAACATTGTATCTCTTATATATTCTGCATCGTATTCAGCCAAATAACGGGGGTTATAACTCGCATTAAAATTGCCAACATTTGTTAGGAGTTCTTTCAACGCACCACTTTCTGAATACTTAGCAGCTGTCAAATATCCTGTCGGCACTTCGGGAATATGCTTCATCATATTAATGAGCTGACTACCGTTAAAAGTAATCACATAGCTCTGGTCATAGAAGTCATATTTATCAAGTAAAGCTTTAAGGGCAGGTACAATTGCACTGTTGCCACTTTTGATTTCTATGACAAGAATAACGTCTTTACCTTTGAATTCTTTAAAATATTGCTCTAATGTAGGTATGTGAATGCCCTCATGACCTTTAAAATTAAGCGACTTAATATCATCATAATTACTGGACTCGATTTTTATATTTTCGTCATATTTTAACAATTCGTTGTCGTGGTTTAATACAATAACACCGTCCTTAGTCATATATATATCCATTTCTACCATGTCCGCACCGTTTTTATATGCCTCAATTGCGCCTTCTAATGTGTTTTCCGGCTTAAGACTCGGTACTCCCATGTGTCCGATTGTTTGGTATGACCTGATAAATGTCTTTTTGTTAATGTATTTCATAATTGTATTGTAAACATTTTTCGGATCGGAACTTACAATACCATGAGCTCCTGAAAGTGCCATAGAAACAGCAGAAACTTCTGATGTGCTTTCTGCTGAGCCCATAACCCATACAGTCATTTGTCTGTCTGTAAAGTAAGTAACCGTTTCTCTGTTTGCGATTTTTTCTGAAAGCATTACTATTCTTGCTTTGTTTTTATTTGCCTCTTCTCTGACAGCAAGCAAATTTTCCTTTTTAGATGTATCAATCTCTGTTTGTGTGTAGTCTATTGCACCTCTTAGAATTTTGTGCTTTTCCCTTATTTTTAAAACAAGCTCAGGCGAAGAGCTGATTACATTTGCATCTATTATATTATTATCTTTAAGATAATTTCCCAAAGCCTCTGCCGTCTCTTCATTTTGAATATAAAATGTAGGTGTTGCTTTTAAATCAAGAATATTAAAAAGCTCGTTAATATCGCTGAATTCTCCCTCACCCTTTTTGTCAGTAAGCTTTAATTCTTTATTTACATAAACGATTACATTTGCCGGCATAAAATCTTTATCTGCCTTTATGTCCTCCAGCGCTTTTTGATTATCTGCAACTGTAGACAGCATAATGTCACCTACAATTTTTGTTTTAGGCTGTGCAAATTCAACAAGAGAATCTGTATATATATTTCCCTCTTGCTCCTCTGCAAAAACTGCCGGTGTAAACAACATTGTAACACTCATTATAATTGTCAAAATCAATAATAATAACTTAAAGCTAACCTTTTTCATTTTTTCCTCCTATTTGTTACTTATCATCACTTATTACTTTGATACATTTTCTCATATACAACAGTAAAAGTCAAAACAAAAAAGAGCTGTTCTTGCAAACAGCCCCTTGATGCAATATCTAATATTCTAATCAAACATCTTTAATTGATAAATCAATTCTGCCCTGTTTATCAAGACCAATAAACTTAACTTTTACTGTATCTCCTACATTAACAACATCTTCAACCTTTTCTACTCTGTGAGGAGCAAGTTTTGAAATGTGTACAAGACCTTCTTTGCCGGGCAAGAACTCAACGAAAGCGCCGAATTGAAGCGTTCTTGTTACTTTACCTTCAAATACAGAACCAACCTCAAGC
>JAFZEI010000081.1 GCA_017560765.1 Clostridia bacterium | reverse complement strand
TTATATTTAATATTCAGCATCCATACGGGAAGCAGAGAATATCTTATCTTTCCGTTTTCAAACTCAACTCTTTCGCTATCAGGGATAACAGCAGTATAATGATCTGTTGTATCTCTGAATGCTTCTATGGTTGAATTTTTCACTCGTTCATTTGCTCGCTCTACACTTTCGTCAGCCGTAACATCATATTTATCCGCCAAATATCCTGATAAATAAGCCGCATTAAATTCTACCGCATCATTATAGTTAAATGGTTCAACCGCTTCCATATAAGCATCATCAGCTTTCTTTGAACCGTCAACGGGAATATTAGCGTATGAAATCTGCCCTTGTCTGTAAAGCTTATAAAAATCGGTTTTTGTGTAGTTATAGTTTGAATCGCTCCAAGCAGTAACTCTTTCTGCCATATAACTTACAGCTGCTTCGCAGTCACAATCAAACATCCAAAACGGAACATACACACCTGCCATTTCTTCAATTTTCTTTTTGCTCTTAAACTCATCGGGCAAGAATGGTGCGTTCT
This sequence comes from Clostridia bacterium, assembly GCA_017560765.1. Taxonomy (GTDB): domain Bacteria; phylum Bacillota; class Clostridia; order UBA1212; family UBA1255; genus Egerieisoma. The sequence goes on along the minus strand of JAFZEI010000081.1, from coordinate 1,098 downwards.
TGAAATCTGCTTCAAACGCAGAAATCGCCATCTTCTTGTTTAGCTTGAATGGAATTATGTAATCGGGTTTTAGTGTTCCTTCAAACTGACCTTTTACAATAGTAGAGTTACCGCAGTAGGGGCAAACGGTTGAGCCTAATGTATCATCACCCTGAATTTGGGCACCGCAGGAAGGGCAAGAATAATTTGCAAGATTGACACCACCGGTATCTTCATAATTTCTTGGTACATAGGTTTCCCAATCATACTTTGAAGGAGCACCGGAGCCTTGTTCGCTTTCTGCAAATTGCTCCATTGTTTCAAGCGGAAATGTGTTTTCACAAGACTCGCAAATGAGTTCTTGTCTTTCAGCATCAAAAATAAGCGGAGCCGTACAACAAGGACATTTATAGTTTTGAACCGTATCCATTATATTTTCCTCCTTTCACTCTATACAACTTCTTTTTATACTTCGATCTTAGTTCCGCAAAGCGGACAATATCTCATATGTTCAGAAACTACTGAATCGCATTTTCCACAATGTTTATGTAATGATGCGTATAAATCATACAACGTTTCATTCGACAATATACTTGCGCAATTTTTGCATTTAGAATGATCACTTGTCTCCAAAGAGTTGCACGTCGGACAAACCTTAAATCTTTTCATTTCTTCAACACCAAAACCATAATGCAAAAGTGAATCTCTTCTGACCTTATTTTGCAATTTCATTTTCTTCGCCTCCATAAAGCAACCTATATCCACACATATGACAGAAATACGATGGATCTGATGTTTCTGCTCCGCATTGTGGACAAAACTCAGGATAATCCTCTAACGGAGTGCATTTAACGCAATTAAATGTATCCGGATTGTATAATGCATCTATAATCCACTTACCGCATTTGTGGCATACATTAAAATTATTTTTACCATAATTCAGCCATGCCTTTGTCAATTCATCATCAGGATTGTTTTCATTCATAGGTGGTGTTGTGCAAATTAAAGCATTCGATAAATCGCAGAAAAATTGATATCGGTTTCCTTGCGGTGTTTGAATCACCTTGTAATTTGCTGTTTTTTTATCCTTGTTAATCAATAGCCTCAGCTCCTTCCACT
>JAFZEI010000080.1 GCA_017560765.1 Clostridia bacterium | reverse complement strand
GGGATAGTTCCATTTGCAAAAATAACGGTTTTCAGAAAAGATTGAAAAAGAAATATATCACGGCAGTTTTATCTGCCACCGGATTTGCCAATAAGTGCAGCTTTTGTTGGGCTTGCTTGTACTTGCAGTAAGAACCTTTCCGAACCACAGCGATATAAACAGCTACCTCTACGAGGACTTTTTATAAGGCTAAATTCCTCTGCCGTCATATTAGTAAGCTCCATAAATTCAGATGCTTTGACATTTCCGGGATAGAAGAAAAAGCTGTGCGTTGGTATCGTAAAAAGCGGCTTTGTAAGCTCTCTTATTCCGGGCAGCATCAAATCTTCTATGTTCTGTGTTGCAAGAATCAAATAGCTGTCTTTCTTTCTGCCCTGTTTAATGTCTGCTCTGATGTAATTGATTGCTATAGGATATTTTAAGAACAAGTGCAGCTCGTCAATTATTCCAACTGTATTTCCATTTACCATAAGAGCGTTGTGCATATATGACAGAGCATTAAAGAGCGTTGCGGAAAGAAGATTTTCGTTTGTGTCTAAAAGCGTGGAAAAACCAAAAGTTACAATTCTATTTGACGGTATATTTGTTTCGCCATTGAAATATTGATTGTCAGCTCCGACACAAATTGATTCAATGCTAAGTAAAACTTCTCGTATCGCTTCTTTGCCGAAAGGAAGAATAGTACCCGGTTTTGCGACTTCATTTTCAAAATCGGAGTATAGCTTTTCCATTTGCTTGTAAAGCTCTTTGAAAGTAGGCCATACTCCGTTTTGGGGTTTAGGGTTTATGTCGGTTATTCCATAATCAGCATAAAGATTTTTAATTAATATTTCCAAAATATCTAAGTGATATGGTGTAAAGCGTTTATATGTTGAAAAGAAATCTCGCAAAAAGGAAATGTGCCTTGATACTGTATTTGAAAGAGCAGCATCAGATTCTGAGCTTGCGTTGTCTCTTACCTCAAGAGGATTTATTATATATCCGCTTGCAACGTCTATATATGAGCCGCCGAGCTTATTTGTTATATCTTTGTACTCTCCGGTAGGGTCAATGATGATAAGATTTTTACCGGACTCTAATGCAAATGTTAAGAGCAATTTTGTTAAGTAGCTCTTGCCCTCGCCGGAGTTACCCAAAATAATACAATGTCCGTTTGTTCTATCTGAAGAACGTGCATCGAGGTCAACAATTATATCGCCACCGTATTTATCCTTTCCGAGTCTGAATCCGGTTGCATCGAGCTTTCCGGTATATGCAAGTGGATAGAGATTTGCTGCACTTGATGCAGGGTATATTCTTTTATTTCGCATACTCTGTGGTATATTGCCGCCCGGTATGCAAGCCAAAAAGCCTTCCTTTTGCATTAAATACATACGGTCATATTCAATCTTATCAACCGCCAAAATCTGCCTTACATCTTCTTGTAAGATGCGAAGTTCCTCAAGGGTTTCGCTTTTTATTTCGATGTAGATTGACAGCTCTAAAAGAGGTTCTTTATCTTTACGCTTTTTTTTCAAAAG
>JAFZEI010000008.1 GCA_017560765.1 Clostridia bacterium | reverse complement strand
TTAGTTTGCCATACTGCATGTAAATTTTTTCAAATTTACTGTAGCCCTCAACATCATTATCATCAAAAACAAACAGCGAGCCCGCAACATATATAATCAAGCAATTCCCTCCCATTAAGTCCTGCCTATATATTACAACCTAACAAAAGCAAAAATATTACAAACAATAAAATTATTTTACATAATATAATCCATCTGTCAAATTAACATTTACAGATGACGATACCGAAACACTTCCGCTATTGCCGTATTCCGTATTATTAAAGGCTGCAACGCAATAACTTTGACTGCTTTTTGTTATTTTAAGAACAGCAGTAACCGTGCCATTAATAGTTAAAGTAACGTATGATGACGTGTTTGTGGAAATATTTTTTGTAATAACAGTATTACCGGAAGTAGCTGTAGGTTTTTGATTCATGCCATTTGCACCAACAGCCAAAAGCAAACCACCTTTAAAGCTAAAACTTCTGTCATAATCAATAACACCATTACCTCCGTTTGATGGTCCTTGTGCAAGAACAATACCTCCCGACATTTCAACAGCACTGTTGGAGTCTATACCATCGCCACCGGCGTTAAAATAAACAAGTCCACCGCTGATATTTAAGGAAGCGTTAGAAGCATTGGCATTCATCGCATCGTCAGAAGACGTTATATAAGTTGTGCCGCCTTTTATATTAATTACAGGGGCTTCAACACCCTCATACGATTTTTGTATGATTATTTTCCCTGCAGAAATATTAACCGTAGTATCACCGTGTATTCCGTCATCATTACAATAAATGTTAACAGTACCGCCTTCCAAAAGCACATCACCGTTTGAATGTATTGCATCATCGTGAGATTTAATATTAATTATTCCGTTTGAAACAGCAACGCTGTTATCTGCTTTTATACCCTTGCACGAATATTCTGCAGCGTCAGGATTACCCTCATTCATACCTCCGCCCATTCCGCCTTGCGTGGTGTAATTTGTCCACGAAAAGCTGATTGTCTTAGATGTGCTGTTTGAAGAGCTGTAAGACAAAGTATCATTTGAAGCATTAACTGCTTTTGTATCCGTGGCAAAACTATAAGTAGTTCCCTGTCCTTGCGTCATAGAGGAAGAATAAACAAACACTTGTAAATATTTGGCATTTGCCGGTAAATCAACTTTATAATATGCAGATGAAGAACCGGGGTTTGAGTTTGACGCAGCAGAAGCATTTTTCCACACAAAAGACCCGTCTGCCAAAGTAAATTTTACGGAATACTTATATGACATATGAGAAAAGCTGCTGCTTCCCGGCCTTGTTCGTGATGAAAATTTCAAATATAGTGTTGAAGATGATGCAGCAGTCACTTCCTCAGAATATGAGGAGAATGATTCGGTGTAAATATTTACGGTACCACCCGTAATAATTGCATCATAAGAAGCATCTATACCGTCACAAGCCGCATAAATATTAACTGTGCCGCCGATAATCGAAACAATTCCGCGGCGATTTCCTGCAGCGGAAACATCGGAATTACTTGTTTTTATTCCGTCTCCCTGCGTAGATATTGCAGTGATATTTCCCGATTCCACTGTAACAGTATCATTTCCCTTAAGTGCGTTATTGGGAGCTTTTACTTTTAAAGTAAGATTTTTAATTTCAAGGTCGTCCTTAGTATCAATTCCATTATTGTATTCAGCTGTTACATTAAGTACACCTTTGCCTTTTATTTCCAAGTCAACGCTCGAATCAATTGCTCCTCCCGAAGCATCATTATTGCTAACTGTTCTGCTATCCGTAATATTGTTTGTTGTGCCGCTTGTTGCTGATATTTCCACCTTATCTCCGCTTAATATGCTTATCGGAGCTGCTATAGAAGACGTAATACTAACGCCTTTCAAATTTAGCGTCGCCTTGTCACCGTCAGACATTTCAACTATTAAACTTTTATTTGTAATACTTCCGCTTATATCATAT
>JAFZEI010000079.1 GCA_017560765.1 Clostridia bacterium | reverse complement strand
TTTCTGTAGCTTCAAGTTCTACAGCTTCAATGGCTAATGTTCAGGTTGATACACATACAGGTGCAGCAGGACAGAAATTCAAAATCACTAAGGTTGCTGACGTTGCAGGTTTAGAGCCTATCAGCCTTGGAGATAAATTCTTCGCAAAAATCGGTTCTGCAATGGTAGATAAATATCTCACATTGTCAAACGATAACGTTGTTATCTCTTCAAAGAGCAAAGCATCAGCACAAGCTTGGAGATTCTTAAAGGATTCTACAGGTAATGCATACACTATCATCAATGAAAAAACAGGTAAGGTTCTTACTTCAGGTACAGTAGAAGGCGACAATGTTACAACAAAGGATAACACAGAAGCTGATTCACAAAAATGGTATATTTACGCAAAAGACGGTAAATATATGATCGCTCCTAAGAACGTTCCTTCTTGTATTCTTGATGTTTATAATGATGAAACAGCAGATGGTACAAATATCATTATTTGGCATAATAAAGATGATGGTTCATTAAATCAATTATTCAGCATCGAAAAAGGTTCATTCTTTGACTTTGTTGATCCTATTGATATAGGAACAGGATTCATAGGCAAAATGACATGTAGCTATACTAATTTGAACTGGTCACTTTCTGGAACAAATGTTATCATTTACACACCAAGTGATGCAGCAGCTCAAAAATATGTATTTGACCGTCAAAGCGATGGCAGCTACAAACTTACAAACACAAAGAACAATTACGTTCTTACAGCAGAAGGCACATCATCAGGTTCTAATGTATCAATCGCAGGAAGCACAAACTCAACAAATCAAAGATGGTTCATCTACATGAGAGAGGGTGGCTATTACTTCCGTGCAGCAGGTACTTCGTCTTACGTTATAGCTGTTCAGGGCGACTTGGCTACAGCAACAATGACAAATGTTTATATCGAAGATATGAACAACTCAAAAGATCAGAGGTTCACTATTACAAATATAGGTTCTTCAAGTAGCTCAGGTTCATCAAGCAGCTCAGGTTCATCAAGTAGCGGATCAAGCTCATCAGGTTCAACAAGCACAGGCGGCAACGCATATGCAACAGCATATCAGATGGAAGTTCTCCGTAAGATTATGTATGCTGTAGAAACAGGTGGTCAAGTTTACGGTAACGCAAGATATGATGACTTTACAGAGGCTTATACAAATACATCTGAAGAGCATGCAATCACAATCGGTGCAGGTCAGTGGTTTGCTACAGAGGCTAAGAAGCTTTTGAATACAATTCGTACACAGTATCCTTCAGTATTTGCTTCACTTGATACAGCAGGTATTGCAAGTGACCTCGATACAAAGGACTGGAGCACATATAAGCTTTCAAAGACTTCTGCAAAAGCTAAATGTATCCAAAAGATTATCAGCTCACCTGAGGGTATTAAATGCCAAGATCAGCTTATAGATGAGCAGATGGAGAAATATCTCGCAGAGGCAGCTAGTCTCGGTGTTACAGAAATCAAAGCAAGAATGATGTGCGCTAACTTAAGACATCTCGGTGGACTCAGTGCTGTTAAGCGTGTACTTAACAAAACAAAGACACCTTATACACTTGATAATATCTATGCTGCATTGCAGACAGATACAGGTAACCAAGTTGGTACATTCAGATCAAGAAACAGCAAAGTTTACAGCTGGTTAGTTAAGTACATTGGTTAATTATTAATGTAATTTTACAAAAGAATAGCTTTTAAGCGGACTGTCTTACCGGCAGTCCGCTTTTGTTTTAATAAAGTTCTTGACACCTTTTAAATAAAGTGATATATATCTCACTTGTGTGCATTGAGTTAATTCATGTACACAAATTATTTTTATGGAGGCATATTTATGCAAACTCTGTTATCTTTATCTGTTGCACTTTTCGCAGGATTAATGCTTTCGCGATTGGCAAAAATAGCCAAGCTTCCTGCAGTTACTGCATATCTTGTTGCGGGAATTCTCGTTGGTCCTTATTTTATAGGAGCATTCGGTTTTGAAGGTTTTGGATTTATCAGTATGGAGGATGTAGATAAATATTCTATCATTTCTGATGTTGCTTTAGGATTTATTGCTTTTTCAATTGGAAATGAATTTCGTTTGGCACAGTTAAAGAAAACAGGCAAGCAAGCCACTGTTATAGGTATTTTCCAAGCTGTTTTTACAACGCTTTTAGTTGATGCCGTTTTAATCGGAGTACATTTTGCAATGCCGGACAAATTACCATTGCCGGCAGCTATCGTACTCGGTGCCGTGGCATCGGCAACTGCTCCGGCAGCTACATTGATGGTTGTTCGCCAATATAAGGCAAAAGGACCGTTAACTGATATTTTGTTACCTATAGTTGCTCTTGATGATGCAGTAGGACTTGTTGTTTTTGCTATTTCATTTGGTATTGCAAAAGCTTTAATTTCAGGTCATATCGATATACTGTCTGTAGTTGTGGAGCCTATTTTAGAAGTAGTTCTTTCGCTCCTGCTTGGTCTTGTTATGGGATTATTCTTTACATTCTTTGAAAAATTCTTCCATTCTAAATCAAAAAGACTCTCAATGTCTGTTACGTTTGTTTTTCTCACCGTAGCACTTTCTATGATTAAATTTGAAATTTTCGGTGTACATGTAGCGTTCTCTTCATTGCTTGTATGTATGATGCTGGGAACAGTATTTTGCAATATTTGTGACTTTTCAGAAGAATTAATGGACCGTGTTGACAGATGGACAGCACCGTTATTTATATTGTTCTTCGTAATCAGCGGAGCAGAGCTTGAGCTTTCCGTATTTAAGGACTTTGCTATTGTGGCAATAGGTTTAATATATATTTTTGCTCGCTCTTTGGGTAAGTATTCCGGTGCGTACGCAAGTGCTAAAGCAGTTAAATGTGAGAAAAACATTGTTAAGTATTTAGGCATTACGTTGCTGCCGCAAGCCGGAGTTGCCTTGGGAATGGCTATTAAGGCGGAACAGTTGGGCGCTGAGGGTGCAATTGTAGCAAATATTACATTGTTTGGCGTTTTAATATACGAGCTTGTTGGACCTATGCTTACAAAGATATCTTTGTTAAAGGCAGGAGAAATTAAACCGGAAGGAAAAACCAGCGCCCGAACAAAGGTTTAAGCGGCATTTTCTTCTTTTAAACCGAGGATTTTATTATAGTCTTCTGATTTTAATTCTCCTTTTAATGTGGAAGTAGCTCTGCCTAAACAGTTGTATGCCTTTACGACTACTTTATAAGAATAAGGAGACGCTACACCGTCTACAGTAACAGTGTATGATTCCGGCATACCTATGCCATTTGGATATTTCATATATAGAGAAGAAATATTTAATGTTTCTTCTCTTGTTGTGCCGGAGCCTTCTGATATTTCAACTGTTATATTATACATTGTTGCAGGTTGACCGTCTGATGCCTTTGCTGCCGGGAAAGTGATTTTTACGGGAGCAAAAAGATTCGCTTCATCTACATCAATGCTTATTTGAGCGTCTTCCGCAAAAAGGGCTTTCTCGTAATTTTTTCTTGAACTGTACACTTCTAAGTGTGATTTATCGCTTTTTGGCGACGGAATAACCCAGCTCTCTTTTAGTACGGTTTCATTAAAGAAATCTAATCTTAACGCGCGTGTATTTCCGTTCTTATCTACTTCTATAAGATATCCCTGACCGTATTCGTAATTGTTGTTATTGTCATGCAAGCTGAGACAATTTACAGATTCTTCTCTGTAATATGCAAAGCCGCCAATGGCAAGAGATGTATAGCTATTCTGTGTTATGGCAACAGGTGTATTGAAAGGTATGTGCTCATGTGCAGAAAAGTAAATGACTTGCGGGAATTCCTTTAAAACTTTATTAAGGCTTGCAGATGCAGGAATATGCGTCATTACAAAAACAGTTTTGTTAGGTTCGGCTGCAGTTATTGTCTTTAACTCATTTTGCAGCCACTTGAGAGATGCGGTTGTGTAGTCACTATTTTCGTTATCCAGCGAAAGGAAGTGATAGTTATTTATAACTGCATGTTTACAGCCGTTTTTAAGGTCTTTTTCATCTTCTATGTCTGCTGAAGAAAATCTATCTCCCAGTACACGTATAAAAGCTTCTCTTTGTTCCTTGCCGGATTTATTCGTTGTTGTATTGAATCCGTCAGCATCGTGTGATGTTCCCAGAGAGTAAAAAAAGGATGTGTTTTGGGGGAGATTGTTTACCAAAACATCACGAACGGCAGCAATTTGGTTTTCATCTTTTGATGCACGATAACTATTTGTTAAATCTCCGTTTATCAATACAGCATCTAATCCGTTTAGTGTTCTTCTGCTTAAAAATTGCATACCTTTTTCAACTTTGGACGTTTGCTGATGCAATCCTATATGCAAATCACTTATTGCGGCAAAGGTGAGAACTATATTATTAACATCAAAATTTTCGTTTTGATAATTGTCATAAAATGTTGATTTAAAGTCAGCTAATGATACTGCCTCTTTTGCTTTTGCAGCTTCCTCGAGCTCAGCCGCGATTTCCTCGGGAGAAAGAGTCGCCTCAGAAGAAGCGGAGGGCATTTCCGTAGCAGAATCAGAGCCGCTGTTGCAAGCAGAGAAAAGTCCCATGATAATTACTGTTATCAGTAAAACAGAAAGTAATTTTTTTATTGAGTTTTTCATATATATACTCCTCTCGTATAGTAAAAACTTTATATCATATAAAAATTTTCAAGTCAATAGGGTTGAAGAAATACAACGGCTGTAACGAGTAAGTGGAAAATTGCGTATAATAAAGTGTAAAAACAAGAAAGAAGGCGTCTCTTTTGCAATATTTACATTATTTTATCAGTACGGAATTGCCTCAGACAGTTACTTTTTATAATTCTAATTTTTCTAAATTAAATAAAATTATACGGTTAAGCAGATATCCGCAAAGTATAATTTCAGAAGTTATGGGTGGAATTGTTAAGAAAACAGAAGAAAATAATCTCAGAGCAGAAATAATTCACAACAGTCTTAATAACAGTGTGTGCGGAGTTATTATTCCGGAAATTTCCGCAGGTGTTTATTGTGATATGTTTTCCGGTACGGATTATAATGAGTATAAAAACAGGGCATGTGAAATATTTTCCAAAGCGAAAAAAATCCATGATAAACAGGAAGAAATATATATAAAAAATACGGATTTTGACAGATTATGTGAATTGGCGAAAGTAGCGGAACAGATGTTTTTTTCTGTAAAAAAACAAGGAGAGGATGTTCTGCAAGGCAGAGAGATTCACAGATTTTTCGGAGCAATAACGGCAAATGGGAACGTAAATTATATTCAACAGATAACAGCAGAGTTAAAACACAGATATTTTATTAAAGGTCGTCCGGGTACGGGAAAATCTACTTTTTTAAAAAAGCTTGCAGCAGCCGGCGTAAATGCAGGATATGATGTGGAAATGTACCACTGTGCTCTTGACCCTAAAAGCCTTGATATGATTATAGTCAGAGAGCTTGGGTTGTGCGTTTTTGACAGCACTTCGCCACACGAGTATTTTCCTGAACGTTTGGGTGACGGAATTATTGACATATACGGTTTGTGTGTGGCGCCCGGTACAGACGAGAGGTTTTCTACGGAATTAGAAATATTACAGCAAAAATATAATGAGATAATTGCTGAGGGAAGGGTTTTAATAAGAAAAATTAATGAGTCAATAATAGAAGAAGAAAATACTGTTTTGCCTTTAAATAATACAGAAAGGGAAATGTTTATTAAGGAAGTAATAAAATCTTTATTTTGATATATAAATTGTTTACAAAATATTCTTGACTTGATTGCATTAGATAATATAAAATTACACTAATGAAAAATAATGCATAGGAGAGAATAGATATGCCAAGCAAAAAAAACTTCGGATTTAGCAATAAAAGAACTTTTTATGTGATTCCTATGGCAATCATTGTATTTGTTCTTGCTTTCCAATTCGCCTTTTCCGGTATGACAACAAGCGTATCGGCTGCAAAGAAAGATTACATTCTTAAAACACCGAATTACGGTAAAGTCAGAGATACAATGAGTGATACATGGGTAGCAATTGACGATTTGGATCGTTGGGTTGCTACAGGTGATACAGTAAAAGATGTCCAAGAAGAAAAACAAGTACTTATGTTTTACTATACTTGGCACTTACCGCAGCACGTTACAAATATTTACAATATAGCAGATATTCTTGAAAGTGGTGCTGAAACAGGTCGTCACAGGTGGGGTTCCGTAAATGCTTTCCACTATTGGGATGAGCCTTATTTCGGTTATTACAGGAGTGATGACCCCTGGGTAATCAGAAAAGACATTCAGATGCTTTGTGATGCGGGAGTTGACGGTGTATATTTTGATGCCGGTAACGGATATTTATATCATGATGCATATAAAGCGTTCTTTAAAGAAAATATGGATAGAAAGGCTGAGGGACAGTCTTATCTTAAAGCTACATGGATGATAAGAGCAAAAGGACCGCATGCAAGCGTTTCATCTGTATTGGGAGAACTTTACGAGACATATTACAAATCAGGTGAATATGATGATGTTTTATACACCATTAATGATAAACCTCTTATGCTTTGCAAAGCAGATGTTCCGATTGCAGAGTACAAGAACTTTTTTGAAACACGTGATTGCTGGGCATGGGCAAACGGTGAGGGCAAATGGCCTTGGCTTGAGTATTCTCCCCAAGAGGGCGGCTGGGCTTTAGGTAACACTTCAAAAGAACGAGAGATGGTTTCCGTATCGGCAGCACAGCATCCTACAACAGGTATTGGTAAGAGTTATTCCAATGGTGTTGAGCCACCTGTAAGTGAGCAGGATCCGGGTGCAGGCATATACTTTAAGGAACAGTGGGATCGCGCACTTGAATTAGATCCGCAATTTGTACTTGTTACACAGTGGAATGAGTGGATGGCACAACGTTTTGTAGCATCAGACAAGACAAAATTTATCAATAAAGTAATCAGTAAGGGTGAAACGTATTTTGTAGACGTATACAGTGCAGAATACTCACGAGATATAGCTCCGATGAAGGGTGGATATGGTGATAATTATTACTATATGCTTACAAGTTATATCAGGCAGTTTAAAGGAGCAAGAGAAATACCTGCATATAAAGAACAAATGACTGTTAATATGGAGGATTTTGCTTCTGCCGGCAAAGCTCAGGCTGTTTTCTATGACGATTTGTATGATACGTTGCACAGAGATCATCCAAGTGCATCGAATTCCAAGAAATATCATTATTCTGACGATTCGGGAAGAAATGATTTTGAGGAAGCACACGTTACATCAGATGCAAATAATCTTTATTTCTATGTAAGAACTGTGGACGATATTACTGCTCCTGAGGGTACAAATTGGATGAATCTGCTTCTTAATACAGATGCTGATTACAGTACAGGCTGGCATGGTTATGATTATGTGGTAAACCGTACAATTAACGGTAAAGTTACATCAATAGAGAGTTTTGGCGCTGACGGTAAATATGAGTTTAATTCCGTTGGAGAGGCTGCAATAAACTACAGCGGTAAAGAGATGATTATCAGTGTGCCAAAGAACATTGTTAATGTTTCGGGAGATAAGTTTACTGTTGACTTTAAATTCACAGATAATGTGCCGGAGCAGGATGACATCATGCTCTTTATAGATAAAGGTGATGTTGCGCCGAATAACAGATTTAATTACAGATACAATTATGATATAAATGCAAAGGCTATTACCGGTACTAAGGTTAATGTATTACCGATTATAATAGGTGTAGCAGCTGTAATTTTGGTTGTTTTAATTATTCTTGTTATTGTGTTTGTTAAGAGTTCAAAGTCAAAAAAACAAACGGCAGGAGATAATTCCGCAAATGTTGCAGAAGAAGCAGAAGCAACGGTAGTTGTTTCCGAAGATGCAGCACAGACTCAGACAGTCTGTGAAGAGGATAATAAAGAATAAATATAAAATTTATTTTGTTTGAGCTAAGCGAAAGGTCATAAAACAGTATGACTTTTCGCTTTTTTATTTTGTTAAATAAATTGCACAGCAGTTGAAATTATGGTACAATGAAAGGGTATTTTAGTCAGGGGGCAAAAGGCAATGACAGACTTTTTGAAAAAACTTAAAAAGCTGATAATTTCAAATAAATATTCTTTACTCGTTTTATTAATACTGGCCTTGTGGCTTAGATTGGCCAAGGATTACAGCGTAATACTTTCGTACGTTGTTTTGATAATTTTGTATCTTGCTATAGGTATGATTGTGGGTTTCGTTTTAGAACTATTAGATAGTAAAAGCAAGAAAGACGAGCCGGTTGAGGAGAGTGTAAGACCTTCAAAGAGAAATGTTGTTACAAAGCCTGCTGTTAGCAATAGAGAGAGGATTCCGTCTCATCACGATGAAATACGCAGTCATGTAAAAAGTACGGGACAAGCAAAGGTTACTTCTTCGTATGTCAGAAGCACTGACAGTATGCCAAGCAGCATGTCAAAGAGATTAGAAAGAACTTCGGCAACATTTAACTCAATGAAGCAGGATTCGGATAAATATGCTGCAGAAGAAAAAAAGAGTTCTACCTTATATGGCAACACAAGAAACAGTTTGTTTGACAGTTCTGAGGATTTGTATACAAATAAAAAGAAAGAAAAAGCGCCTGTAATAGAAGAAGTCCCGGTGGATGATGTTTCGCCTGTGGTGACAAAGAATGAGTTTGATTATTCTGATTATACGAGCGCGTCAAGTTCTTCACAGGATGCGGGAGAGGTTGATGAGATTTCAAAAAAGGTCAATGATAGAATCAATGAGCCTCGATTGACAAGACATCGTAGGATTCCTGAGAGACGAGAAATATCTTTTGAGCCTTCGTCAAGCAGAGAACCTTTGCAGATAAAAAGCAGACCGACTAAACCGGTTTCTGCACCGATTCCGAAGCCTACACCAACTGTAGAGCCGGAGCCCACTCGTTCAGTACGAAAAACGCACGTGGTTCCCAATGACACAGACGACAAGGTTAATGCAGATATGGATAAGCTTGATAAGCTGTTTAATCGTAATGGGAATAAAAATGATATTGCTGAAGAGAAACCGAAATCAGGATTCTTTTCAGGATTAAAAAAAAAAGATGAGCAAAAAGAACAGCAACCCAAGAGGGAAATAAGGCAGGTTAAGAAATCAAGGCGTTATGTAAAGCCGCCTGTAGATTTGCTTAGAAGCTCTCCGGCGAAGAATCCCGATATGTATGCTCGTGCAGAGAATGAACAGAACACAAGGTCAAAGCGTTTGATAGATACTTTGGCAAGTTTCGGTGTGGGCGCAAAGATTACCGGGGTGCTTAGAGGCCCTGCTGTTACAAGATACGAGCTGCAACCTAATCCCGGTGTTAAAGTAAGTAAAATAGTTTCACTTTCTGATGATATTGCGCTTAATTTAGCTGCTACGGGTGTACGTATAGAGGCTCCTATTCCCGGAAAAGAGGCAGTCGGTATAGAAGTGCCGAATAAAGAGGTTGAGGTTGTTTGCTTACATGATGTAATAGCATCTAAAGAATACAGAGAATCTCAATCAAAACTTACTTTTGCTATCGGTAAAGATATTGCAGGTAAAAATATAGTAGCGGATATTGCAAAAATGCCGCACTTGCTTATTGCCGGTGCTACGGGTTCCGGTAAAAGTGTTTGTATTAATACAATTATCACAAGTATCTTATATAAGTCCGGCCCTGATGATGTTAAAATGATTATGATTGATCCTAAAATAGTTGAGTTAGGCATTTATAATGGCATTCCGCATCTTTTTGTGCCGGTAGTAACAAATCCTAAAAAGGCTGCAGGCGCCCTTGCTTGGGCTGTGGCTGAAATGGAGAAACGATACGAGGCGTTTTCGCAGCATAATGTCAGAGATTTAAAATCTTATAATGAACAAATAGAAAGAAACAGCGCAACAGGGGAGAAAATGCCGCAAGTTGTTATCATAATTGATGAGCTTGCCGATTTGATGATGGTTGCTGCTAAAGAGATAGAAGAATCTATTATTCGCTTGGCGCAGAAAGCAAGAGCTGCGGGCATTCACCTTATTATTGCAACACAGAGACCTTCTGTAGACGTAATTACGGGCTTAATAAAAGCTAATATTCCCTCAAGAATTGCTTTTGCTGTAACATCACAGGTGGATTCAAGGACAATACTTGATGGCGGCGGTGCTGAAAAGCTGCTTGGAAGAGGAGATATGCTTTTTCATCCTATCGGAATGTCTAAGCCTCTTCGTGTGCAGGGTGCTTTTGTTTCCGACGGCGAAGTAGAAGCTTTGGTTGAACATATTAAGGATTCTTACGGACAGGTAGAGTACAGTAATGAAATTGCCGAATCTATTGAAAATGAGGCGGCTAAGAAGAAAGGCGGCAGTTCTAACGGTGGGGCTGCATCTAATGACAATTCTTTTGGTGAGGACGGAGATTCTGATGAGGAGCTGATTCGTGAGGCGGCAGAGCTTGCTTTTGAATTTAATCAGATTTCTACTTCTTTCTTGCAAAGAAAGCTGAGATTGGGTTATTCCAGGGCGTCAAGGATTGTAGATGCTTTAGAAGATAGAGGTGTCGTTTCTGCTGCTGATGGCAGTAAACCGAGAAAGGTAATTATAACCAAAGAAGAATTTGAGAGAATAATGAGTGGAGAGTAATACGAAGTTAAGGATGTGTTTGCATGTTTTGGATTATTGCTGCTATATTTTCTGCTTTTTTTGCAGGGCTTACGTCTATACTTGCTAAGTGTGGTATCAAAAAGACTGATTCTGACTTAGCGACTGCGATTCGTACTATCGTAGTGTTAATTTTTTCGTGGGTTATGGTATTCATTGTTGGTTCACAGTCAGCAATTAGCGAAATCAAGCCTATGTCTTTTTTATTTTTGGTATTGTCAGGACTTGCAACCGGAGCATCTTGGATTTGTTATTTTAAGGCACTGTCAATGGGAAACATAAACAAAGTAGTACCTATTGACAAATCCAGCACTATCTTAACCGTACTTCTTGCAATTATTTGTTTTGGTGAAACATCAAACTTAGTTGTAAAGCTGATTGCAACAACTATTCTTGCCGTTGGTATCTTTTTGATGGTTGAAAAGAAAAAGGCAGATAAAGGAGAAGAAGGCAAGGGTTGGATGATTTATGCAGTTCTTGCGGCTGTATTTGCAGCACTTACATCGATTCTTGCAAAAGTGGGTATATCCGGTGTGGAGTCTAATTTGGGTACTGCCATACGTACAGGTGTTGTTTTGGTGATGGCTTGGATAATTGTTTTTGTTCGTGGAAAACAAAAGCAGCTTGCCGCATTAGATAAAAAGGAGCTGGTTTTTATTTCACTTTCAGGTATTGCAACGGGTGCATCTTGGCTTTGCTATTATTATGCAATCCAAACGGGAAGTGTCAGCGTTGTTGTTCCTATTGATAAACTTAGTATTATTTTTACCGTTACATTTTCTTATATTGTCTTTAAAGAAAAATTATCGAAAAAAGCATTCCTTGGTCTTGCAATGATGGTAGCCGGTACATTGTTAATGACTTTCTTTAATTGATATAAATTTTTATTGTATTTAAGGGAGATAAGCTTATTATTGCCTTGGATGTAAAATATAATTGATAATTAGAATATCATATATGTTAATTTTGACATGTTAATCAATAATAGCTAAAATGAATCAAAGGGGGAACAAAATTGACTACTGCAACAGCAACTGAGGTTCAAAATAATTTTGGCAGATATTTGAAATTGGTTCAAGAAGGGCAAGAGGTTGTTATTTTGAAAAATGGCACCGAGGTAGCACGTTTGATATCTAAAGACAAAACGGTTTCATTTCTTTCAGAAAGTCTTGTGGGCGTTCTGTTGTCCGATGTAGACGAAAAGGCAGTAAGAGCAGAAAGGTTGGAACGCCATGTATAGGAAACAACTTTTTTCATTGTAAAAGAATATGAATTTGCAGTTGTGTTTTTATAGGCACACATGTTATAATTTTGTAACCATAAAAAATGAAGAGGGGAATTATTGTGACACATGAATAATCAGATTTTCAGAAAAAAGAGTCTTGAAAAGGTTTCTTCTCCTGAACAGCTCGATGATTATATACGCGTCTCAAATCCCGGTGTTTGGGTAGTTTTGGCGACAGTCATCGTGCTTCTGGTCGGTGTCTGCATTTGGGGCGTTTTCGGAAGGCTCGAAACAACCGTCGGCAGTGCGGCAGTTGTAAAAAACGGTGAGATGTCGTTATATATAAAAGAACAACATCTCGGCAAAATCAATGAAGGAATGACCGTCAGAGTCAAAGATAGGGAATACGTTATCACATCAGTCGAAACTGTTCCCAAGACAATACCTGAAGGATTTGACGAATATATGCTACACCTTAGCGGTATGCACGTGGGAGAATGGGTTTTTGGCGTTACAGCCATGGACACTGATTTACCGGAGGGCGTATATAAAGCAGAAATAGTGATTGAAAGCGTAGCTCCCATGTCATTTGTTTTGGGTTGAGGCAGTTATGAAAAGCAAAGCAAACAAGATAAAGACTACGATAACAAAAGGCGTTGCAAAAGTTCCCGTGATAATGCAGATGGAAGTATTGGAATGCGGCGCTGCATCGCTGGCAATGATTTTAGCATATTTCGGCAAATGGATACCGCTTGAACAAGTACGTGAGGATTGCGGCGTTTCCCGCGATGGTTCAAATGCAAAAAATGTACTGAAAGCAGCAAGAAGCTACGGACTTATTGCAAAGGGCTATCGATATGAACCTGAAGATTTAAAGAAAAACGGCAAATTCCCATGTATTATTCATTGGAATTTTAATCATTTTGTTGTGCTTAACGGTTTTAAAGGAGATAAAGCCGTTTTAAACGATCCTGCAAAAGGTACATATACCGTTTCAAAAGAAACATTTGACCGTTCTTTTACGGGCGTCTGCCTGATGTTTGAGCCGAGCGAGGAATTCCGTCCCGGCGGCAAACCGAAAAGCATGGTTGCTTTTGCAAAAAAACGCTTGTCGGGCGCAGGAAGTGCAATTGCTTTTGTTACGTTGACAACGGTGATATCATCGCTTCTGGGCATCATTTATCCTGCGTTTTCACGTGTTTTTTTAGACAGGCTTCTCACTCAAAAAAATCCGGAATGGTTCTATCCCTTTCTTGTTGGCTTGGCAAGTCTTTCAGCTTTGCAGCTTCTTGTTGCATGGATACGCACCGTTTATTCGCTTCAAATAGACGGAAAGATGGCAGTAGTGGGCAACACCACTTTTATGTGGAAAGTGCTTAGGCTTCCCATGCAGTTTTTTTCTCAACGTATGGCAGGCGATATTGCAAGCCGCCAAAGTTCAAACGCTTCAATATCAAAAAATCTTGTAAACACATTCGCACCACTTGCGCTTAATACTGCAATGATGGTATTTTATCTTGTTGTTATGATAAGGTACAGTTGGCTTTTGACGTTGGTCGGGCTTATTTCAATTCTCGTAAATCTTTTAATGTCACATATTATTTCACAAAAACGCATTAATCTGACGCGTATACAAGTGCGCGATGCCGGTAAGCTTGCTTCTGCAACGGTTGCAGGTATAGAAATGATAGAAACTATAAAAGCAAGCGGTGCGGAAAACGGCTACTTCGAAAAATGGTCGGGTTATCAGGCAAGTGTAAATACACAAAAAGTAAAATATGTAAAACTTAACCAATATTTGGGAATGATTCCTTCTCTTGTTTCATCTCTTACAAACACCGCTGTTTTGATGATAGGTGTTTGGCTTACTATGAAGGGTGAATTTACAGTAGGTATGATTATGGCATTTCAAGGATTTTTGTCATCTTTTACAGCACCGGCATCATCGCTGATTTCCGCAGGGCAGACTTTGCAAGAAATGCGCACAGAAATGGAGCGAGTTGAGGACGTTATGGAGTATCCCAATGACCCGGTATTTGAGAATGAAACAGAGGCAGAAATATACGCGAAACTCACAGGCGAGATTGAAATGAAAAACGTAACATTCGGTTATTCTGCCTTGTCAGAGCCGCTTATTAAAGATTTTAACCTCTCCCTTAAACCCGGCTCTCGCGTGGCATTTGTCGGTTTTTCCGGCTGCGGAAAGTCTACGCTTGCTAAACTTATTTCCGGTCTTTACCAACCGTGGAGCGGAGAGATTCTTTTTGACGGTAAGCCCATGTCGCAAATTGACAGAAGCATTTTTACGGCTTCTTTGGCAGTTGTTGACCAAGATATTATTCTCTTTGAAGATACCATAGCAAATAATATAAAGATGTGGGATGATTCCATTGAAGATTACTCAATGATTCAGGCGGCAAGCGATGTGCGTTTACATGAGGATATTTTGCGACGTGACGGAGGATACCAATACAGAATCACTGAGGGTGGTAAGGATTTTTCAGGCGGTCAAAGGCAACGCTTGGAAATTGCTCGTGTGCTGGCTCAGGACCCCACAATCATTATTATGGATGAGGCTACATCGGCACTTGACGCCAAAACGGAATATGAAGTTGTGACATCTATTAAAAACAGAGGGATTACATGCATCGTTGTGGCGCACAGACTTTCCGCAATCCGCGATTGCGATGAAATTATAGTGCTTGACCGCGGAAATGTAGTCGAAAGAGGTACACACGATGAGCTTTATGCTAAAGGCGGCCTTTATACAAAGCTTGTTTCCAATGAATAACGAGCGAGATGATTTATATTAAAATCCACGAAAGGATATTTGAAAATGGGTTGGATTGATGAACAAATAAAGCAAAGAAAAGAAAATGATGATAAAGTCTTCTCGGATTCATTTATAAATGTTGCGGGAGCTGTTATGGGAGCGAAAATTTCCGCAGCACTAAACGATGACAAGATAATTACAAAAAATGCCATTGACGAGATTTTAAAATATTATCACGTCAAAAGCCGTGAAATCCCGGACAGTGTCAACGATATGAATGAGCAGCTTGAATACTTAATGCGCCCTTACGGTATTATGCGCAGAAACGTGTGCTTGGAGAAGGGGTGGCACAAAGATGCCATCGGTGCTATGCTTGCAACAAAAAAAGACAGCGGTGAAGTAGTAGCGTTAATTCCGACAGGTCTTGCCGGGTACAGTTATTTTGACAGAAAAAGCGGTAAACATACAAGGATTTCTCGCAAAAACGAAGGGCTTTTTGAACGTGAGGCGATTGCTTTTTATAAGCCTTTTCCGCTAAAAAAAATAGGGATTCCCTCATTGATGAAATATATCATGGGAACACTCTCGTCAGCAGATTTAATACTTTTTGTTCTCTCAACTTTAGCGGCAACTCTCGTGGGTATGCTTTTGCCTAAAATCAATCATATTATTTTCTCGGATGTGGTGGAAAATCAAAGTATGCAACTGTTTTTTGCTATCACGGTTTTTCTTGTATGCGTATCTTTTAGCACGATATTGATAGGAGTGATGAAATCTCTCCTTATGGCACGCATTAATACTAAAATCAGCCTTTCTGTTGAAGCTGCCACCATGATGCGCGTAATGTCTCTGCCACCGAGTTTCTTTAAGGGGTACAGCGCCGGTGAGCTCTCCGGGCGCGCACAGTATATCGGGGCTCTTTGTGATATGATTATCTCAACCGTTCTTTCCACTGGAATGACATCGGTATTTTCTTTGCTATATATTACGCAAATTTTTGCGTATGCACCGGCGCTTGTAGTTCCGGCGCTCTTGGTGATTGTCGCAACCATTCTTTTTTCTGTTATATCATCACTTTTGCAGATGCGCATAAGCAGGAACAGAATGGAATTATCCGCAAAAGAAAGCGGTATGCAGTACGCGATGATATCAGGTATACAGAAAATCAAACTCTCCGGTGCGGAAAAGCGTGCCTTCGCGCGCTGGGCTAATCTATATGCCAAGGGTGCGGCCTTTACATACAATCCGCCAATGTTTATTAAAATTAACGGCGTTATAAGCATGGCAATTTCTCTTGTGGGTACTTTTGTTATGTACTGGGCTGCAGTTAAGAGCAATATTGCGGTTGCTGATTATTATGCTTTCAATACGGCATACGGAATGGTGTCCGGCGCTTTTTTGTCCCTTGCGAGCATTGCCTTAACTGTTGCACAAATTAAACCAACAGTTGATATGGCAAAGCCCATACTTGAGGCTGTGCCTGAAATTTCCGAAGGGAAGCAAGTTGTAACAGAACTTTCGGGCGGTATTGAATTGCATAACGTATCTTTTCGTTACGCAGAATCACAACCTAATATTTTGGACGATTTTTCTCTTAAAATCAAAGCGGGACAATACGTTGCAATTGTGGGTGCAACCGGTTGCGGCAAATCTACGCTGATGCGCATTTTACTTGGATTTGAGATACCTCAAAAGGGTTCTGTTTATTATGACGGCAAGGATATTGCGGCTCTTGATTTGAAATCTTTGCGACGAAATATCGGTACTGTAATGCAAAACAGCAAGCTGTTTTCGGGAGATATTTATTCTAATATTGTTATTTCTGCGCCGCGCCTTACTGTGGATGATGCGTGGGAGGCGGCGGAAATGGCAGGTATTGCCGAGGATATACGCCAAATGCCTATGGGAATGCACACGATTATTTCCGAAGGCTCGGGAGGTATTTCCGGAGGACAGCGTCAGCGCCTTGCAATAGCGCGTGCAATTGCGCCGAAACCAAAAATATTGATGTTTGATGAGGCGACCTCTGCACTTGACAATATTACGCAAAAAATGGTTTCGGATTCGCTTGAAAAATTAGAATGTACTCGTATTGTTATTGCGCATCGTCTTTCTACTATACGTGCTTGCGACCGCATTATATTCTTGGAGAATGGAAAAATTGCAGAGGACGGTACTTATGATGAACTTATTGCTAAAAACGATTTGTTTGCTCAGCTTGTGGAAAGACAGCGTTTGGATGTTGATACTTAAGGTGAATACTGAGTATTCTGGGGCGCAAATGGTGGTTGGATGATTTTTCGTCCTTTTTGATATGCTTTTGGGACGAAAATTTTGCAAGTAAAAAGGCTTTGTGCTAAAATGGCAATATGTACGAAATGCGGAGGTTTTCTATGGCAATAAGCTACAACAAATTGTGGGATTTACTTATTGATAAAGGCATGAAGAAGACCGATCTTGCAGCAGCAGAGGAACGTATCAGTAAGAAGAAAGCAGCAGAACTTTTTGAACACGGAATGCTGGACAGCTTGGAGGCAGGTACGTTTGAATCTTTAAAGGCTATCCATAAATACTTGTTTGAAGATATTTATGACTTTGCAGGAGAGCTTCGTACCGTGAATATTGCAAAGGGAAATTTTCGTTTTGTATCGCTTATGTATCTGGAAGCGGCACTTGCAAACATCGACAAGATGCCACAATCCACGTTTGATGAAATCGTGGAGAAATACGTGGAAATGAATATTGCCCACCCTTTCCGTGAGGGCAACGGCAGAAGCACGCGAATCTGGCTGGATTGCATATTCAAAAAGGAGATCGGCAAGGTGGTCGATTGGAGCAAGGTGGATAAAGAGGATTACTTGCTTGCAATGGAGCGCAGTCCCATTAAGGATATTGAGATAAAGCATGTTTTGAGTCTTGCTTTGACGGAAATGGTCGACAGTAGTGAGATTTATATGAAGGGAATAGACCACAGCTACTACTATGAGGGGTATAAGACGTTTAAGACGGGGGAGTTGTAATGTCTGTTTTTTAGGAGATTGGAATAGATAAAATATAGAATTAAAAAAGAATATTGAAATTTTATACAAAAATAGCAAGAATACACTACTAAATCGGAGAAATTATTATGATAAACATTCGCAAACTTGAAACAGAATTATGGGAAGCAGCAGATTTACTGCGTGCAGACTCTAAAGTAACATCACAGGAATACTGTATGCCTGTGTTGGGCTTGATATTTTTGCGCTATGCTTACAGCAGATTTAAATTTGTTGAAGCTGATATATTGAAAAATAGACCAATGCGTAATGGTAGAGTTTTACCTGTAGAAGCTGTTGATTTTAAAACAAAAAGTGCAATATTTTTACCCGAAGAATCACGATATGATTATCTGTTAAATTTACCTGATAATACCGATATGGGACAAGCAATAAATCATGCAATGGAGTTGGTTGAGGAACAATCCGAACAGTTAAAAGGCATTCTTCCTAAAAATTATACAATTCTTCAAAACGACCTCTTAAGAGAACTCCTTCGCATATTCAATAATAGTGCATTCAATGAAATGCAAGATGATGTCATAGGTAGAATTTACGAATATTTTCTAAATAAATTTGCACCAGCTGTGGCATCTGATGACGGCGTATTCTTTACTCCGAAGTCATTGGTACGAATGATAGTAAATGTTATCGAACCAACTCATGGTACAATCCTTGACCCTGCTTGCGGTTCGGGCGGAATGTTTGTTGCTTCAGCAGATTTTATTGAACAATTTGGGACTAATGCAAATACAAAAATGACTTTCTTTGGACAAGAAAAGGTAGAATACAATGCAAAACTTTGTATTATGAATATGGCGGTTCATGGTTTGAATGCTAAGATCGTCTCAGGTGATGAGGCAAATAGCTTTTACCACGATGCACATAATTTAGAGGGGATTTGTGATTATGTAATGGCAAACCCACCGTTTAACGTAGATAAAGTAAAATCCGAAACGGCACAGAACGCAGGTCGTTTACCATTCGGTCTACCCGGTGTTAATAAGAACAAAGAAATCGGCAACGCAAACTACCTTTGGATTTCATATTTCCACGCATACCTGAATGAAACAGGTCGTGCGGGCTTTGTTATGGCATCCTCTGCAACCGATAGCCAAGGCAAGGATAAGGACATCCGTGAAAAGCTTGTGCAAACAGGCGACGTGGATGTAATGCTTTCTGTCGGCAACAACTTCTTTTATACCAAGAGTCTGCCTTGCACCTTGTGGTTTTTTGATAAGGCAAAGAGAGCTGAGAATAAGGATAGGGTTCTCTTTATCGACGCGCGTAATTATTACACCGTTGTAGATAAAACTCTCAACGAGTGGAGCGAGTGGCAGATGAAAAATCTGAACGCTATCGTATGGCTTTATCGTGGGGAAACAGAAAAATATACTGCACTCTTGAATGAGTATAAGCAGATTTTGGGACAAGCTCTGCCTTTTGAAGAAATACTCACACTCCTCGAAGAAGAACGTGCCGAGCTTCAAAGACGATCAAAGATTGAGGTTGAGCATGCAGGTCGTAACGATAAAAAGCGTATTCAGGCACACTATGACGAAATGATCGCGGCGAAGAATGCCGAGATTACCATTGCCAAAGAAGCAATTTGGCTCACCGAAAAGTTTGGCGAGGGCGAGTATCGTGACGTTCTTGGCCTTTGCAAGCTGGCAGACCGCACTGAGATTGCCGAAAAGGGCTATTCTCTCACGCCCGGCGCATACGTTGGCGTTGCGCCCGTAGAGGATGACGGCGTGGACTTTGCCACACGCATGGCAGAGATACATAGTGAATTGCTCGCCTTGCAATCCAAGTCCAACGAGCTGATGGATACCATCTCGAAGAATATGAAGGAGATGGGGTTATGAATTTGGAACAAAAATGCCTTGATGAGTTGGGCACTATTTCGAGAGGAAAATCTAAACATCGCCCAAGAAATGATCCTTCTTTATTCGATGGTAAGTATCCTTTTATTCAAACAGCGGACGTAAAAAATGCCAATTTTTATATTACGGAATATTCACAAACATATAACGAAAAAGGATTAGCTCAGAGCAAGCTTTGGAAGAAAGGAACGTTATGCATCACTATCGCGGCTAATATTGCTGATACTGGGATACTTGGTATAGATGCCTGTTTTCCTGATAGCATAATGGGATTTGTTCCTTATGAAGATAAATCTGATGTGCGATATGTAAAATATTGTTTTGACATTTTACAAAAACAATGTCAGCAAATTTCGCAAGGTGCTACACAGGACAACCTCTCGTGGGAAAAACTCTCGACAATAAAATTTCCTGTACCGCCTATTGATGCACAAAAGCAAATTGCCGATATTCTTTCTGCCTACGATGACCTCATCGAAAACAACCAAAAGCAGATTAAGTTGTTAGAAGAAGCGGCACAGCGACTCTATAAGGAGTGGTTTGTCGATCTCCGTTTCCCCGGACACGAAAATACGCCTATCACCGATGGCATACCGCAGGGGTGGAAAGAAGGTACCATTCAAGATATCGTAGTATATCACGATAAAAAAAGAAAACCGTTGTCTGGAATGCAAAGAGCAGAAATGCAAGGAAAATACCGTTATTACGGTGCGGCAAGTATTCTTGATTATGTTAATAACTACCTGTTCGATGGAACATATTTGCTGTTAGGTGAAGATGGTACGGTTATAACTCAGGATGGATATCCAATATTGCAATATGTAACGGGAAAGTTTTGGGCAAATAATCATGCACATGTTTTAACAGGTAAACCAGATTACCCAACGGAGTATCTCTATATGATGTTTAAGGCAACTAAGGTTAAAGATATAGTAACAGGTGTTGCTCAACCTAAGATTAGTCAAGCTCGTTTGAGTAACAAGAAAACAATTATTCCAAACAAAGAGATTGTGCGTGATTTTTGCTCAATAGTTTCTCCCATGTTTAAGCAGATACTTAGTCTTGAAGACCAAATTGAATTATCGAAAGAAGCCCGCGACCGTCTGTTGCCGAAACTTATGAGTGGCGAATTGGAGGTGTAAGTATGGCAAAAACACAAACTATCGAAGAAATAGACACTCGTACATATAACTCCTTTTGGGGAAAGATGCAGCAGTTCAAGCATGACTTGCACTACTTAAGTATTATGAATAACCATTATGTGTTCCTATCAAGAATGCTAAAGCTCATTCCGTTTGCAGGAACTTTTATAGCTACAAGTGTATGGATGTCATGGCATAATAACGATATAATCGCAGTTATTTGTCCAATCGTTATTTTCATAATGCAGGCAATAACTGCAATTACCGAGAAATTACCGTATGATGATAGAAAATCCGAATTACGAGAGCTTTTGGATGAATTGAGACCATTATATGCAGAAATGGAAAATGATTGGCGAAACTACAGTAGCTTTGAAATAAGCAATAAAGAAATGCGTGAAAAAATACTATTTTATGTTCAACAGCAGGAAACTATAAAAAAGCATTATATGAAAAATGACGTATTACCAATCGTAGAGCGATTTAGAAATAAAGCTGACGATATGACCGTAGAATACTTTCAAAATTTCTTTTAAGGAGATCACTATGAACAATTCAAATAACAACTCAAACAACAAGCCCAAACCCTCTGGAGATTTTGAGTATAGAGGCGGTGTCCAAACACCTACGTTTAGAAAGCCAACGCCACCGCCCCCTCCGCCGAAGCCACCCAAAGATAAAAAATAAGCGTATCGATAACGTAAACATTTAATAACGAACAGGAGGTGTAAAAGGAATATGGAACAAGAAACTATAGTTGTAAGTATTGAGGATTTTGACGGAAACATATTGGAAATCAAAAACATCCCCATAGATAATGTTCAAAAGAAGCCGACATATTTGAATGCTGATTTGATTAGTGAACTTAGAGAAGCGATCAACTCCTCTCCAATCTTTTGGAAAGATGATAAATACCACTCCTTTTACAACCAAGTCTGTGCTGTAATGGATAGACTTGGAACTGCTGTTGATTACGTTAACAAACACAGATACTATCCTAAAAGCGAAGAAAAATTTATATGCTTCATGGCTTTTGCGTGCATGATTGTTGATGCACCACAATCGTTGGCTAAAAAAATTAACGCTTTCATTTCAGAACAAGGTGTTCCCGAAGAGTACAAGGTTAATTTGCTCTATAAAAAGGAAAAGGTTCTATTTAAAGATATTTGCATAAAAGCACCGTTCAACATGACTGAACAAGAGTGTCCTACGGATAATGAGTTTTTTGAATTCTTTAGATCGATTACTTTCGCTCATCCCTATAACACCAATAAACTGTTTAAAAAATTAGGCAATCAGGTGTCTCCGTGGGTAAATGTCTATAACAGAATAAGTCCACTTATAGGCTCAAAAGGATTTATCAACATTACAATGTACTCTGATTTAAGAGATGAAAACAATAACTCGAATCACAGAATCAAAGTTCCTTTTAGTGTTCTTAAAAAATACATAAAATTAAGATATGAGAATCTCAAACTGATAACTCAATGGGTTGAAAACGAGATCTCGCGCAACAAGGGTATATGGAAAGCGCAAGGCATAGTTAAAGGACAAACACCTGCTGACACTTTATATAATATAAAACAGGCATTGACAAATCAGTACCAAGATACCTATGAAATTGACGATTGTATCCGCTATTTGACTTGTAATCTGACCGATAAAAGCAATGTAGATAATGTACAAAAGTTCAGACGATCTTTGATTGATAGAATCGATACCATCTACGAATGTGCCGCGGAGTTGGATTACACAGGTCTATGCGAAGAGATGGAAATCACCTATACACGTCCTAAAATTATGCACCAATTTGCAGACTATCAACTCGAAAAAATATTTTGTTGTCTAAATGATAGGTGCGATTATGGAAATGTAATTTGGGGACGGCAGCAGGCGCATGAATTTTCCAAAGGATTTGCAAAAAAGTGGGTAACCATAGATGCTGAAAATATGTCTTTTGAAGAAATAAAACTGTTGGTAACAACGGCGTGTTATTTAGAGCACGAAGAACAGGAGGCGGCTAAATGAGCTGGGAATATTCCGAAAACATACTTGTTCAGAACAGTGCGGGAAAGGTTCTGAAGGACAAGCTGGGCTGGGAGGTCGTGTTTGCCTACAACACCGAGATGTTGGGCGAGAACGGCACACTGGGCAGAAAATCATATAAGGAGATTGTGCTGACGCGCTATCTGCGCCAGGCTCTCTTTGATAATAACGATTGGATGACGGACGAATACGCTGATTCTGCCGTCAAGACCCTTTGCGCCTATACCGCATCTGCCAAGCTCATGCAGATCAATGAAGAGAAATATTCCATGCTCCGTGACGGTATCCCCGTACAAGTTAAAAAGCCAGACGGAACCTTTGAATCCCGCTATGCCTCCGTATTCAATTTTGCAGAACCCACAAAGAACCATTTTCTTGCCGTTCAGGAACTGAAAATTCACGGTGAGCTTTACCGCCGCAGAACCGATATCGTCGGATTTGTAAACGGCATTCCGCTCCTGTTTGTCGAGCTGAAAAAGCAGAATGTGGACGTGAAGAACGCCTACGATTGCAACTACACAGATTATCTTTCAACTATTCCTCAGCTTTTTCATTTCAATGCCTTTTTGATGCTTTCTAACGGTCTTGAAGCAAAGGTTGGCACAATGGGATCAAAGTATGAGTTTTTCCACGAGTGGAAACGACTGAAAGAGGATGAGGTTGGTGCGGTTGACCTTGAAACAATGCTTCTCGGTATCTGCAATAAGCAAAACTTTATGGATCTGTTCGAGAATTTCATCCTGTTCGATCACTCAGGAGGAAAATGCGCCAAGATTTTTGCGCGTAACCATCAGTATCTCGGTGTTAACGAAGCGGTAGAGTCTTATAAGGCAAGAAAATTGAAAAACGGAAAACTCGGCGTGTTCTGGCACACGCAAGGTAGTGGTAAGAGCTATTCTATGGTGTTCCTTGCACAAAAGATCCGCCGACAATTTACGGGTAGCCCGACCTTTGTAATTCTCACAGACCGTGACGAGTTGAATAAGCAGATCAGCGATACCTTTGAGGCGTGCGGCTGTCTTTCCGGAAAGGCTCGTCAGTACATACCATCAAGTGGCGCCAAATTATATGAGATGCTTCGCGGAAATCCGAGCTTTATATTTACATTAATTCAGAAATTCAACGATGAAAACGCAACGCCGATTACACCCGATCACGATATTATTATTCTCTCTGACGAGGCACATCGTTCTCAAAACGGTATTTTTGCCGACAATATGTGCCGTGTACTTCCTACAGCTTCTCGTATTGGATTTACCGGTACTCCGCTGTTTAAATACGATAATATCACAGAGAGAACATTCGGTACTTATGTTTCAATCTATGACTTTAAGCGTGCGGTAGATGACGGCGCAACTGTACCGCTTTACTATGAAAACCGAAGCGATATGCTCCAAATTACTAATCCTGAGATAAATGACGAGCTTCTTGATGCCATTGAAGCGGCAGACCTTGATGTGAATCAGCAGGCAAAGCTCGAGCTTGAACTTGCTAAGGATATTCATATCATCACATCCGAACCCCGTCTTGACACCATTGCAAAAGACTTTGTAGAACACTATTCTGATCTTTGGACAACGGGAAAGGCAATGTTCGTATGTGTGAACAAGGTAACTTGTGTACGCATGTATAACCTTGCACAAAAATATTGGGCAGAGAAAATTACATATCTTGAAAAAGAATTGAAGTCTGCCACACAGCAGGAAGCTCAAGAACTTGAGCGCAAGATCGCATGGATGAAAGAAACTGAAATGGCGGTTATCGTAAGCCAGGAGCAGAACGAAATACAGACATTCAACAACTGGGGACTTGATATTTTACCACACCGCGCAAAGATGGAAAAACGTGAGATGGATAAGGAATTTAAGGACGCTGATAATCCTTTCCGCATTGTATTTGTCTGCGCCATGTGGCTAACGGGATTTGACGTTAAATCCCTTGCAACCATCTATTTGGATAAACCTTTGAAGGCACATACACTTATGCAGACTATTGCACGTGCAAATCGTGTTTGTGACGGTAAGAGTAACGGACTTGTTGTTGACTATATCGGTGTTGTGAAAGCATTACGTCAGGCTCTTGCGGATTATACCGCAGAAAAAGGTGGCAAACCCGGAGATGATCCTGCACCTGATAAATCCGAGCTGATTGCGAAAATTGAGCGTACAATTGGCGATATTGATACATATATGACCGAACACGGATTTTCTTTGAAATTTTTGGTGGATGCTGATGATTTCACAAAGCTTGCTTTGGTTGCATCGGGAGCAAACGCCATGTGTGCAACTGACGAAATCAAAAAGCGTTTCGAGATTCAAGCGCGGGAGCTTTTCCGTATGTTTAAATATATCGAAAAAGGCGAGGTTTCGGATGAAACCGTACACTATAAGAACGCAATCAGTGCCATATATGATCAGCTTCAGGAAAAACGTGTTCATGCAGACAATTCTGCTTTGATGGCACAGATTAACCAAATTGTTAGTGAAGCGGTAGCTGTGACGAAAAATACGGTTGATGAAGATAATAAAAAGTTTGATATCAGCAAAATTGATTTTGACCGCCTACGCCGTGAATTTGAAAGAGTACAAAATAAGAATTTGCTTCTTAAAGATCTGCAAGTTCTTGTTGAACAGCGCCTTGCTCAAATGATGAAAAACAATCCTTTGCGTATTGATTATTATCAGCGTTATCAGGAAATTGTTGACGAGTATAACAAAGACAACAAGAAAGATGAAATTGCAATCATTTTTGAAAAGCTAATGCGACTTGTTGCCGAAATGGATAAAGAACAGAGACGCTATGTTAAAGAAGGTTTTGACAGCGACGAGGAACTTTCTATCTATGATCTTTTAGTAAGTGGACAAACGCTTTCGAAAGAGGATATTAAAAAGGTTAAGAAACTTGCCCAGGAAATGCTTACTAAGATTAAGGCGCGCATTCACGAGCTGGATCATTGGCGCGATAAGGAGGAAACACAGTCTATTATCAGTGTTATGATACGAGATCTTTTGTGGGCAGATTTACCTGAAAGCTATGATGATAATTCAATCGCTAATTACAGACAGAATATTTATGAGCATATTTATAATACTTATCCTGCTGCGTAAAACGATGAGGTGAAAACATGAAAAAGACAATCAAAAAAATCATTTCCATACTGCTTGCG
>JAFZEI010000001.1 GCA_017560765.1 Clostridia bacterium | reverse complement strand
GTGCTCAAGTGCAATT
This sequence comes from Clostridia bacterium, assembly GCA_017560765.1. Lineage (GTDB taxonomy): Bacteria > Bacillota > Clostridia > UBA1212 > UBA1255 > Egerieisoma. The sequence goes on along the minus strand of JAFZEI010000001.1, from coordinate 5,021 downwards.
GAAGGAGCCACAGCCGTTTTACTGTCAACTCTTTCGCCGTCCATTTTGATAACTCGGGCTTTCATGCCTGTTACCGTTGAATTTTCAGGAACATCATCCAGTACAATAGAGCCCGCACCTATCATGGCATTATTTCCAATCGTAACAGGTCCTAATACTTTTGCTCCGGCGCCTATCAAAACGTTGTCACCCACTGTAGGATGCCTTTTGGAATGCTTTTGTCTTCCCGTACCACCCAAAGTCACCTGGTGATAAATTGTGCAATTATTACCTATAACTGCTGTCTCACCTATTACCACACCATGTCCATGGTCAATAAAAAGGCCATCGCCTATTTGTGCCCCGGGGTGAATCTCAATGCCTGTTCTTCTGTTTGCAATCTGGGATACCCATCTTGCTAAAAAAAACAGCTTGTGTCTGAAGAAAAAAGCCGACACTTTGTGATAAATAAGTGCATGCAAACCGGGATAAAGCAGAAAAACCTCCACTGCATTTCTTGCAGCAGGGTCTCTTTTGGCTATTGACTTTGCATCTTTAATAATCCCCATAACATCACCGTTGATTATACCTTACTTATCAAGTATATGCATAACTGTATATACTTGATATATTTTATCACATGGAATTTATTATTACAACAAAAAACATGGTATGCCTATGGCTATCGCAAAAATAAATTGCGGTGAGTTGTGCAATATGGTATAATGGCGAAGCTTGCCTGGTACGAGCATAATATTTGCCTGCATAGTTAAATGGATATAACAAGCCCCTCCTAAGGGCTAGTTGTAGGTTCGATTCCTACTGCGGGTGCCAAAAAGTGTCGAATTCATCATGTTTTCGGCACTTTTACTTTTCTTTACTCACTCAAATTTTCAGATTAAATTTTTATTTTAGAATAATAAAATTGTTTTGATGTCAAAATATATATGCAGCAAAATTCAAGGAGAATGCAGCATGTGTACAGCAGTCACTTATAAGACAAAAAATCATTATTTCGGCAGAAATTTAGACTTAGAATACTCTTATGACGAAAAAATCACTATTACACCGAGAAACTATGCTTTTCATTTTCGCAAAACAAGTAAAATGGAAAGCCATTTTGCGATAATCGGAATGGCTTATGTTTTAAAAGGATATCCGCTGTATTACGACGCAACAAACGAAAAAGGTCTTAGCGCCGCGGGACTAAGCTTTCCGCAAAACGCAGACTACAAGCCGTATTGCAGCGGAAAGGATAATATAACTCCGTTTGAACTTATTCCGTGGATTTTGGGGCAATGCGAGACAGTTGCAGAAGCGGAAAATCTGTTAAAGAGAATCAATCTTTTAAACGAGAATTTCAGCGAGGCTCTTCCCCTATCGCCGCTTCACTGGATTATATCAGACAGAGAACGTTCTATTACGTTGGAATCAACGCCAACAGGAATACAAATCTATGATAATCCGATTGGAATTCTTACAAACAGCCCGACTTTCGATTATCACTTATTTAACTTGAACAACTATATGAAGCTCACAAAAGGCATTCCGGATAACACCTTCGCCGGAGGAAGCCGTAATTTAGAATTAAAAACATACTCCCACGGAATGGGCGCTATAGGCTTACCCGGTGACGCTTCCTCTTTATCAAGATTTGTAAGGGCAACTTTTGTTAAAATGAATTCAGCTTCAGGTTCGTCTGAAGCTGAAAGCGTAAGTCAGTTTTTTCACATACTAAAGTCCGTGGAAATGCAAAGAGGTTGTGTGCAAACAGTAAAAGGTCTTTACGATATTACAATTTACAGTTCTTGCTGCAATACTGACCGTGGTATTTACTATTATACTACGTATGACAACAGCCGAATACATGCGGTGGATATGCATAAAGAAAATTTGCACGGCGACACTCTCATAGAATATCCTCTAAAAAAAGAGCAATCGATAGAATACCTGAATTAAGTTCTCACAGTCACGAAAAATCCGTTAAATATATTTTTCGAATTTCAAAATTGCTTTAAACATATCGCCATCAATCACAACCTCGAAATTTCCGTTGCAGATTTCAGTGTAGCTTTTTGCAATTGCAAGTCCGAGCCCGTTTCCGTCAGCCGTTCGCGATTCATCGCCACGAACGAACCTTCCCACAATTTCATCAGCATCAAAGTTCATCGGATATGAGGCAATGTTTTTGAATTCGATTATAACCTCAGAATCTCTTTCACACGCCGTAATGAAAACTCTCGTATTTTTCATTGTGTATTTCAAGATGTTGCTTATCAAATTCGAGATTACGCGTGACATTTTTCGTCCGTCTGCAGAAATGTACAATTCTTTCGACGCATTAACGCAGAACGACAGCCCCGATTTTTGGATTTCATTATCATTTTCTCCAAGAGATTGATTAATAAGAAGTGATACATCGATTTTTTCTAAGACAACAGCTTCATTTCCGCTTTGCACCTTTGAAATGTCGAACAAATCTTGCGTTAAATTTTTAAGTCGTTCGCTCTTTTTTGCTACTACGGAAATATAATCCTTCGCTTCTTCGGGCAGGCCATCAATCTTGGACAAAAGTTCTACATAATTTATTATTGATGTTATTGGTGTCTTGAGGTCATGCGATACATTTGTTATAAGTTCGGTTTTTAATCTTTCTGCTTTGACCTTTGCCGACACAGATTCATCAAGTCCTTTTGCAATGTCATTAAAATTAGCAGCTAATACTTTCATATCCTCGCATTTTAATTCGGGAATTTTATAAGATACGTTTCCGTTACGCACCTCACTGATGCCTTTTCTAATTTCTTCAATATCTCTCACACGGAATGCAATAACAAGGCTCGCAAATCCAAATAATAGGATACCAAGTGCAAGCCACAAAGGAGAATGTTCTGCACCTACTGAAAAAATACCGATCAGAGATGTATACACCAAAAGCATACCAACAAGCAAAGCTCCCATCTTTTTAGATAGTGTTTTCCAAAAGAGCCTTACTCCTTTTCTGATTTTTTTGCAAACTAATTTAGAAAGAAAAAAAGTCTTTTTAACAAACCATCTTACAACACGAAAAATAATGCTCGATTCAACAAATCGTTTACACTTAATATTTCTGACAATAGAAAGTAGCGAAGTTAATACAACCGTGCTTGCTATAGCTGCTAAAAATGTGGTAATTACATTAAGTAAGTTATGCGAATAACCCCAAGAAACAAATTCATCTATCAATAATACATAACCGACAGCAGCACCACCACCTATTCCCACAATAAAAGCAAGGTGAATTTCTGTCCAAATGTTATCAAGCCACATCAATTTGTGTTCGCCGTCTTTTGTTTTACCGCATACACAGAGTAAATAAACAAACGTGAAAAGCGACACAACAATACAAACAAGTAATGTCACAAAAGTGTCTCTGACTATTGCCGCTTGTCTGTCCCAAATTGTCCTACACTCATTGACGTATGTTTCTTTTATGCTTGTACAAGCGATTATCGGCGTTTTCTTATCAAACGATAAAATTTCATCAAATATCGTATAATAACGCTTTTGATTTGATTTTATTTCTATATTGCCATTTTCATTTTTTGATACCAATCGGTAAAATTGTGATGTAATAAGTTCGTTTTCACTTGCAGCTCCGCAATTAGTAAAAACAGTATTATTATATCTAACATAATAATTTATTTTGTCAGCACTGCGCAAGTTATTTAATCGTTTTTCAATACTTTGCTCTATTGTATCGCCAATGTCATTTTTATCCTCTGATAAGTTAAAATTGCGAAAAGCAATAAAAATTTCACTTTCAACATCTTCAAGCAAATCGGAAAGATATTGTACATCGTTAAAATCGCTTTCAAGATCATAGATAAAACTTTTTTCGTTACAATACCCTTCTATTCCTATTGTCACACCTAATGTGCCTAAAACAACACTTATAACAAATAAAACAGCAGCTATAAATTTTGTGTAATTTGAATATATAAATTTTTTCATTGCCAAATCCTCCTAATTTAATCAACTTTGTAACCGATTCCCCATACTACTTTAAGATATTTCGGCTCCTTGGGATTGATTTCGATTTTCTCCCTTATGTGCCTAATATGCACAGCGATAGTGTTGTCCCCCACTGCAGTTTCCTCATTCCAGACATTTCTGTAAATATCCTCTGCCGAAAAGATTCGCTTTCTGTTTCTTGCCAACAATTCAAGTATCTTGTATTCAATGGGAGTAAGCCTTATGTCCTCACCATCAACCCTCACTGTTTTGTTTTCTATGTTGATACACAAACCGTCAATTACGATTTCCTCGTTTTGTTTTGCTATAGAGCCAAGAGCAGTATATCGCCTCAGCTGCGATTTCACTCTTGCTACAAGTTCAGAAGGATTAAACGGTTTTGTGACATAGTCATCTGCGCCTGCCGTAAGCCCCAAAATTTTGTCAGCATCTTCCGACTTTGCAGACAGAAGTACAACAGGAATGTTTCTTGTTTCTCTAAGCTTCATCAATGTTTTTATTCCATCAAGTTTAGGCATCATAATGTCTAAAATCATTAAATGCACATCATTTTCAGACAAGGCATCAAGTGCCTCAATACCGTCGTAAGCCTTAATCACAGTATAATTTTCACCCGACAGAAAAATCGCAATACTGTCAACAATCTCTTTATCATCATCTACAACTAATATATTCATCCTTATTCACCTCCACGTATTGCAGAATACAATACAATTCTTAATATTTAGCAATGAAATTTCTTAAGATTTCTTAATAATTATACTTTTTTTAGCCATAAAAGTCATTAATAATAAAGCGCTTGACAATCACAAATACCGGTAGTAGAATTCGCGTGTATTATTTATCAGAGCAGATATTGCGCGTCAAGTACCGAAGGATGGGAGTAGAGCCTTCGGGCGAAAAATGCAAGTTAATCACTAAAGCATTTGCGGTGCAATATTACATCCGCTGCGACCTTCATATAGGTACAACTGATGATGCTCTCTTATGGTTAATTCTTATATTAATGAAAGGGAGTTTTATTTATG
>JAFZEI010000078.1 GCA_017560765.1 Clostridia bacterium | reverse complement strand
GTTATACTTTCACAGAAACCAAAGTGCTCATAAAGGCGATGTTCAATAACAGCATTATTGATTTTTCGTTTAGATGATACACTTTCGAACAACGCCCAAGAAATCCTCCCTTGTTTAATTAATGTTCTTCCGTAAGCTTGATCTAATTGTTTCTCTATTTTCAAGAAAGAAGCTATCAGATCGTCTCTTTTCTCTGATTGGTTTAAAATACGCACATCAACATAAAATGCATTTCCGCTTTCCGTGTAAATAGCTATATTACATTTACAATCCAAAAATATGTTAATATTTGATAGAGTCACCACATCGTCTGCTGAAAAAACATGTGGGGATGTAGTACAACTAGCTCGTGGAAAGAATCTATCAATAGACTTAAAATAAATTTTATCTTTTAAAAGTTCCATTTTCTTTTTCCTTCCTTATAACAACTCTAAAAAGCCAAATTGAATCAAACGTCTTACAGACATCCAAGAAAAGTATTGGAAGCCACCTCCATTAGCCACAATACCCGTACTGACGCGGAAAGACTTAAGCACACGATATGAATTTAACTGTAGTGAATTAGATGCAGGTAAATCCAGCAAAGAGTAGTGTGTTCCAGGATCTGTTAAATATCTGCCAAACTGACTACCATAACGGTCTAAAGTCATTCCTGGTTCAAGTTTCATTGAACCTTCAGTTCCAGGAACAGACCCTTTCATAACACATTCACTACTTACATACTTTCCGCAAACTGCAGTTCCAACAGCTGCTACTGTTTCTGTCACACCCGAATAAACATCATATGTCGTTTGGTTACCATTAAACACTGTATCTCGGACAAAGTTATTTCCAGTAACGGACTGTTGTATATCTGCCGCACCATTTACTGCAGTAAGTACTCCTGCGGTAATGGTAACAGCTGCTACTGCGATCATAGCCACGGGTGCTCCAGCAACACATACTGCTACACCTGCCGCAACGGCTGCAATACCTGTTACAATTCTACCAACGCCTTTGGCAAACCCCCAAAAATCAAAGGTTCCATAAGGATCGTATCCCATAACAGGGTTATTGCCACAGTAAGCAAATAGATTGTAACTGGTAAGTCCTCCCGTACCTAAATATGCAATGTCATCTGCATTAATCCACCGACCGATCTCAGGATCATAATAACGGCTGGATACATAGTAGAGCCCTGTCTCATTATCATAGTAATACCCGCGGTATCGTATCGGATTATGATATCCAACATTCGCCAAAGCTGTATCATCAGTTACATCCTGTCCGCTACCGTTGTAAATCCCTACAAGCTTGCCCCACGCGTCATAAACATATCGGTACTCAACTGTTCCCGACGAGTTCATAATCGCTGTAACATCGCCCTGCACATTGAACAAGTAGTAATAGTTTTGTCCGTTATACGTCATTCCTATCCTTGTACCGCTTTCATCAAACAAATACAAGATATTAACACCGTTTGAACGTGACTCCGCTACAACTGCATTGTCAACTATATAATACACCGTTTTTACTCCATTAACAACCTTTTCTGTGCGGATGCCATCAGAATTATATTTATACGTTGCCGAAACACCGTCTTTTTCCATTCCTGCAAGCTCGCGTCCCGCCTGCCATGTAAACTCCATTCCGCCTCTGTAAGTAAGCGGATTGCCTACACCGTCATACGTAATGGTTTCTCCGTTATACCCTGTAAGCTGGTCTTGCCAAGTAGCTGTCGCTCCGCCGTATGTATATTCGTACTGCTGGTTCGGAGTTGAAGGAAGATTACCCGTTGTATAACTGTAGCACTTCTTTTGTAAAAGATTGCCTCCGCGGTCGTAAGTATAAGTATACGTAACGCCCTGTCTCTCGTTATCCTCTCGTATCAGCTGATTTTGGCTATCGTATTGATAATATGTGTTATATGTGGTACCTGTACTTGCATACTCTTGTATGTGAGTAATATTGCCCATTACATCATATTCATAGCGGTATTCCGTACCGTCCGGCAGTGTAATCTTTGCAATTTGCGAGGTTGTTTGAGTGTCGGAAATATCACGGTAAGTATATGCGGTACGTTTAGCGTTGGTTGCTGCTACGAAAAGGTCAGACCAAGTCTTACGTCCCAAATAGTCATATCCATACCTAAGCATTTGTGTACCATTAATATTCACACCGTATACACGGTCTGGATCGTAGCCTTTAGATATATCGCCATATTCAGCCTCAAGTTCAAAATCTCCCACTGCAGGTATATTTGTTTCATATCCCTGCAAACGGTTTTTGCTGTCATAATTATACAATGTATGAAGGAGAAGACTTCCGTTTTCGGTTGTAAGCTGGAGCATTTCCGAAAGACGTCCGGCAAGGTCATAAAGATACTTTGTGTCATAGCCATTTACAGTATCTTTTATAATACCTATCTGTCCGTTTTGGTTATAGACATAGGCGTACGAGCCATCTACTCCGCTTGCAGTTTTGGATATAAGTCTGTCGAGATTGTCGTACAAGTACGATACGGATTGTCCGTTACCGTATAGAGCTTGTGTCAGCAAGTTATTATCGTTATAGAAATTTGTAACAAGCGTTGTACCGGACATGCCGGGACTTTCAACAGATACAGTTGTGTTACGACTCCAATCGTCATATCCGAAGCGGTATTTCACTGCTGGAAATGCCGATAATGTATTATGTTCCACTGTAGAAAGACGACCGGCAGGATCGTAAGTATAATTCACTTTACTATCATCCTTAATAATCATTATCGGTCTACGATTTGCATCATATTGGTAGATGGTAAAGTTCCCCTTTGAATCTTGTTCAGATACAAGGGCATACTTCGTTGCACCTTGTGATGAATATGCATAATTTGTTGTACCGCCCGCACTGTCTGTCACTGATGCTATCTGATTCTGGTCAGCTGTGTATGTTGCTGACGAAGTCATTTGCTTTGTGTTGGCAGTTGCGTTGTCATAAGAATAAAAATACCACTTCTGAGATATTGTGGGAGCTGAGCTGCTTGCAACCATTTTAACAGGAACATTGTTTTTTAGCTCAACTGACAGATCAGGTCGTCCATCAAGATACATATCATTATATTTCAATGACACAGTACCGTCTCCGTTATCGGATATGGTAAATGTTGTTTTTTGAGTTGAAAGTCTTAAACTGTTATCGCTTTGAATATTCGCATACAAAGTTGTATTTGATGTAGATTGCAAAGTAATCGATAAGCCGTTTAATGCGACTTTCCATTTTTGGAAAGGACTGCCTACTATATAGTTATAGTTTTTAATAAGACTATTGTTACCTGTGTTGCCCGAATCAAGCGTAAGTCCGGAGTAGGCATTTCGCAGAAAATATATTTTGCCGTTTTCAATAGCAGATGTCGCACCGTCTGTAAGTGTCGAAAAACTGTCACCTGAAATTACAGTCGAGATTGGATTGCCCTTACTGTCATATTGGAATGCATACATCTGTCCGGCTGTGCTGTGAGCGCAAAGCAAGTTACGAGTAGCTTCATCTTCACTGTACATGAAGCTACCACCTGTAGGTGATGTTATTTTTGCAAGGTCATTATTAGAGTATGCAAATGTAGATTGAGTCTCTGCCAAATCTTTTGCATTTGCTACATTTCCGTTATTATCGTATGTAAAGCTTTGACCATATGCCTCTTTGTAAATATACGGCAGCGCCACATAAGTATAGTTTACATTGCAAGTGTAACTGAACACAAACTGAACATGGGTATATACCTGGTTGGATATAGCTTCTTTTGAAGCAAACTGCCAATCATCCACATGAGGATTGTATTTTACAGAAACTTTCTGTACCATTGAATCGCCATTGAAAAAGCGCAATTCCGCTTGATAGTATGGTGTCTTCGAACTACCTGTTCCAACCTCACGGTTAATGCCATTATTTGCAGCCGAGCATCCTTTTGCCCAAGCACCAAATGAATACACATCTCCTTTTTGGCCTTTTACTGCAATTTTAGCTGATGACATTTCGTGATTTCCCAGTCCCCCGATTCCGTATATAAGAATACTGCTTCCCATACCGGAGGGATTATTTCCCGTACCTGTTGTCGTGCCAGATGTATATGACCATATCTGCTGACCATTATTAATTCCTCGTAAGAAATTAGTATTTTCCAACAGATTTCGTTGATTCAATGTTTCGTGATATTCAAGTTGCAAATCATCAAACCATGCAGTATTGCCATACGTAACACCATCTTGAAAGCCAACTATTGCTTTTAATGTTTTTCCCTCGTCCAAATAAATAGTTGCACTTATCCGCACCCATTCATCTACATCGGTTTTTTTAACTAAAATTGAGTGTTGCGTCTTTTCTGACAATCCTGCACTTGACAACTGCTGTAACACCACTGTTGCTCCATAGCCTGATATGGTAGCTCCTTTAGTGCTCACATATCCGGACAACGTATACCATCCTTGTGGCAAGCCACCGACAGTTTGTCCAAATGAAAGCCAACTTGCACCGCTTGTAGGTGCTTGTCTTCTCCAAACACGCACACTACCATTTCCGGTACGGCCATAGGTAGAGTCCCATTCCAGCGTACGGTCAGCCGCTTGATTTCCGTCATTCGATGCTATCCAATATGAAGTTCCTGCATCAAAACCGGTGTTGAAAAGATAATTCGTATTGCTTTGCTGAAGTTTTGAAACTGTGGATACTTTGTTTGCTGCAGGATTTACCTTTCCATTTGTTATTCCGCTTGTTTCAACAAGCTGGTGGTATGCAGTCATACCGGTATGGTCTATCACTCCTGTTTCATGACCATACGTATCAAATTGATGTGTGACTTTTCGATTTTGCTTATCAACTACAACTGTCTCATTATAGTTATATGAAAAATCGTACTGTTGGTTAATTGCCCAGCTAACATTATGTGCTTTCTCATACTTAAGATTTGATACTTTACCACTGCTATTATGTGCTGCTGTTATATACTCATTGTTATATGTTGCGTCGTCACTTTGCAATGTCTTGTTTTGATATAAATATCCGTGGAGATATGTTAAAACAGTTGCCCCTAATAGCGTTCCGTCATTATAATAATTTATTTTTGTTAAATTATTGTCACTGTAAAAAAGCTGTACACTTTGATTATCCGGTGCAGTTATGCTACTGATTTTATTGTTGCTATATGTTAACGTATAAATACGACCTGCGCCGTCAGTTATTTTGGTTATTTTACCTTCTGTGTCTCGAGTAACTAAAATAGAATCTCCGTGTGTACCTTTTATCTCAACTAATTTGCCCGTACCATTAAAAATCATCTGTTCGCCACTTTTATCTTTAATGACGTAACTTGTTCCCGGTGTTACTTCAAGTGTTAATCCCAGACCATCCTCATCTACGCGAGTACCGTCTGATTGTTTATAGAAATAGTGACGTGTACCATCCGCATCCTGATAATAGTAGTCATATCCGAAAGATGCAGTAGAACTATTGTATGACACAAACATATCATAATTTAATAACCAGCCAAATCCCACATTAGAAAAGCTTAGGTTTCTCGTACCGTAAATGCTGTTATATGTTAACCCAATACTTACTGGCAAGCGATTGCCTTCTACACTCAACAATGGTTGGGTAGCGACAAGATTGCCGTTATAGTTGTTTACAGCATACGTTCCACCATTTCCGGAAGACATTGTTGTGTAACTCCAATAATTTTCAAGTCCCACAGTATTTCGATATACGACGGTCATACAAGGATAGGCACCACTGTTTGTTCCCTCGTTCCAAAACCTATCTGTTACAAATCTGGCTTTGTATAGTCCTGTTGCATCATTGCCCTTTATGCAGAAACCGTACTGTGTTGCTTGTCCCGAATACCATTTTTGTATGATATTGGTAGCATCAAACTGATACCATCCATTTTCTTTATAAGGAGTATATGTGATATAATCCAAAATTCGGCTATCGTGGTTAGGTTTATTATCCCATCCTATAAATTTTTCATCAAATCCGGATGTCAGTGCATGGAGATTAAATTGTCTGGTATCATTGCCGACTGCATCATGCACATTCGCAAAAAGATTAACTTGTGCAGCTACAACAGTTGCACCTTTTTCTATTTGTGGTAACTGAATATCAAAATAGCCGTATGAAGTATGAATTGAGGTGTCATTCCATGAATATCTACCAACATCCATATATACTTGAGAGTGATTTTCAGAACTGGCATTTACCCCTTCTTCTGCATAAGCAATACGTATATTATTTTGTTTTGATTCAATAGCAGGATCTATGACTATAGGAAATGTACGTGCTTCATCATCAATCCATTGCGAATCTGCAATGACATTTAAAATATAACCATCATTTAACGCCTCAATTTGATAAGCAACAGCCGATGAGTGTTCTCCATTAGCATCATACATGTATGGTGCAGGAATTACAAATTTCACATTTTCGCGACTATTGATATCATATAATTCAATCGAACCATCTTTCATCAATTCCGGTTTAAGTCCTTCAAGATTAAGTTCAAAAGCATACGCATATCCACCACCGGGCGATTTGATAATAATATTTTCCTTCAAATTTTGTCCGTGCAATATGTATTGAATATCTGTATTTGGTAAAATATTTTCATATACAACACCTGATGTTGCCTTGTGATTTACAGAAACATCACCCAATGTAGCCTTTTTGCTTTGAGTAGCAAGCACAGTTTCTTCATTAATTAAATCGGCTTTTACGATATGCGCTTCAGATGAAGATATTTTGATTAGGTTTTCTGAAAGTTCAGCTTTTTGCAAAACATTAGAAGTTAACAGTACGCTTGTATTATTGCTATTAAGTACATTAGTTTTACCTTTAAGTGCAAAAAATACACCAAATCCACCTTGTTGAATCGACATCAATTGGTTACTGTCCGCTATTTGCGAAAATGAAGTTTTAAAAGCATTTCCCTTATTTGTGTATCTTTCTACATAAGCGGACTTATTGCTTTCTTCTTTGACAATGAGGCGATTATCAATTTCTTGGAAAATTCCGTCATTATCCTTGTAATGCACTTCATACGGATACTGCACCACAGCATAGCTTTTATCTTCCAATAAGAAATATTTAGTATATTCGTCCCTCCGATTTACATCTTCTGCCAAAACTGTAAGTTCCGACACCGGCACCTTAGCAGAACTTTTTGTTTTCACCAAGTCTTGTGCATCAGTTTGATAAATTTCAGAATCAATAATATTTTTTGATAATTCTGAAACTGCATTTTCTACAAACGCATACGTCGGTCTTGGAATTGTTGTGAATAAAATGCTGACAATAAGAATAATTGACAATAGTTTCTTTTTCATTTTACTTTTCATCCTCCTTTTAAAATGAGATATGATATTTTCTCATTTCTCCTTTCATTTTTTACACAAAACATAAGACTACTATTACTTTTCCCGCACAACTTTTTAACTGCCACCAAAGTTTATCAACAGATTAAATAAGTCATCCGAAATATTTGTCCTTGTTTTGTTGTTTCATACGAATT
>JAFZEI010000077.1 GCA_017560765.1 Clostridia bacterium | reverse complement strand
TTCTTTTTTTATCATTTTACCTTCTTTAAAAAGACTTTTAAGAGCCTCTGTATTTTTCTCAATTAAAGCACTTCTGTACTTTTCAAGTTCAGAAATAATAGTTGATAATTCAAAAATAACATTATCTCGATTTTCCATACATAACTCAGACCACATATCTTCATTTAACCATGCAACTCTTGTTAAATCTTTATAACTGCCGGCCGAAAAACCTTTATGTGTTTTTGCAGACGGACTCTTAACGTATGCATTTGAAACAATATGTGCAAGCTGCGAAGTAAAAGCAATTATTCTATCATGTTCTTTTGCACTAATAACAGAAAAATGTCCAAATTGAGCCGGTGCTAATAATTCTTTTACTTTCTCCAGAAATGCAATATCATCAAAAGTCGGTGGTACAAGTACCATATAAGCACCTTTGAACAAAGTTGCCTTACTATATTTAAAGCCGGAATACTGTGTGCCTGCCATTGGATGACCGCCTACAAAAGTAAATGAATGCTTGCTTGCAAGGCTAAAACACTTTTCGCAAACATTTTCTTTTATACCGCAACAATCTATTACAAAAGTATTATGTGATAGATACGTTGCTGCATCATATAAGTATTTTACAGCTGCATCAGGATATACACACAACAAAATTAAATCACATTTGCTAATATTGTCAAAAGTCAGAAAATCATCTACAACACCGCTGAGCATTGCAAAATCAAGCATTTTATTATCAATATCATAAGAATAAACAGTATGCTCTGCTTTTTTATATGCTTTTGCAAGTGAGCCCCCGATAAGACCTAATCCCACAATACCTACTGTCATTTAGAAGTCACCTCTATAATCTTTTTGACTTTATCAGCTACTTCTTTAAATTGCTCCGGTGTAAGTGATTGTGCACCGTCACAAAGAGCATGTGAAGGATCGTTATGAACTTCAATCATTAAGCCATCAGCACCGGCTGCTGCAGCAGAAAGTGAAAGTGGTTTAACGAGTCTTGCCATTCCGCCTGAATGACTCGGGTCAACAACTACAGGTAAATGTGAAAGTTCATGTAACATAGGAACAGCAGAAATATCAAGAGTATTTCGAGTGTATTTTTCGAAAGTCCTTATACCTCTTTCACACAAAATAATTCTCTCATTTCCTCCGGCCATAATATATTCTGCACTCATTAAGAACTCTTTTAAATCATTTGCATGACCTCTCTTTAAAAGAATTGGTTTGTTCGTCTTACCTAATTCTTTTAAAAGATCAAAATTTTGCATATTTCTTGCTCCGACTTGAATAATATCAACATCTGCAAAAAGATCCAAATGATTAGCATTCATTATCTCTGTAATTATTGGAAGACCTGTAACTTTTTTAGCTTTAATCAGGAGTTTAATGCCTTCTTCCTTTAATCCTTGAAAATCATAAGGTGAAGTTCTTGGCTTAAACGCTCCCCCTCTTAAAATATGCGCACCTGCTGCTTTTACTTTTTCTGCGACCTCAATTATCTGTTCTTCTGATTCTACCGAGCAAGGACCTGCAATCAAAGCAAAATTACCGCCACCTATTTTCACACCGTCAACATCAATTACCGTATCATCAGGATGAAACTTCCTGTTTGCATTTTTAAACGGTTCACTGATTATCTTTACGGTCTCAACAATCTCAAGACTTTCAAGAAGTTCAGTGTCAATTTTCTTCGTATCACCAATAAGACCGATAATTGTCTGATAATGTCCTTTGGAAATATGAACATCTAAACCTCTTGTTTTAAACCATTTACATAAATTCTCGATTTGTTCATCCGTCACACCATGTTTTAATACTGTTACCATACTTCAATTCCTCCTTGTTTTAAACTGTTATGCTGGATATCAACGTAAGAAATGATTAATAATCTCGTGTCCTTTCTCAAAATATAAACGTGTCGACGCTGCATATTTTTCATCATATGTAGCATTATTATCAACAGGCACATTAACTGTGCTGTCATAAATCATATACGGAACCGGCTCATGCGTATGCGTCATTATAGATAAAGGTGTCGGGTGATCGGGCATAACAAGTATCTTATATGGCTCACCGGAGTCATTAAAATAAGCAAGTAATTTGTCAAGTATCCTAGAGTCAAGATATTCAATTGCTTTTACCTTATTGAGAACTTCATGTCTGTGACCGCATTCATCAGGTGCCTCAACATGAAGATACACAAATTCACCACCGTTTTTATAAAATTCTATTGCAGCATCAGCTTTTCCTTCAAAATTAGTGTGTATGTTTCCTGTTGTGCCTTCGACAGAAGGTACTTCCATTTTTGCACACAAACCAAGTCCTTTTACTAAATCTACAGCTGATATAACTGCTCCTTTAATATGATGCATATTCTCAAATCCATCAAAAGCAGGTCTTCTGCCCTGTCCCCAGAGCCAAACAGAAGTTGCAGGATGTAAGCCTTTTTCAATACGTTTTTGATTTATAGGATGATTAATTAATAATTCTCTGCTCCTCTTCATCAAATTAAAAAGTTCAAGTCCAATTTCTCCTTTTGGCGTATATTCAGTGATTTTTCTTCCTGAAATGTCATGAGGCGGCACAAAGTGCATGTCTTCGTTTTTTTGATGTTTTAACACAACACAATGTCTGTAACTGATACCCGGATAAAATTTGATGTTTTCTGTACTGAGGTGCTCGTCAAGAAAAGCAATTAATTCTCTTGACTCTGCAGTAGTAATCTCATCAGAGCTGTAATCAACCATAGTAGTATCTTCATATGCTTCTTCATCAGAAAGTGTAACAAGATTACATCTTATGGCAATATCATCATCATCAAGCGTTATTCCCATGCTTACAGCCTCTAACGGAGATCTGCCTGTATAATAAATATCAGGATCATAACCCATTACAGACATATTAGCAATATCACTTCCCGGCGGATTTAAATGATCCGGAACTGTTTTAGCAAGTCCTATTTCGGAATATTTAGCCATACGATCCATGTTAGGTTTATTTGCTTTTTGGAGAGGTGTTAAATTACCTAATTCTTCTATTGGATAATCAGCCATTCCATCACCAAGTAATACTAAATATTTCATAAAAACATCACCTCACGTAAGTTATTCAGAAATCATATCTAATATTTTAGCAGATCTTTCAATAAATCTTGTCATTGTTTCTGCCTCCATAGGTTTATGAGCGAGCATAGCAAGATCATATATCTGGCCACAAATCAATTCTGCTTTTTCCTGATCTGCAGCTTGTTCTTTTAATTCTATTAATTTTTGAACAGTTTTATTTTTGGCATTAAGCACAATAGTAATATCGTCCTCCATAGGAAAACCAAGACCACCATACATCTTCGCCATTTCTTGCATTCTTCTTGATTCTTCAGAAAGTAAAATTATAGCCGGCATCGAAGATTTCATTGCTTCTGCTTTAATTTTTATTTTTTCGTTAGCAGATATTTTTTTGAAATCGTCAATGCATAATTCTGAAATCTTGTCTAATTCTTCACGAGTTATTTCTTCGGAAGAATCTTTCATATTATCAGTTACATCAGCATCTACTCTAATAAATTTTACCTTACCGGGATTTTTATATTCAAGATAACTGATGAAATGATTGTCAAGAGGGCCGTTTAAAATGGCAATTTTGATGTCACTATCCTTATACATATTTATATACTGTGCCTGCTGAACCAAGTCATCAGTATAGTGAATTGCATTTAAATCTCCCATTTCATCTAATGTAAAATATTCGCCGTCTGTTGTCTTAAATACAATTGCCTCTTTTACTTTATCATAAAATTTTTCATCTTTTAAGCAACCAAATTTGATGAAAGGATTAATATCATCCCAGTATTTATGATATGTTTCTTTCTCTGTATTAAACAAGCCGGTTAGCTTGTCGGCAACTTTTTTTGTAATATGAGCAGATATTTTATTTACGTATCCATCATTTTGCAAGAAACTTCTTGAAACATTAAGGGGCAAATCAGGACAATCAATTGCACCTTTTAAAAGCATCAAATACTCAGGTAATATCTCCTTAACATTATCTGCAACAAAAACCTGATTGTAGTAAACCTTAACTTCTCCTTCAAGTGTATCATATTGACTTTTGAGCTTTGGAAAATACAAAATACCCTTAAGATTAAATGGATAATCTGTATTTAAATGAATCCAAAAAAGAGGTTCATTAAAATCGTGGAAAAGTGTTCTGTAAAATTCTTTATACTCCTCTTCTGTGCAATCTTTAACAGGCTTAGCCCACAATGGAGTTGTATTATTTATAGGCTTAATTACCTCAATTTCTTTGTCTCCTTCTTTTTTATCTGCCTCAGCTGCTTTTTTTTCTTCTTCCTCTAAATCAATAAAATAGAGATTTATTGGCAAAAACGAAAAGTATTTTGTCAAAGTTTCTCTTAATTTATAAGAATCAAGATATTCCTTGCTGTCATCTGAAAGGTGCATAGTAATGTATGTTCCGCGTTCTTCAGACTCTGACGGAGACATTTCAAAATCCATACCACTTTTACTTTCCCAATGCACAGCCTCCGAGCCTTCAATATAAGACAAAGTATCAATTTCAACTTTATCAGAAACCATAAACGAAGAATAAAAGCCTAATCCAAAGTGACCTATAATCTGTGCATCATCTGTTTTATCTTGATATTTTTCAAGAAAATCCTTCGCTCCTGAAAATGCAATTTGGTTTATATATTTAATAACTTCATCGCGAGTCATTCCGATACCGTTATCAAAAACTGTAATAGTACCGGCTTCTTTATCAAGTGTTACTTCGATTTTCCATTCACTTTCATCTACACTTGCCTCGCCAACGGAAATAAGTTTTTTTAACTTACTGATAGCATCACTTGCATTTGAAACAATCTCTCTCAAAAAAATATCTTTTTCTGAGTAAAGCCATTTTTTTATTATAGGAAATATATTCTCTGTATTAATTGATACGGAGCCTTGCATGTTTTCCATTTTTAAACCTCCATAATTTTAAAATCCAAATATTATAACATTGTAATCAATATACCGGCAGCAACTGCAGATCCAATAACGCCTGCAACATTAGGTCCCATTGCATGCATAAGCAAATAATTGTTAGGATCCTCTTCTCTACCGACTTTCTGTGCGATTCTGGCTGCCATAGGAACAGCAGACACACCGGCAGCGCCTATAAGAGGGTTAACCTTGCCTTTTGTAATAACACACAATAACTTACCAAAAAGAACACCTGTTGCAGTTCCCATTGAGAAAGCAAACATACCAAGGAAAAGAATTCCTAATGTCTTTGCTTGAAGAAAATTACTTGCACTTGCTGTTGAACCGACAGAAATACCAAGCAGAATGGTAACAATATTCATAAGTTCGTTTTCTGCTGTCTTTGCTAATCTGTCACATACTCCGCTTTCACGAATAAGATTACCAAGCATAAGCATACCTACAAGAGTTGCGGCAGAAGGAAGAAGCAATGATACAATCAATGTTACCAATATTGGGAAGAAAATTCGTTCTTTTTTAGAAACTTCACGTAGCTGCGTCATTCTTATTGCACGCTCTTTTTTGGTAGTGAGCGCTCTCATTATAGGCGGTTGAATTACAGGAACAAGTGCCATATATGAATAAGCCGCCACAGCAATGGTTGGAGTCAAATGTTCCGCAAGTGCTTGAGCTGTAAAAATAGCAGTCGGTCCGTCAGCACCGCCTATCATAGCGATAGCACCGGCTTCTTTTGATGTAAATCCAATCAATGAAGCACCAATAAATGTAATAAAAATACCAACCTGTGCTGCTGCTCCTAAAAGTAAGCTTTTGGGATTTGCTATTAATGGTCCAAAATCAGTCATTACGCCTATTCCCAAGAAAATAAGCGGAGGATAAATCTTTAATTTAACACCTTGATACAAATAATACAACAAACCGCCCTCTGATGTAGACGCCAGTTCCGCAAGAGGTAAATTGGCTAATAACATACCAAAGGCAATAGGCAAAAGAAGAAGTGGTTCAAACTTTTTCACAATTGCTAAATAAATTAACAACAATGAAATGCAAAGCATAACTAAAGTTTTCCAACCTTCATCCATAAAATTAGCTATTATGCTATAAAAGCCTGAAGCTTTTAAAAGCTCCACGGCTGTATTAATTAATGCGCTCATTTTTAACAATCTCCTTATAAACTTTATTTCCTGTTTGTTGCCCTTTTGAATGCAACAACTCTAAAGCTGCCTACATCTGCATTTTCGCCATTTTCGCTCCTGTATGCTGCAATAGCAGCCGTAATTATACTTATAAGCGTATAATCCTGCTCAGGAACCGGCGCTTGATTTACAACAGGCACAGACTTTTGGGTGGGAGAATCCAGCTGTTTCTCTTTAACGCTATTATTTCTCTTTGCATTAACAAGTTTAGGAAATGCCATAAGAATAAGCGTTAAAAGAAGCAGTATCGAAAATACCAACAATATACCGATTATTACAACTTGAATAATAAACATATAGTCACCTTTAAATCAAAAAATTTGTATCTTTGTATATAAAAATACACCTATAAAGAATATCACCATTTTACAAAAAGGTCAAATGAAAAGGATTATTTTTTTGTTGCCTTTGTTGCATCACGCGTAAATAAAGAGCCGATTGTAAACCCGTTATTTTTTACGACCTTAATCTTAACAGTATGTTCCTTTGATGCTAAATTTTCTGCAATAACTGCCGGATTATGAGCCGTCGTTGTCATTTTTTTGTATGCACTGCCATCAATAGAAACAAGATATTCACCATTAAGTAACGAACACCACATTGCAATTTCTGTTCCTGTAAATTTAAATACAAGAACATCACCCTCGTCATTTAATATAAACAATCCAACAGATGCGCTGTTTGCAGTATATAGTTTATTTTGATATTCTACACCTATACCGCCATTCTTTTCTGATGCTTCAACAAGTGCCTGTGTGGGTTGTATATGCAATCTGTTTCCGTCAAAAAGAGCGTTACTTATCATAGGATAATTCTTTTGAATATTTGATACCTCAGAAAAATCAGTATTAAGCAAACTGTTTTCTAAATATTCCTCGACACAAGCATAATATATAGCGTAACCTGCATCATTAAGATGCACAACATCTATTGCATAATTATTAAACGTGTCTTTAGAGTAGCCGCACTTTTCCGCAAGCGCCATACCAATATGCAGCGACGGAATATCATACGCCTTTGCCACTGCCTCATGCGCCTGTCCTTGAGTGTGTAATGAGCCTTGTGAATTAGTCTGCAGGCAATCTCTGTCCGTAGTAATTAAAATTATAATTTCTGTTTGAGGTAAAGCTTGTTTAATCTCACGAACAATAGTTTCGCATCTCATTAATGCCTCATCATAGGACGAACCAAAGTATCTGTCATTAATTGAATATTCAAGGAACATTAAATCGGGCGCAACATCAATTACATCTAATTTTAATCTGTATGTGCCTAAAAATGTTCCTGACTCACCTACTGCTTTGTTATGGAATGTAAAGTTAACATCCGGGAAGTTTTCTTCAAACCACTTACAAGTACGACCACGCCATGAGTATTCTGCCTTATCAGATGCGCCATGACCTTCTGTAAGCGAACCACCGTAGAACAAAACAGAAAGTTCTTTTTCTTCTGTAAGCTTCTTATTTGTGTTTATCAAATAATTCCTGTAATTAATATATTCTGAATGTTCAGTTTCTTGAATGTAATCATATACTATATTAAATTTCTTAGAAAAACCATTAATTTGGGCAACTAATGTGTATGTGCCTTTAGATGATACTTTAAGCTGATTATCAACAACATCTGCATTAGAAGAACTCCAAACTATGTTTTTACCGGAATATAAGCGTCCGTTATTGCTAAATTGAACACAATACTTATTTAAATCAATGACATTTCTAATATTAACTGAAATTGTATTTGTGTCATACCAAACAGTGTTTTCTTTGTTGTCATTAAACTCTACTTGTAAAATATCAAAATATTTAGCATTATCATCATCGTCGTTATATGTCCAAAGTTGTATATTATTTCCATTCGTTGTAATGCCTGCAGCGAGGTCCATCGCCACATCGTAAGAACATGAAGGTACTAAAATATAGCTGTTATTTTGCTCATATATGAACCATGCCTGGTCAGATGAATCACTGTATGCACGTAAAAGAACATTTGTACCGGCAGTTGAACTTGAATTATTTGTAGAAAGATACATATTCTTTGAAACGTGACAAATTCTGTAAGAGCCGTTTGAATTTCTTGTAAATCTCCAAATTTGGTTTGTGTCTTTTGACATAGCTCCGATTACAACATTATCATTTGATGCAACTAAACTCTTACCTGATTTACTCTCTGCAAATCTGGCATAGAAATCAGCACCTAAATCTACAGGCTTTTCTGAATATAGTTGAGCAAGTCTT
>JAFZEI010000076.1 GCA_017560765.1 Clostridia bacterium | reverse complement strand
CAACGTACTTTCTTCTTCGGGTGTAAGCGGTATATCTTGTTTCTTTTTGCTAAATAATTTACCAAACAAGATTATCATCTCCTTTCTCATCTTGATATTGAAGTCCGTCAATATCGGGTAAATCAGATGTTGTTATGTCAAAATAATTTGCAAGAACCTTTTTAACTTCGGGTTTTAAAAGTTGTACCGCATTTAATCCGTTATCTTGCATTATTTTGGTATATCTGCTGATAAGCGGTAAATCTTGAGTGACAGGCTTACCCGGTGCAATTTTAAGTAAGAACAAATACTTTCTGCTGTTATTGGCAGATTGAGATTTATCTGATATTTCTGCAAGGTCAGATTCTAATAATTTCCTAACTCCGGGGTTTGTTTCTTCTTCAATGCGCTTTTTAAGGAACGAAATGTTATCGTCTAAAGAACGTGCGCTATCGAGGGCAAGTATTTCTAAATTAGAACATTGTTTTAATACACTTGTCATTTGATTTACAAGTATGCTGATTGCGCCCGGTGAAAGCACCGCTAAATTGAATGGTTCAACATTCCAAAATACGTATCTGCCGGTTTCTGTAACATATATACCGTCCTCGGAAATATATTTACTGCCCAAAAGCTGCTGTGAGCTGTTAGGCTTTGAATTGTTTTTGAAAACATTTGGTTTTAACATAAAATCAAGTATCTCCTTTATTCTCGTTAAAATATTGATGTCTTCTATCCTTGCGGATAGAAATGCGTACACAAGCGGTACGGTCAGTAATGGGTGAAATTTTGTATAGTCCCACAAAAACATACATAAACAAATTATCACAACCATTATTACGCAATCCGAAAAGCTCCACAGTAAAAACTGTGATTTGGAACGCAGATTTTTAGGGTAGTAAAAGTAATCTTCGTTGATTTCTACTGCCGATTGTTGCTGTGCTTGTGTATTTTTTCTTGAAAAAAATTCAATTCGCATTTGTTTCACGCTCCTTTTGTTATTACTTTTCTTGCGACCATGGCGACTGTTTGTACAGCACCCATTGCATTACCTTTGAGTGATGAATCCAAACCATAGCGGTCTGCTATTTTAGGAACTTCTGCTGCAGCTAAAAACATACCTATGCCGGCAAAGAACACGGCAAGATTTGTTGTTTGCAAGCTTTTTGTAAATACGGCCATACCGCCACAGAAAAGCATCATTTGACAAAATTGTGTTATACAAAGCGCAACAACTTGCCTGCACCAACTCCAAAAAGCGTCCCAATATCCACGTGGAGTATTGAGCATATGAATACTACCAACAAGAGTTAGAATCATTAAAATACCGCCTCTTTTTATGGTTGCAAACAACACTTTTAGTCCACAGAAAAGAAATACTATTAAAAATAACAGAATAAACGTATCTGCTGTACCGGGAAACATTTTATTTCCAATGCTGCCAAAAATACTGCTAAAATCGGGTTTTGTCATATTTCCAACTCCCCATATACCTATTTTGTTGCAAATGTTTATAGCAATTTTTGATACAAATAGATAAAGTGGTAACGGCACGATTGTAAATAAAATTACTGCCAAAAAGGATTTAAACGTATTCATTCCAAAGTCGTGGAGAGAATCGCCAACGGAACGATTTCCTCTTAAATTTATTGCTACTTCTGACGTTGCAATAAAAAATCCTATAAGCCAAAAAATAAAGCCAATACTTGCAGCGAATCCTATAAATATCTGACCCACATACGAATTAAATAACAGTTCAGTTTGGTCTGTGTACTCAAATATTGTTGTTGTTATATTTCCGGCAAAATTACCGGCTGTATGTAATAAACCCGTGATTAATGCCCCAACAATATCGCCGTTTGAAAGAAATATGCCGATTGTTTTTATAGAATCAATAGTACCTTTAATATCATTCACTATGTCATCTAAAAAGCCAAACACTTTATCCCAAAAGCCTTTTTCGTCTTCGTCTTTATTGGCATCTGCCCAATAACCTTTACTCTGCATATATGCCTTTGCTTCGATATATTCAACCGGTAATTTGTTATTGTTATTATCAACAATAACAAACTTAAAGAAGCCGTCTATTTTTTCATCACTTTCAGCAAATCGATAATCAGCGACAGATTCAAAAGCTACTTTTCTACCGCCCGGATATACAACCCACCATTGATTAGCTTCTTTTTGAATTGTTATTTCCGTTTGAACCGGTGCAGGCGTTGCTGTCGGAACTGCAGGAGTTGGCGTAGGTGTTGGCGCTGCCTCTACTATTAATGGGAGTGTTACTGTTATTAATATAAGCAGAGCCAAAACCGCAAGCAATAAACGCTTGCGGTTATTTGGCTCTACTTTTAACCCACGAGACCCCATAACAAATCAGCCAATGGGAATGATATAATCAATCCCACAAGGAGAAGCACTATCGGCCATACTGTAACTGCTCCACCTTGACGGTGTGACATAACAGCTCCACCACCTTTTATAAACAGACCGATTGCAAGACCTGCTCTGATAAACCAAGCAATAACATTAAAGAATATCTCTTTTGCTTGAGTCTTAACAGGTTCAACCGCATCAATTATTACTTGCGAAACTGAGTTTGTCGGTGACGGTGCCGGTGATGCTCCTGTTGCATATGCAACGGTTGCCATTGCGAATGTCAATACAAATACTATTGACATAACTAGTAATACTTTTTTCATAAATTTTTCCTTTCCGAGAACGTTCCTTGCGTTCTCTATAAAATTTTTATTACAACAAAAAAAGCCGGGCGGTTACTCGCTCAGCTTTTTCGATGCCAATATTAAGTTGTTTAAACCATTTGGTTTAATCTTGAAGAACAGGCGGTATTTCTTCAAGTTCAGAAGTAAAATATGCGCCTATTGCTTCGTCTTTTGCTTGTTCTGCAGGCT
>JAFZEI010000075.1 GCA_017560765.1 Clostridia bacterium | reverse complement strand
GTTCTGCGAAGAAACACCCTTCACACCTAATAGTTATCCTTTTGACTAATTAAGATATTGCACTAAAAAAGATGCGCTCCAAAACGGAGTGCATGTTTATATTAACATTTATAAGCGAATACAGTATTAACAATAGTCATGGGATTAACATATGGATAGATGAGCGGTATCGTGGGTTGGGATATGCTAAGAAAATGGTAAATGCCTTTTTGTTACAGTGTCAAGAAAAGAATCAAAATGCATATTGGGTATGTAATGCTGACAATATACGGTCTAATAAAGTGGCAGTTTCATCAGGATTTGTTTTGAAATCTACGATGCATTATTTTGAACTATAAAACCTATACCGGTAGTTGACAATCAACAAGTGCACGACAAAAAAAGCAGGGCTGTTTTTTTACAGCCCCCTTTATTTTTAATCCCACACAAAGCTCGGCAGCTTGGGTGAATTCATATTTTATTAATTCTCTTCGTGTTCCGCATCTTCTTTGGTCCTATGGATTGTGCCGAAGGGGTGATTGGGCGGCGCGTAAAGAGAGTAAAGTTTGAGGGGGCAGTTTCCCTCGTTGACGATGTTGTGCCAAGTTCCGGCGGGAATGATGATGGCGTAATTTCCGTTGACTGTAGTTTCCTCGCAGAGGTTTTTTCTGCAACTGCCCATAAGTACCTTGGCGTATCCGCTTTCAATGCGGATGAATTGGTCTACATTCGGGTGCATTTCCACACCAATCTCTCCACGGACGGGAATGCTCATCAATGTCAATTGCATATGAGTCCCCGTCCAAAGCGTCGTGCGGAAATTTTGATTCATTTTTGTTGCGTGGTCTATATTAAATACAAGCGGTTCCGGGCCGAAATCACGAACTTCGGGATGTTTACCGCAATTTTGCTTGTGCATGGCGATACCTCCTTGTTTGGTTTCAGTATCAGTATATGCAAAAAATTATTCATTTGGGTACACTATCTAAACTTCTCTAAACGGAATTTATGTCTTCCTTGATGAAATTTAAAAAGTTGTTACCATTCAAAATCCGTACATTGAGGGTATTGAGGATAAGATTGGTTTTGTAGATGCTGTGCTTGGTCTTATGAAACACGACAATATTGACGTTTATGTTACCGGAAGTAATTCTAAAATGCTATCTTTGGATATACTCACTGAATTCCGTGGACGCGGCGATGAGATTAGAGTTAATCCGCTTTCCTTTGCAGAGTTCTATAATGCTTTCGAGGGAGAAAAACGCGATGCTTGGGCAGAAATGCGGCGCTTTTTGCATTCCTAACGGGGTATTATTATGCTTGAAAATCAGTACATCCGACATAGCATTTGAATTATATTGACAACTTATAAACATGCTTTTCGGGCAAAATAAAAGTAAAAACTATCCGGAGGTACTGAAATGGAGAGAATTTTAACAGGTGAAGATATTCAGGGGTTTTATGCGTGGCTAAAAACAGAAGAGAAAAGCTGAAAAACGATAGCGAAGATGTTGTAATTTTACAATTCGCTTTTTCAAAAGCTGTTGATTTGTGGCTTAATTTAGAGTATAATTTAGGTACAAGAACATATACTGTTGACGGAGGTATTGCATTATGACGATTATTCCTATGCGCGATCTTAAAAACACTGTTGAAATTGAGCGCCGTTGTGCTGCTGAGGGCGGTCCTGTGTTCGTTACCAAAAACGGGTATGGTAGGCTTGTTGTGATGGATATTGAGTATTACGAAAAAATAATGGGCAAGAATTACGAAGCCAAGCTTATCAATGACGGACTTTCCGACCTTGAAGACGGTAAGACCGTGGACGGCGATTCTGTAAGAACAAGGATGGCAGAAAAGTATGGAGTCTAAGTATTCCTATCGCTTTACTAAGAAGGCGGAGCAGGATTTGGATGAAATCCTAAACTACATATCAGTTGATTTGGTCAATCCTGCCGCAGCACAAAATCTCGGCAGAAAAATCTTTGAAAAAATCGATATGATTCGCATGTTTTCCGATTCCGGCGCACCGGTTGACAATGAATTTTTGGCCGATAAGACGGTTCGCAAGCTGTCGGTTGATAATTATGTCATCTACTACAAAACTTATTACGAAGAAAAAGCAATCTCTATTATCCGTATCGTCTACGGTAAAAGAAATCTTGATGAGATATTAAAGACAATGTGATCGTTGTTCAGTAAACTATGGTTGTCTTTTTGTTTTCTTTTTGAAAGGAGTGCTTCTATGAAAAGAATGTTTGCATTTACCTTATGTACTGTTATATTTCTGTTATTGTTGTCCGGTTGTAATTCGTCAAAAGAGAATAACCCTTTGAAAACTGATGTACCCACGAATGCCTTAATAGAAGATGATTTAGACAATACAAAAAAACCTGAACAGCTTGATTTAGATAAAAGTATATCTCTTTTTTCTGATAATGTCCTTAACGATTTGCCAAAAGCAATCAGCAAAGAGAGCAGGGAAAAACTTTTGCAAGAACTTAATGTGGTCTTTTCTGAGAAAAATTATGGAGAAGAAGCAGAAATTCAAATCCGTTCTGCAATGGAAAAGGCTATGGATTATTATGTGAATTTTCAAACATTGTTTGCTTTTTTTGATGTTCCCGATTGCGCAACATATTTACGCAATTATTTCCTTAATCCGTTAAAAACGATGGTTAATAATGTAGTGATTGACGAGTCGGCAGGGGAAGGCATGGCTGACGACTACAATAAAATTTTAACTATATCAAAAAGCTTAAATCCTGATATGGATGCAGCAGTTGTAATACATGAGTTATGGCATATGTCGGTAGCTGCAGAGCACGGTATAGTTGATAGTAAGTTATATTTTCAGCTTAATGAGGGCGGAGCTTCATTTTCGCAATTGATATTATCCGGCAGTAAATTTTACGACAGAATACAATGGTTGCAAATGGGGGGCGTAGGGGTACATAATCCCGAAAATACAGAACATACTCTTTGGGTCGGCCGTTTTGGAACATTTCAATATTCACAATATTTTGCGATATGGTACAGATTGTTTACTTTGACAGATTTTGACACTATGGCACTCTTTTTAAAACCTAACGGAGCTCAGCTTATTCGCCAAGAAATGGTTAAACGATACGGGGAGAATGGAAGTAGACTTTTTGACCTTTTGGAATTGTATGCACAAAATAAACATCCGGACGGTAATTTTGCGTGTGTTGTTGAATTTGAGTCGCTGTATCTGCACCTGTTGAAAGGGCGGCTTCAAGAAGTGGAGTCTCCTCATGAAATGCTTGCTTTTTTGCATATGTACCGTATTACAAGATTAGCACTTGGTTCGGAATATCTTCGTTCATATGTTGTTGAGACCGAAGAAACAGGAAGCGCCGGATATAATGAAACTATTACTCATCCTGATATTGATTATGTCGCTACGGACAAAGCTGTTGCCGAAGCAGTTTACAATTGGCATATAATAAATAGAGGTAAATTGACCGATAAACAAGAATATGCGTTAGCTTACTGTATTTCTGCTTTTCCTGCCAATCAAGGGGAAGTAGAGCATAGATTGACTCGTGAGGCTGTACAAAATGAAACTTTGTTATGTAGCGATTTTAAATATTATTATAAAGAAACTGGAGAAAACATTATACATTTTTATTTTGATACATCGATAGCATACAGAGTTTTACGTATTTATAATTATTCGACAGGTGAATGTATAAATTTTGAAAGATAAAAAATAAGGAGGCTGTAAAAACAGCCAGAAAAGAAAGATGCTGCAAACCTATAGAAAAGTAGGAATGTAGCCTTTTTGGTGGTATAATGTAAATATGAAAAATGACACTGAACCGTCGACACCAAGTGTGGTATATTTGAACCTTGAGCGAACAGAATACGAGCTTTGCGGTCTCGTTCGATTGCTGATAATGGGGAAGCAGACGCTAAAGAAAGAATATAAAAAATCAAAATATGACATATTATAAAAGTGTAGAAATACGCAAAATTATTCGATGGAATATTGACTTGCAGGTATGGGTATAATATAATGATGATATAAAAATGCGTAAATACGCAAAATTATTTGATGAGGCATGTGCTATGATTGAAAGAAAGAAGTATCTCGAAAAATTAATCAGCAAAAAGGGAAACGGCTTAGTTAAGGTTATTACCGGCATCCGAAGATGCGGCAAATCTTATTTGCTGTTCAATATATATAAAGACTATTTAAAGTCAATCGGGGTGGCAGAAGAATGTATTATCTGCCTTGCTCTTGATGATGATGAAAATATTAAGTACCGTAATCCGCTTGAACTCGGCAAGCATATACGCAACTTGACTTCTGATAAGAGTAAAACATATTATGTCTTCCTTGATGAGATTCAAAAGGTTGTTACCATTCAGAATCCATATATTGAGGGAGTTGAGGATAAAATCAGTTTTGTGGATGTTGTGCTTGGTCTTATGAAACACGATAATATTGACGTGTACGTTACCGGCAGTAATTCGAAAATGCTCTCTTCGGACATACTCACTGAATTCCGTGGACGCGGCGATGAAATCAGAGTTAGTCCGCTTTCTTTTTCGGAATTTTATAACGCTTTTCAAGGAGAAAAGCGTTATGCTTGGCAGGAATATTACACATATGGCGGTCTTCCTCTCGTGATGACTAAAAAGAGTCATGAAGAAAAAGCAAAGTACTTGCAATCACTTTTTGATACAATCTATATCAGTGACATTATGGATAGAAACAAGCTTGTGTACGAAAAATCGGTGCTTGACGATATTTTGAATATAGTTTCGTCTTCTGTTGGTTCACTTACTAATGCAAATAAAATTACAAATACCTTTAAAAGTGCAAAACAGATGAATATTGGTGCACCTACCGTTAGCAGATATCTTGACTATTTTATTGATGCCTTCTTGCTTTACAAAGCCGAACGATATGATGTTAAGGGGAGAAAGTATATCGGCTCACCGCTTAAATATTACTTCAGTGACGTGGGACTTCGCAATGCTCGACTTAATTTCCGTCAGCAAGAAGAAACTCACATTATGGAAAATATTATTTATAACGAGCTTTGCGGACGTGATTTCAGTGTGGATGTTGGCGTGGTTGAGTATTGCTATAAAGATGCAGAGAAAAAGAGTAAACGCACACAGCTTGAAATTGACTTCGTTGCGAATAAAGGAAGCAAAAAATATTATATTCAGTCAGCATTAACTGTTGCGGATAAAGAAAAGCGAGAACAAGAGGTTCGCTCTTTAAATCGTGTCGGTGATTCATTTAAGAAGATTGTTGTAGTTAAAGATAACATCATCCCTTGGCACGATGATGACGGCATTTTCTACATCGGCATTGAACAATTCTTGCTTGATGAGAACGCAATGGATTGATGCTATAAAATTTGACAATTTGTCATCGCTTGGCTTTATTGAAATGTAATATCTTGTGTGAGCTGCAATTTGTCAATTCTATTTTTAATAAATATCATGCAATAAAAAATAAAATTTACGAGATACTAAAAATCAAGACGGCTATTTACATTCTTGCTAAAATAATTTATTATATATAGTACGAATGTAAATGACGTTTGGAGGTGTGTCGTATGGATGCTATTTGGAATAAAATGAAAATCGTCGCAGATACTAATGATGGATATATAAAAACAAGTGATGTAGAAGCTGCGGGAATCAGCAGACCCATGATAAAAAAATATTTGGATGCCGGCAAGCTTGAACAAGTGCGTAAGGGTTTATATGTCCTATCGGATGGACTTTTTGATGAATTTGCACTTTTACAAGTACAAAGTACTAAAGCAATATATTCGTATGGAACAGCTATTTTTTTATGGGGACTTTCTGATAGAACTCCTCATATATTTGATATCACACTTCCTCGCGGAACTAATGTTAGCAGACTCAAAAAGGATAATATAAATTTGCGATGTCATTATGTAGACAAAGAGCTTTATGAAATAGGTATTACAGAAACAGTATCACCGCAAGGTGCAAGGCTCAAGCTTTATGATAAGGAACGTTGTATTTGCGATTTGATTCGAAACAAAGATCAAGTGGATATTCAAATCTATACGCAAGCAATTAAATGTTATTTTAAATCAAATCCTGATAGTCGAAAGTTGCTTAAATATGGTAAGGTTTTCGGTATCGTTGATAAAATCAGAACATATATGGAGGTATTATGATGAAAACTCCTGAACAACTAAAAGGGGCTATTCGCAGTATGGCGACAAAGAAAAAACTTCGTGCGCAGGAAGTGTTGCAGATGTTTTTGTTTGAACGTCTTTTGGTAAGACTTGCGAATTCAAATTATAAAGATAATTTCATTCTAAAAGGAGGTCTTCTGATTTCCTCGATGATTGGAATTGACGAGCGTACCACAATGGATATGGATACTACAATTCGTGGTGTTCAAATGGAAGAAAATGAAATAGTGAATATTATAAATGAAATAATTTCTGTTCGTATCAATGACGGAATTGTTTTCGAGTATGATGGTATAGAACCGATTCGCGAGGAGGATGCGTATAATAATTTCCGTATTCATCTGCGTGCAAAATATGGAAAGATTGATACTCCGATGAAGATAGATGTCACGACCGGTGATGCCATTACTCCGTCTGCCATACAATATGATTTTCCTATGCTATTTGAAGAAACGTCTGTCTCCATTATGGCGTATACTATTGAAACTATATTAGCAGAAAAGTACGAAACAATTCTGCGTCGTAACATCGGTACAACCAGAGCACGTGATTATTATGATTTACATACCTTATTTCGCAGTAGGAAGGATGAAATCAGACCGGATGTATTGAGATCAGCGGTCATTCACACTGCCCAAAAACGTAAATCTGTTAAGGATATTGAGGAGTGGCAAGATATTCTTGCTGATATAAAAGAAGAACCGATTATGCAAGGGTTATGGAATAACTATGTTGCTGAAAATAAATATATTGGAGAATTGTCTTTTGCAGAGGTTTTGAAATCTGTAGAAGAGATGGCAGAAATGTTGGAGTGTTGATTTTGTACACTTTTTGGCTTAATTCGGCAACATTAATGTGAAAATTTTCTATATCTCTATAATCTTCTAAATCATAATTATTTTGTACATTTCTACCTTTTGGATAAAATATATAACAAAAATTATCCGGAGGTATTGAAATGGAGAGAATTTTAACAGGAGAAGATATTCAGGCGTTTTATGCGTGGCTGAAAGCAGAAGAAAAAAGTCAAAACACTATAGAAAAGTATGCCCGCGATGTGGCAATTTTTGTGAAATTTTTAGGCAAAGATAACATTACAAAAGAAAAGGTTATCGAATATAAATCAAAATTAATTACAGACGATTATGCTGTACGAAGCATAAACTCTATGCTTGCATCAATAAACAGCTTATTTGCATTCCTCGGTTGGCACGAATTAAAAGTAAAATCAATAAAGTTACAACGCCAAATATATTGCCCAGAGGAAAAAGAACTCACCAAGGCAGAGTATTTACGTCTGGTGAATACTGCCAAACAAAAAGGCAACGAACGACTCTGCTTATTAATACAAACAATTTGCAGCACAGGCATACGCGTAAGCGAATTGCCATATATAACTGTCGAGGCAGTTCGGCACGGTGCGGCAGTTGTTTCCCTTAAAGGAAAAACTCGCTCTGTTTTTATAGTCCGTGAATTACAAAAGAAATTACTCCACTATGTAGCAGAGCACAAAATTACGTCAGGCGCCATATTTGTCACTCGAAACGGCAAACCAATGAGCCGTACCAATATTTGGCGTGAAATGAAAAACCTTTGCAACGAAGCAGGAGTGAGCACACGGAAAGTCTTTCCGCACAATCTGCGCCACTTGTTTGCTCGTACTTTCTACGGAATAGAGAAGGATATTGCCAAGCTTGCCGACATTCTCGGCCACAGCAATATAAATACTACGAGAATTTATATAATTTCAACCGGTGATGAGCATAGGAAAAAGTTGGAAAGTATGAGGTTGGTTACATAATCTGCATTATGTTGTAATGCTGTATCAGGAAATAAAGAATTTTCGAAATTCTCAAAGTTGTTATCCATATAATCAACTAAAAAAAGAAAGCTTTTGCCAAAACAAAAGTAAGAGCTTATTGATAAATAATTTGATTTTTGAGCAATCATACAAAAATCGACATAAATGGTTGTTTTTCGAATTGCGATGTTATATAATTAAATTGATATGTTCGTTGTAATATGCTTTTTGTTTTGATGTTTAGAACATAATGCAGATTATGTTATATAAAGTACAGTGGGGGTAAATATATGGCGCAAATTGCAGAAATTATTAAATACGAAGGAGATAATAGTACCTTTATTTGGAAACATCCTAGTGAGGATTTTAATTCACTTACACAACTTATTGTTCATGAAAGTCAAGAAGCTATCTTTTTTATGAATGGTCAGGCGCTGGATCTTTTTGGACCGGGCCGTTACACACTTGAAACACAAAATATACCTAAAATCGGCAAATTTCTTAACCGTACTACAGGGGGAGAAACACCGTTTCATTGTGAAGTGTACTTTATAAATAAAACAGTTCAAATGGGTATAAAATGGGGAACTGATAGCAAAGTAAGGTTTATTGATCCGATGTTTGGTGTTCCACTTGAACTTGGTGCGTCTGGAGAATTGAATTTGATGGTTTCTGATTCTCGCAAACTACTTGTTAAAATTGTTGGAACAATGAATGGTGTTGCTTGGGAAGATAGAAATGGAAATTTTGCTAAATCGTTATCAGCGTCATTTCGTCCTTTGATTTCAACAGCGGTGAAAACGAATCTTTGTAACTGTATCAAGTCTCAAAACATAAACCTTCTTGAAATTGATGGGAGTCTTAACTTATTATCTGATGCTCTGAGGAGTAGCATTCTTCCAGGCTTTGAGGAATATGGACTTACTATTCCTGAGTTTTATGTGACAACGGTAGTTCTTCCTGAAAGTGACCCTAATTTCAAACGTATTAGAGAATTACATACCATATCTTTGCAAAAGAAACTGGTTGAAGCGGAAACAAGCATTAAAACAGCGCAAGCGCAAGCTCAAGCAACTATTACTGTTGCCGAAAGACAAGCAATTCTCGAACAAGAAACTACTATTACTGAGAAGACTC
>JAFZEI010000074.1 GCA_017560765.1 Clostridia bacterium | reverse complement strand
TTTACATTATAGTTCACGTATTTTTGTGCAGCAGCACCGTAATTAAGCATGTCTACCAACATAGTTCTGAAATACGGATCAGTCGTAGTTGCAAGTTTACTGTATGCATACTTTGCTACACTATATTCATGCGTTTGACCGGCACAAAGCTCCCCATCTTTTTGAGCATATAAAACAGTATAAATAGAATCGTTCATCTTATGAGGCGCAACATTATTAAAAGAAAAAACATAACATTCTATTCCGCTTACAGATGTAACCAACGCATCTAATTTAGTCGTTTTACCACAATAAGTCGCCTCTATATAGGGGTCTTTATATCCTGCATTATCAAATATATTCTTCTTTAAAAGATACTTTACTGTAATATCACTTGAAACAGAAAGTGTTGCTCCGTCAATTGTAAGATTATTATCCTCAATTTTAACTACACCGTTAGAACTTGAAATGCTTTGTGTAATATCTTTGCCGTCTAACATAGCGTTTTTAACCGTCACAGAAACAGAACTGTCACTTATTGTTGCTTCACTATTTACAGAAAATTCTATATTAGCTAAAGCACCTGTTTCTGTCGCTGAACCCTTGTAAGATAATATATAACTCGATTCTTCTGCATCAAGCCTCGTATCTTTAAAAATATTGCTGTTTGTAATATTTAATGGCTTAAGCACATTTGCATCCCATCCAATTTCAAGCTTAATGCTGTCCGTATCAATATCATTTCCTAAAATCAGAGGAACTGTAACATTACTTCCGGTTGATGCTTTTACATCATCTACATATATATCAGGTGTAAGGTCAGAATCAATAATGGATTCTGTTGTTGATGATAATGAGTTTAATTCATTTCTTGTTGCAACCTCTGTTGCAATCAATTGAATAGGTGCTTGCAATAAAATAAAGCACATTACAATTGCAAGAAAAAGTGAAATATGCCTTTTGCCTTTTCTCATAAAACTCTCCTTAGACATGGTTTTAAAAATAATCTTTTATAATTTTATCCTACTATTGTAGCAGTGTCAAGCCAAACAAAACTAAAAACACAGGACACAAAATTAATAATGCAGTCCCGTGTTTTAGAAAAATTTTTATATAGAATAAGATGATTTTAATATCATGTCTTAGCTGATTTTTAAATCAGTTTCCCAAACATTCATACCTTCTAAATAATAGTTGTGAGCAAAATAGTATTTACCATTTACCCAGAACATACTCTCTGCTTCGCGAGTTACGTCACTCTGAATTGTCATTATATAATTACCATACCAGTCATAGACAACAATTACATTCTTTTTATCCTGATAACTCATCGGGAAATATATATAATTATCATCACTGCCCATACCTTGAGCTGTATATCCTGTACTATCAGTTCTGGTATATGATTTGATAACCTCAAAATTAGAGTTAAGTATTTCTAATGTTTTGCCACCTCTGCTTATAGCGTAACAATTATATTTTTCGTTGTAAGTAATTGCTCCGGCATACGTATCAATTGTTACAGATCCTGTAACAGTTAATGTATCCGGGTCAACAAACAACAATCCGTTGCCAAGACTTTGTCCTCTTGCAACTACAATACGATTATTCTTTGAATCATAAGTCAAATCATTGCCGTGTCCTAAATTCAAAACAGCACTTGTTGCAACATACGAGCCATCTGAAAGTTTATGTTTTCTAATAATAGCACCTGAGTCATCACTGTTTCTAATAACTCCATACACATATTCACCATCAGAACAACAACCTTGAGCAATAGTAAATTCGCTCGTTTTTGCCAAAACAGCTAATTTGGTTGATTTTACTGATAACGTATATCCTTTTGTACTGGCAAGTATGGAAAAGTCTGCCATACCATTTACAAGTAAACCATTGGATGCATTATCCAAAGCTTGATATTTATTTGGAGTCATGTAATCGTACACTTTATTAAAATCAACTGAAACCTTAATATCATCAAAAGCAACTTTTACATCAAAAACCTGCAGTCCAAGCTTTCCTTTTGAAAGTGCATTAATTTCATGTGTACGCAAAAGCTTTTGATTATTAATGTAGCCTCCGGCCGTATTACCATACGCTTCCAATTTAAATAAATAATTCTTAGAAGCATTTAACGCTTCGGAATACGGTGTCTGCGCCTGATATGACCACGTCGAAGAAGTCTCTCTCAATTGGTGTATAATACCGTTTGAAGCAGTGGTACCAACTTTTGCAATATAATGGTAATACAAATGCTCATTTTGTAATCTGTACATGAAAGAGAACCATTTGCCGGCAGACTCTCCGGATACTAAAGTAGCATTAGATGAAATAGTGTAATTATAAAAATCTGCTAAATAATTAGGCATAAGTGCCTTAATTTCACCATCAAGATAAAGCTTGCCATCGGACACATTTGCCGAACCGCTGTTTATCATCAAATTAAAATCACTTAGGTCATTTGAGCTAAAATCATTATAATAAAGAACATATTCTGTCTCTGTAGGTGCCTTAGCTATAACGTAAACATTTGCTTTTCTTGTTCCTGATGTTGCAACAAGTTTATAAACACCTTTTGCGTTGATTTTAATTTTATTATCAACAATAGTAACTTCATCTGAATTCCAATTTATGTTTAAAGAAGAAAACAGGCGACTGTTTTCTGCATATTGTATACTGTAATTATCTAAATCAACAGTTTCTCCAACATTTACAGGAATTGCCGGTGTATCATACCAAATAACACTTTCGACATTATTATTAATGCTTTCCTTTAAAATATCAAAATATTTAGCATTATCATCATCATCGTTATATGTCCAAAGATGTATATTGTTTCCGGTCGTTGTATTGCCTCCTACGAGATCCAGCGCCACATCATAAGAACATGAAGGTACTAAAATATAGCAGTTGTTTTGCTCATATATGAACCATGCCTGGTCAGATGCATTACTGTACGCACGCAAAAGAACATTTGTACCGGCAGTTGAACTTGAATTATTTGTAGAAAGATACATATTCTTTGAAACGTGACAAATTCTGTAAGAGCCGTTTGAATTTCTTGTAAATCTCCAAATTTGATTTGTGTCTTTTGACATAGCTCCGATTACAACATTATCATTTGATGCAACTAAACTCTTACCTGATTTACTCTCTGCAAATCTGGCATAGAAATCAGCACCTAAATCTACAGGCTTTTCTGAATATAGTTGAGCAAGTCTT
>JAFZEI010000073.1 GCA_017560765.1 Clostridia bacterium | reverse complement strand
TCTAAAGCCTCTACACCATCAGTTGCTATCTCTACGGAATACCCTTCTTTCTTTGCATATTCCGTCAGCACAGATGTAATCTGTTTATTATCGTCAGCAATCAGTATTTTTGCCATCATAATCTCTCCAACACGTATTTATTTGTTATATTGTAACATAAAAATATGGCATTTTAATGTCGTTTTGGTATGCATTTTTCGTGTAACCCAGCACGTATTTTATCTTACCATTAACAAGGCAACTTTTCCATACCAAAAACTATTTTTATAGTTATCGGTTTCATCTCCTCCGCCTTCCATATTACTATCTGACTCATCAGAAATATCTATATTGCCTCCATCGTATCCCGCTTTAAAAAGAAAGAGAAAGAAAAATTAAAAATTAAAATTAAAGATAGTAAAAATAACAAAAATTTTTTCAAATAAATCACTCCCTAATAACAATACCTATTAAATTATTTTCTGAACTGAAATATGCCATTCCATATCTATCACTAGTTTTATCATAAAAAGGAATAGAATATTTACTTATAACTTTCCCGCTATAGAAATCACTATAGCCGTCATTAGTCAAAATTGGAGTTGAAAACACCAATTCATGATTGTTTAAATTTTTTATTTCATCGCCGTATCTTGCACAAAGATTCAACAAAGGTTGCCAACCAGGAATGTATTCTGTACAATGACTAGGTTTAGAAGCAACGCAACCTGCAAGGAATGTATCACTCTTTTTCACTGATGACATCTCTTCAAGCATTTTAGGATACATAGGTATTTTATCTCCCCAAACTCCACCAGCAAGCAAATAATAAGGAGTATAAAGAGTTGCTTCATCAATCCATATACAGAAACCATCAGAATAATCTGTTGTTCTAACTGACATAAGTCCAATTCCAAATTGAAGTGCCAAACTTCTATCAAAAGCAATATTTTTATAATAGTTTAAAATCATTTCTGTTTCGCGATCTTCTAACGAAAAGAAAATTGCTGTGTTATTATAAAACTTTCTGATTTGATTATGAGCTCCGTTAGTCTTTTGGTCTAAATCAATTAAAATAAGAGGGTAAGATGTTTTATACTTTTCATCTAAAAAGAATTTCTTAGGATTTGACCAAAAATCATCTAACGCTGAAAAAACATTATCTGTAGTGTTAAATTTTTCAGAAGTTTTGATAATATTCTTAGCTGCATTGTCAGCTTCGACAGTGCTTCCCACTACAGAAGAATTACCTAAATCAGGAGTTTTCAAAGGCGAAGGGGTAAGAGTTGGTTTCTCAGTAGATTTTGATGTTGGGTTTGACGATACTTCGATACTATTTGGTGGTGTTGTTGCCGCAGGAAGGACATCCTCTGTAGGTGTAGTTTTAGCCTCCTTGTCATCTGTTGTATGTGTCATATCAGGTGTTTCTGTAACTGCAGGTGTAGGTGTAGCTGTCGACGTTGTGCCAATGGAAGCAGTATTTTCGTTATTTTTATTGTTGTTTTCTTTTGCGCATGATGTAAATAACATCATACAAGCAAACACCAAAATAAGTATTCTTAATGTTAATTTCATTAATATATCTCTCCTCTTTTATTTATATTCGAACAACATTCTATCCCCCCCCGAAAAATTGTCAATGCATTATTTATAAAGGTTCTTTTTCTGTTGCTTTTAATTGTATCATATCGCTTTTCGCCATTGAAAACATTTGACCATTGAAAAATTGACTTTTTCAAATTGATATTAAATCAATATTGTGTTATTATAAAAGGAAAGTGCATTAACGCACAATTTTATATTAATGACTTTTGAATTATTTGAAAGGAATGATAAAAATGCAAAGAACAGAAATTGCTAAAATTTACGGTTCACCGGAAACCTTTGCAGAAAAAAGAATCACTGTTTGCGGATGGGTTCGCACAATACGTGACTCTAAAGCTCTTGGCTTTATCGACTTAAATGACGGTAGCTATTTTAAAGGCATACAGATTGTTTTTGAAGAACAGGCAATAAATAATTTCACCGAAATAGCAAAACAAAACGTAGGTACTGCTTTGGCTGTTACAGGAACTTTAGTTCTCACTCCCGAAGCAAAACAACCTTTCGAAATAAAAGCAGAAGAAATTGTCGTAGAAGGTGCATCTTCTCCTGAGTATCCGCTTCAAAAGAAGCGCCACTCCATGGAGTATTTGAGAACTATTGCACATCTTCGTCCTCGCGCAAATACGTTTAGTGCCGCTTTTCGTATTCGTTCTGCTGCTGCTTTTGCTATTCATCAATTTTTCAATTCAAATGGTTTTGTTTACGCCCACACTCCTTTAATCTCTTGCAGTGACTGCGAAGGAGCAGGAGAGATGTTTCGTGTTACAACACTTGACGTAGACAACCCACCTAAAAACGACGACGGCTCTGTAGACTATACACAGGATTTCTTCGGCAAGAGCGCCTATCTTACAGTTTCAGGACAGCTTCAAGGAGAGGCAATGGCTATGGCATTTGGTAAAATTTATACTTTTGGCCCTACTTTCCGTGCCGAACAATCATATACAGCTCGACATGCTGCTGAGTTTTGGATGATTGAACCGGAAATAGCTTTTGCTGACTTAGCCGATGATATGAAGCTTGCAGAAGAAATGATAAAATACGTTCTTAATTACATTCTCAAAAGTTGTCCTGCCGATTTGGAGTTTTTAAATCAGTTCTATGACAAAGAATTAATTGAGCGTCTTAATTTTGTTGCATCATCTGATTTCGGCCATGTAACATATACAGAGGCAATTAAGCTTCTCGAACCTTATAACGAACAATTTGAATATAAAGTTTTCTGGGGTTGCGATTTACAAACAGAACATGAGCGTTGCCTTACAGAGAAAATCTTTAAAAAACCTGTTTTCGTTACAGATTACCCAAAAGAAATCAAAGCCTTCTATATGCGTCTCAATGACGATGGTAAGACTGTAGCTGCTATGGATCTTCTTGTTCCCGGCATCGGAGAAATTATCGGTGGCAGCCAGCGTGAAGAGCGTATAGATATTCTGGAAAAAAGAATCGAAGAACTTGGCCTTGAGAAAGAAGGATACGAATGGTATCTTGATTTACGCCGTTTTGGCGGTACAAAACATGCCGGTTTCGGTCTTGGCTTTGAACGTCTCATAATGTACGCAACAGGTATTCCGAATATTCGTGACGTCCTTCCTTTCCCAAGAACAACAGGTTCAGCTTTATTCTGATTTTTGTTTGTTTTTTTATTTCATCCAGACATTATATCGGTCCGCCAGCATAGCAATATATTCTGTGTTGGTGGGCTTTCCTTTTTGTAAATTTACGGTAAATCCAAAAACCTCTTCAAGTATTTCTATTTTGCCTCTGCTCCAGGATACTTCTACTGCAGTTCTGATAGCTTTTTCCACGCTTGCCACTGTTTTACCGCTTTTCGCTGCCAATGTAGGATATACTTCTTTTGTCATACTGTTTACAAGTAATGGATTTTCAATTACCATACACACTGCATCTCTTAAATATCCATAACCATTCAAGTGAGCCGGCACACCCAAATCATGCAACAAGCTTGTTACTCTTTTAAAAGTCGAATCTTCATTATTGTACTTCATTATCCTATAAAAAGCTCTTTCTGCTTCTATCGTCTCTCCGGCTGCTCTTGCATAAAATCCGGAGGCTGCCCTTACAAGCTCTCCTGCTCTGTCAAGAAGCTGCTCATACGAAACAGGTTTTCGTACAAAATATGCATTCGGTATATCATTTATAAGATATCGTTGCATATCGTTTGAATAGGCAGACGTAATTACAATTATGGGCTTATAAGATAATTCCTTTTGAAGCATACGAATAACGCTTATGCCATCTAATGCCGGTAATGTTAAATCCATAATAATAACATCAGGTCTTTTTTCCTTTACAATAGGCAAAACTACGTCTCCGCTGTATACTTTACCACACAATGTCATGTTGTTACGCGCTATAATACGCATTCCCAATGTGTCCGCAAACTCTTGGTCTGCATCCACGATTAAAACTGAATAAGAATCTTTTCTCACAGCAATCACCTTTCTCATTTGTAAATTATTTCTTCTGTAATAATATCGGCTTGCTGCGATTTATCTGTGTTTTACCGAGTAGGCGCATTCTACCATAAGCTGTCTGAATATGTCAAAAGTATTATTATTTCCCGGGAAATAATAATACTCGTTTACTTTCCAACATTTCCATTTTTTTCTAACTATGTTTGACTTTTTTCGAGAATTGTGATAGTATACTTACAGAAAACATTCGCATGGGGGTATATGTTTGAATCAAAATAACTGCTTGAAAATAATCACCGCAATAGAGAATACAGAATATCTTAAAAAAATTTCTGACAATATCGCAGAAATTACCAATGTCTCGTTGTTAGCTTCTTTAAGGAACACTTCGGATATAGTAACTCTTTGCTCCGAATTGTCTCCTGACATATTAATCTGCGATCTATCAAATCAAGACAGTAAAATGAGTACTACAATAAAAGATATATGTCATTGCAAAAACCGACATTCCGTACGCATAATTGCAACAGCCTCTTCTAAAGAAGGCGAACAACTTATATCAGACTCTATACAAAATGGTGCTGATATTTTTATGGAAAATTTGGATAATCCTGACATATTAAAAAGTACTCTAAGAATCATCGGCAGACAAAAAGACGGCTCAATAAACTCCAAGGATAAAATATATATAAAAGCAGATGAAATTCTTCATCAATTAAAACTTCCGGTTCACTTTTCAGGTTATCATTATATGAAAGC
Source organism: Clostridia bacterium (assembly GCA_017560765.1). GTDB lineage: Bacteria > Bacillota > Clostridia > UBA1212 > UBA1255 > Egerieisoma. The sequence goes on along the minus strand of JAFZEI010000073.1, from coordinate 8,599 downwards.
TGCTATAATTAACACTGCACTCAGAGAGACAAAGCTACCGGAATTTTCTTGTAAAATGTGTGAAAGGATTGCAAAAGAATTTAATACAAATCCCAGACATGTGGAGCGAGCAATCACCAAAGCAGTGAGACATGTTAATTCCGTATGCCCTAAGGATTATATTTTTGATACCATATTGGGATACAGTGTTAACGGCTACAACTATTCACTAAATGCAAAAGAGCTGATCGCACTTATCGCAGACCAGCTCCGTTTAAAATATATTTCTCTGTAAACAAATCTTAAGAAATAATTTTGATGCCGCCAATAAAGGGAAGCTCTTTTACTTTGCCTTGGAAAGTAAATACCATACCAAATACTATGTAAGCAACAACTATTAATCCAAGTACAGAGCTTGTTAATAAACCCACAATAGGAATAAGTCCCAAAAGGCTGCCTACTATACTTATTACTACATCAATAATTAAAATCAAAAGACCATTGTTTGAATGGAATTTGCAATACTTTGATCCCTTTGTTCCTGCTACTAAAGGAAGCCAGAAAAGGATCGGAATGTATGCTAAACCGCAAACAACCTTATTTTTTTCGATTTCTTCCTTTGTATAGTCATTTGTAGTATCCTTTGTGTCCAAAATTTTACCAATAGCTGATTTTTCTGTGTTAGCATTAGTCTGCGCACTGCAATCTGCACATACTGAACCCTCAGGAATTTCCTTACCGCATTTTTCACAAAAAGCCATAATAAACCTCCACTGTATTTAATTTCTTCTATATTATCTCTTATTTTATCTGAATATGCAAGCCTAAAAATTAAAATTTCTGCATAAAATAAATTTTTTAACAAATAGTATACACATGAGATTTTTCTCTATTATAAAAATAAACTTTCGGAGGTTTAATATGAATTACAAGAAAATAATCATCAGCATTATATCTGTTGCTGTACTTTGTATGACTCTTCTTTGCGGTTGTACAAAAAAAGATGGTGACATCGGTGACAATCCGGATCACTCTTCAAGCAGTTCACCGACTGCAACAACTACTTCAAATCCAACCGCTGACCGTACAGAAAGCCCTTTGGAGTCTATGATTCCGGATGTAATGAAATAAAGCAAAAAACCGGATTTACGCATAAAGCGAAAATCCGGTTTTTATTATTGATGGTACAATTTAAGTAAATAAATTACTTAACCTCAACTTCTGCTCCTGCTTCTTTAAGTTTAGCTTCGATAGCAGCAGCATCGTCTTTGCTGATTTTCTCTTTGAGAGGCTTGGGAGCTTCGTCAACGAGCTTTTTAGCTTCCATAAGAGAAGCGCCTGTAATTTCTTTAACAACTTTGATAACGTTCATCTTGTTAGGGCCTGCGCTCTTAAGAATTACGTCGAATTCTGTCTGCTCAGCAGCAGCCGGAGCATCGCCTGCAGCAGCGGGTCCTGCAACAACTGCAACAGCTGCAGATGCAGATACACCAAATTCTTCTTCCATAGCTTTAACGAGCTCATTAAGTTCGATTACTGTTAAAGCTTTAACATCGTCAATAAATTTCTGTATTTTTTCACTAGCCATTTTAAATTTCCTCCAATTTAAATTTTAATTTACTTTTGCCTGTTATTTTAGCTTAAACTCAGGCTTCAAGCTTTTTTGCGTATTCATTAAGCGCAATAGTAAGTCCTGTAATAGGTCCGTTCAAGCTGCCCAAGAGTCTTGCAATAAGAACTTCTTTTGAAGGCAAACTTGCCAATTCTTTTACAGTGTCTGCTGAAATTGCTTTACCCTCCATGATACCGCCTTTAATCTCAACTGCTTTATTTTCTTTAGAGAAATCGTTGATGATTTTTGCTGCATCTGTCAAAGTAGGGCATGCTGCAATTGCTGTAGGTCCCTTGAGGAATTCTTCTACTCCTTCAAGACCTAACTGAGCAACAGCCTTTGTAGTCAAAGTGTTCTTACGAACTTTGTAGCTAACATCAGCTTTACGAAGAGCTGCTCTAAGCTCAGTGTCTTTATCTACTGTCAAACCTCTTGCATCAACAAAGATTACAGTAGCCGCATTTTTAATATCCTCTGCAATCGATGCTACGATTGCTTCTTTTTCTTTTAAAACTTTTTTACTTGGCATCCTTACAAACACCTCCTTATGAAATTGTCCCATCATTGTATAAAATCAGAAAACCCTTTTATGCCAAAGACATAAAAGGGTAAAGATCTGTTAAATCAATAAACCTCGGCCGGTCTTATACGCATTTGCGATGCCTGCTGTCTTCGGCAAAAGTATTCTGTTTTTATTGTTTTAATCGGATTAAATTAAGCCTTTGCAGGATTAATTTTTATTCCGGGTCCCATTGTTGTAGAAATTACAATGCTCTTCATGTACTGACCTTTTGCTGCAGCAGGCTTAGCCTTTAATACTGCATCATAAAGAGTAGTGTAGTTTTCCATTAACTTCTCTGCACCGAAAGAAGCTTTTCCCAAAGGGCAGTGAATAATATTGGTCTTGTCCAAACGGTATTCAATTTTACCGGCTTTCAATTCCTCTATTGCTTTCTTAACGTCCATTGTAACTGTACCTGATTTAGGGTTAGGCATTAAACCTTTAGGTCCGAGTACCTTACCGAGACGGCCTACAAGACCCATCATGTCAGGTGTAGCAACAACTACATCAAATCCAAACCAGTTTTCTCCCTGAATTTTAGCTACGAGATCTTCTGCACCAACAAAATCTGCACCGGCAGCCTCTGCTTCAGCAGCTCTGTCTCCTTTAGCAAAAACGAGAACTTTCTTTGTTTTACCTGTACCGTTAGGAAGAACTACGGCACCTCTAACTTGCTGATCCGCATGTCTTGAGTCAACACCAAGTCTGATATGAACTTCTATAGTTTCATCAAATTTAGCTTTTGCAGTCTGCACTACAAGACCAAGAGCGTCGGAAGGATCATAAAGTTTTGCGCTGTCTATAAGTTTTGCGCTGTCTTGATATTTTTTACCTCTGAACACGTTGTTCACACTCCTTTACAAAAACTCCGGGGATTAGCCTTCTACAACTATACCCATGCTTCTTGCTGTACCTGCCAGCATGCTTGCAGCTGCTTCAACTGAACCTGCGTTCATATCGGGCATTTTCTGCTCTGCAATCTTTATAAGATCTGCCTTTGAGATCTTTGCAACTTTGTCACGGTTAGGTTTACCTGAGCCGGTCTCAATCTTGCAAGCTTTCTTTAAAAGAACTGCTGCAGGAGGAGTCTTTGTAATGAATGAAAACGTCTTATCGGCATATACCGTAATGACTACAGGAATAATCAATCCCATATCATTCTTTGTTCTGTCGTTAAATTCCTTACAGAAACCCATAATATTAAGGCCATGCTGACCCAATGCTGGTCCAACCGGTGGTGTCGGTGCAGCCTTTCCTGCCGGAATCTGCAACTTTACCAATGCTACTACTTTTTTAGCCATGTTTCCACCTCCCAAAAAATTTAAGAAACAAAAAATTTATAATTAAAATATTCTCTGAATTTGAGAATACTCCAATTCTGCTGAAATCTCGCGTCCAAACATGGAAACGAGTACCTTTACTTGTGATTTCTCAACATTAATGCTCTCAACCACACCTGTAAAATTCTCCAAAGGACCCGATATAATACGTACTGTATCTCCAATCTCGTAATCTACTGTCTTTGTCTGGTCTACACCTAATGCACAAACCTCTTCATCAGATAAACTCTGAGGCTTATTGCCAAAGCCGACAAAGCTTGTAACACCACGGATATTACGAACAATATACCACGTGTCATCGGTAAGAATCATCTTAACGAGGACATATCCCGGGAAAATTTTCTTAAGAGCAGACTTTTCGCGTCCGTCTTTAATTTCCACTTCTTCTAACATAGGAATGATTATATCAAAGAAATAATCTTGCATTCCTCTGTTTTTTATTACTGTTTCAAGGCTTTTTTTAACTTTATCCTCATAACCTGAATAAGTATGAACAACATACCACATCGGCTCATTGGAAACATCTTCCAAAAACATGATTGTCCTCCTTTCTTTGCTTTACACTAATCATCTGTCTTCCTATGCTTGCCTTATCAATCTTATCGTGATGCCTATCAGCTTAATCTTACAATCAAGCTCATTAATGCATCAAGGCCTAAATCTGAGAGCCAAATAACTGCTCCCACAACCAAGCAAAAAGCCAAAACAGAAAGCGTGTTGGATACAACCTGCTTCTTTGTAGGCCATGTCACTTTTTTAATCTCAGAAACAATTCCTTTAAAGAATCCTGCAACTGCGCTGCATGCTCTTTTAAAGAAATTCGATTTCTTTTCTTTTTTCTCTTTCTCTTTAGCCATTATAAACACATCCTTAATTTATAAACGACATCATATTATGCTTTAAATGCCGCCACATTAACTCCTGCCTTAAAGCAAATTACTTTGTTTCTCTGTGTGCTGTATGCTTCTTACAGAACTTGCAATATTTGCTCATTTCTATTCTGTCAGGGTTATTCTTTTTATTTTTCATTGTTGTGTAATTACGTTGTTTACACTCAGTACAAGCCATTGTTACCTTTACTCTCATGTTACTTAACACCTCCATCGCCTAAAGCGCATTGACTAATGTAACACATCTCAGATTGGTTTGTCAACCCTTTTTTTCTCTGTTTATAATAATTTTGAAATAATTTTACCTATAAAATTACTTTCGTATATAAATTTTGTAATTGTAGAGCTTTCTATAGCTTCTACCACTCCGTGCATGGAAGATGTTGATGCCAAAACAGATATAACAAGTAATACAACAAGCACAAATAACGCGCCTTGAACAAAGCCTATTAACAGACCTCCTATTTTGTCTGCTTGCTTAACAAGAGGAATTTTAACAACTATCTTAAGCACGCGTTTTACCACCATCATTATAACTAAGACAAGAATAAATACAATGACAAAGGCAAGCAAAGTACAAACAAGCTTTGCTGCTGTAAGACCAATCTCATCAGACACTTTTGATATTTCCTCTGCGGAAACAGTCTCAACATTCAGAGCCAGCTTTTCCTTTATAAAACCGGGAAGCGGCAGTTTTTCTGTTGCTTTATTAACATACGTTTTACCTGTTTCCTCGTATTCACTTAACATTGCCTCTTCTACATGTTCGGAAAATGTGGGTGCCATCTTTTCGGCAACACCTATCTTTTCAAGTCCGTCAGAAACCACCGGTGACAAAACACTTGCAAGAAATATTGCAATAATCGTTGAAGCCAGCAAGAATACTGACAGAACAAGTCCTCTTTTCCATCCTATAAAAACAAACAACGCCAAAATTGCAATTAAAATAATATCAACTATCATAAAAAACCTCTCCTTTGTTTTAATATTCTTTTATTCAAAAGATGCGGTTAGCAATTTACCTTCACCGCAAATTCCAATATGACGACTATCAGTACATACAGCATGAGCAATCTTAAAACCTGCTTCAACTTTTCCGATAAGAAGACCTTTGCTGTTATATAAATAAGCATGAGAATCCGTGTAAACCATGAATGTTTCTCCCTCAGAGTCCATACCAATAATGTTGCCCTCAATTTCAAGATTTAAACTTTCTTTACCGGATGTATCAAAAGCTTTCACTGTGCTTTTGTCTGCGTTTTCATTTCCTATTGCTATAAGAATATACTTGTCATTTAACAGTGATGCATTAACAACACTGTCCTGTTTGCTGTTCCTATTCCAAAGAACGTTTTCACGGTCCTTGCCGGAAGACACACTCATCTCTTTATAAAACACCCTTACAGAATCACTGTTTACTGCAAAAACACTGTCATCTGATGCATAAAAAGTTTTTACATACGTATTATTCTCAGTCACTTCACCGGAAAAAATTTCTCCGTCCGCCATTTTGATGAATGAAATAATGCCGCTTGCCACACCTCCGTCAGAAAAAACTCCCGAGAGAACCATTTGCTTGCCATTGTTGCTTATTGCTCCCGTAAGCATATAATGTGTGCTGAATTTCCTTGTAAAAAGCTCTTTGAGCGAGGATGTTTTTGAATCATATTCATATATCGTAGCTGCTGAAAGATATTCGTTTTCTTCGTGAATGATACATATAAACTTTCCCTTACCGAAAACGGATTTGATAACATTACCGCTGCCGTATTTCCAGACAATACCATTTTTATCAAAAGCATAAGCCGCTGTACCGCCCACATCTGCCACTACAGCAAATTCTCCGCAATCCGAAAAAGCAGGGTTGCTTACAGAACACATTTCATGCCACTTCCACTTACCGTCAGTGCCGTAACCGGTAACCCCTTGCTCGTCGTAAACAATGGTTGTACCGTTTTTGCCTGCCAGCAAAATATTGCCTTTTATTTCTGCCTCAACATAAGTTACAGTCGGAGTTACGGAAACATCGCGTTCTATTCCCAAAAAATCTAAAATTTTCTCATATCCGCCTACTGCAAAAAAAACAACAAGAAAAACAGCCAATGCCACACCAATGCAAATCAGAAGGATATGTGTCTTTCTGTTTTGTTTTGTTTCTCGCCTCTTGTTCATTTCGCTGTTGTCTATGACTTTTGTTTTGTTATCTTTTGTATGCGGCAAATCTTTCCCCGACCTCTCAATTTATTATTTTCTATATTATACTTTTTGCAACCTGTCAACGCAAGTACAATCATTAAAAAAATTCCGGCAAAACCAAAAACGGGATAAACGTAATCCATCAATCTGCCAAAAGAAATATACGTAGCCGGTATGGCAGCCAGGCCCATATAAACACCCAATTGTTTCTCAGGTATATATTCTTCAAAAAAAACACATGTTCCCGTCAAACCGGTTATTGCAGAAAGAAACATTGCGGCAAATACTATAATCTCTATTACTGCCTTCTCTTTTCCAAAAAGCGGCATAACAGGCATCTCGTATGTGTTTGGAGGAATTTTCCCGTAAACCAGGCCAAAAAGAACTGCTGCACCTGAAACAAAAAGCATCATACCTCCTATTATGCCGCCATGTATTGCTGTGTTTTTCTCAGACAATATATCTCGACTTCGTCCCAATACACAAACAGATGTGAGCACATTATAACCGGCATATAATAATATTTTAACAATCATTTGTATGGGAGATGCGATATATTCCGGCTCAGCAGAAGTATTTTCCCCACAGAAAGCACCTATTACAACGATAATTGCAATAATGCCGGCAAGACAAGGAGCGCAAATGCCGCATATTTTCGTAAGCGTTCCGAATCCGCAACAAAGGACAGCATAAGCGCAAACAGAGGCAATAATAACCGGAATTATGCTGCCACCGCAAATTTGCTTCATGCCTGCAAGCACAACGACATATGCCGAATATGAAAACAGCCCGCAACACACAGTTAAAAATCTGCCTCCTACTGCGCCGCCAACTGTCTTATTGAATGTATGCGGACCTTCTATATTGCACTCGCGTACTATCAACAATGCTTTTGCTCCGCAAAAAGCTATTAATGCACATGACAAAAAAAGACCTATCAGCCCTTTGTATCCAAAGCAGGCAAAATAAGTCATAATCTCTCTTCCTGTAGCAAAACCGGCGCCGATAATCGCTGAAAGATACACGGCGCCGAGTATAGACGAATTCTTTATGGGAAACAGCTCTTTTCATTGGCTTTCCATAAATTTTATTCTGTTTGTTGTTATTTCATTCCGGAAATTGTTTTGAAATTTTCAAGTGTTCCCATAATACCGTAGCTGTTGTTCTCGCCGGTAATTTGCCTTATATAGTCATAACCTCCGCAATACTTACCATTTTCGTAAAGGCTCATTGTAGTTTCGTCATTGCGATAACCTTCAACAACAACCACCTCGCCGTCTGCGGACATTGTATACGTTATTCTTATAAGAAGCTCACCTTTTGTTTCCGGTTCCGGTTCAAGGCCTACAAGGTCTAATGAATATACTGCTGTATTCAACCTTCGGAATGCTTTTATTGCCGCATTATTGTCAGCCAGCGGATTTCCGTTAAAGTAAAGTTGCTCTCCGTCTTCCCATATATCAAAGCCCATCGTAAAGTTTTCGTTAATATCCCCGCATGTTATTTCTACTTTTATAGACTCCAACACTGTATACATTCTGTTAAAAATATTTGCATTCATGTATTTTATAACAGAATCATCGGTAAATGCTACAGATTCCATGGCTATTGTGAAAACATTGTTATCACCGCCAAAAACGCAGTAAAACTGGCCGCCCTCCGGAATTCTGTTACCGATTGACAGTGTTTGTGAACCTTTGTTGTCAGTAAGTTTCAAAAAGTACGCCGGATTATCAAGCCCGTATTTGGATAAATCTTCACAATCGCCTTCAATATATTCTGCGGTAAATATCGACGTAACACTATTTATTACTTCTTCCACATACGAATCATCGCAGGGGCGTTCAAGAGGGTAGTTCATAGTCCATGTTCTGCTGTCTTCAGTAAATTTACTTGTAAGCGACATAAACATTTCGCCTTTTTTATGCACCTCTATATTTTTGATTTTTCCTTTATCATTAAAGCTAAAAATCTGTGTATATAAAAGATTTTCTTTTGTAAGTGTCGCAGCATTTTTATA
>JAFZEI010000072.1 GCA_017560765.1 Clostridia bacterium | reverse complement strand
GAACACCGGAAGAGATCTTTGATAATCCTAAGAAAGAACGCACAATTCGTTTTATACGACATCTTAAAGTTCTTGAAAAAACAATAACTTCAAAAAAATTTGACTTTTTGGGATTCAATACAGAACTTGAAGAATTTGGACGAAAGAATCAGATTTCACAAAAAAGTATCTATCGTACTCAAGTTGCTTTTGAAGAACTCACAATGCAAATTATTCTTCCAAATCTTGGAGATGATTTTAAATTTTATGTTGCTATTGAATATTCTGCAGATGATGAAACTGTTAATATGCAGATGAAATATAGCGGCAAAATTTTCAATCCTTGTGAAAGTGATAACGAACTTTCACTCAAACTTTTGGAAGGTATAACCGAAAGTATAGTACATAATAAGAATGATGACAACGAATATACAAATGTTTTGATGGTTGACATAAAAGAAAAATAAAGTTAAGTTTTTAAGGAGATATTTATGAAAATCAAAAAAATATCAGCTATAAAAATTATTCTCATACTTACTATTATAGCATATATTGCAGCAACTGTAATCTTTTCCTACACAACAAAGCCTGCCGTTGCAGAAGGTGATTTTCCATTCTCCATAACCTACGAATATAAGGGTGAAAAAGGGACACTTTCGGGAGTTTATCATGGTGAATATTTAGGCTCATCGACTCAATTGGGAATGCATGAAAGATGGTGGGATGGCGAAGCAATTTACGATACCGTTGGAAAATATGAATATCCTTTTCTTATTGATAGCTCTGATGAAATAACTCTTTCACTTCACGAGCATATGAATGCGGGTTACTATATGGGAGACCCCCTCCATAAAAGTTATTACGAAGATCACAATGACGGAAAAATTGCACCCTATGTCGAGTATCACGACTACATAAATGAAATCAGTCTTGATGATGATAACCGTGAAGAAATTCTCGAATCCATTGATTTTAGAATTTTGGAGTATTCCTATGCAGAACCGATACAAAACAACTTTTCCTTCTCGGGAATACAGTATGAGGCTGACAACATTTCTATATTTGTTTTGATTTCACTTTTGTTTCTTGTTCTTTGTCTTATTTTTGTACGCAAGGACAAGAAATATGAGTATTTATTTATGGATAAGTTGGGAATGGTGTTTAACTTCGCTGTCGGAATTATTGCAATTCCGTTTATTACTCTTATTTGTTATCTTCACGGCACATTCGGCAACGATAACATCATCAGCCAGATAGTATATAACATCCCTCCGTTTTCAATAATTTGCCTTGGATTATCGGTGGTATTCCGTCGCAAGGAATTCAGAAAAACAGGATTAGTCATACAATTTGCAGGAACAGCAGTGTTTGTTGTTTATATGGTGTTGGAAGCCATTTTCGGCTTGTGAAACAAAAATCATGGCATTTGTCATAGGTTTGTCACATCGTTTTTTGTATAATATTTAAAGTATGCAAATAATGTGTAAAAATATTTAAAAAGGAGATCAAAAAAATGGTTAAAAGAAAACTAATAGCACTATTACTTAGCTTATCACTGTGCTTATCAGTATTTGCACCTTGTGTAATGGCTGAAGAAGCCGTAGAGTATGCAACAAGAGAGTACATTATTTCTGAATTTGTTAAATCAGTAGGCAGAAGCAATCTTGACGAAAGTGCGGCAGTGCTTGAAATGTTTACCGACTCTGACAAAATTTCAGATCAGTACAAAGAAGACGTAAGCCGAGCTGTTGTTGGTGGCATAGTAAAAGGCTATCAGGACAGAACAATAAGACCTTCAGAAAAAGTAAGTCGTCTTGAAGCTATGGTTATGCTTGCAAGATGCGTACCTGAATTAGAAGCAGAAGGCGAAGTTATCGAATTTACAGATGTTCCTGAATGGGCAAAAGAAAATATTGACTACCTTTCACAGGCAGGGCTTGTTAAAGGCTATGGCGATGGCACAATGGGTGCTGATGATTTTATTACCACAGAACAGGTTGGCCTTTTAGTACAGCGTAGCGATGAAGCTTTAAGAACTGTTGCTGCCGGCGAAAGCTTCTACGGTTATGTAAATGAAAAATTGTTCCGTAACGCTTCTTTGGAAAATCCTACATACATCGACCCTATTCACGGTGCTATTGTTACACACAGCGATTGCTGGTCACACTTTGACGATGTTTACAATAAAATCGTAACAGAAGAAACAGAAATTTTAGAAAAAATTGTAAATGGCGAAGTGGAATATGAAAAAGGCTCTCCTGAACAACGTGTTCACGATATGTTAGAATGTATTGATTCTACCGTTGCAGTAAACGAAAGCGACAAAAAGAATGTTGCTGATATGAGAAACGCTATTTTAAATGCAAAAAATGCAGAAGAATTTCTTAAAGTTACAGCAGATATCTACAAATTGGCAGGTATAAATATTGCATTTGATATTGATACAGATCTTGATAAAGAAACAGGTATTACATATCCTACATTCTCTATCGCAGGTGTTGGTCACGGTGGTATTATGGCATACAGAGATAAAACCGATACCAAAGAATACAAAGATATTTATGAAGAATTAATTGCGCTTTATCTTGAAGAAATCGGTGCAGAATTTACCGAAAAAGAAATTAAAGACGCAATTAAACTTCAGGTTGAAAGTTCTAAAGATATTGACCATTTCAGCGAAATCTGCGCATATCTTGCATTTGCACAAATGTTTGAACTTATTGACGAAGAAACACTTGCTGCTGAAATAAAAGCTATGGCAAAGAAAAATCCGGAACATTTTGATGCAAAAACAGGAGACTACATTGGCCCGTTCCATATGATTGAAAGCAAAGACAGAGAAGATGCGGACGCTACATACAAAGGCTTTGACGTTTGTGATGAGCTTACAGACTATGGTTTTACAAATCTTGAAAAAATTATTGTTCCGACAGGAAAAATTGCACAAGCAGAAAAGAACTTGATTTGTGATGAAAACCTTCCTGCGCTCAAAATCAATGCACTTTTAAAACTGAATGAAAATCTGGGTGTAAGCATAACAAAGAAAGAAGAAAGCTTGTCTAATATTTTGGGTATGTTCCCGTTTATGTTATGTCTTACTAATAGTGCACAAGAAATAAGAGATGGTATAACATCTGAAGAAAAAGAAAATACAAGCGATGAAGAAGCATTTGCAGAAAATGCAGGTGTTGAATTTGATGAAGGTATTTTAAGTGCAGTTAACCTTAACCACTTAAATCAGCTCCTTCCTAACGATGTCGGCTTGGTTTATACAAAATATTACTATGATGATGAAATTTCCTATAAAGTAGTGGAAATGATTATGAATATAGGCGATGCATATTTGGAACGCTTCCAGAATAACACATGGATGGCAGAAGAAACAAAGGCAAATGCAATTAAAAAGCTTGAGAATATGCTGGCAATTGTAGGTTATCCCGATAACTATACATTCCCTGAAATTACACCTATATCAGAGGGTGGAAGCTTGTTCTCAAATACACTTAGCATTAAACGTCACGCAGTTTCTGAACTTATTCGCCAGAACGAAGATAAAGGCTTTATAAGAACAAATATGTTTATGCCTCCGGACGAGGTAAATGCTTGTTACATTCCAGAGTTGAATATAATGAATATCCCGGCAGGTATCTTAAATCCGCCATTTTACGATAAGAATGCAAGCTATGCTGCAAACTTAGGTTCTATCGGTATGATTATCGCTCACGAAATCGGTCACGCATTTGATAAAACCGGTGCGATGTATGATGAAAACGGATGTCTTAAAAACTGGTGGACAGAAAAAGATGCCGCTGAATTTGAAAAAATTCAGGAAGAATTTGTAGAATATTACAATCAGTTTGAAGTTGTTGACGGCGTTGTTCAGGATGCCAATGTAACAATTACAGAAAATATGGCAGATATTGCAGCAATGCAGATTATAATGGATATTATTGGTGATGACAAGCAGGCACAGAAAGAATGTCTGGAAGCATATGCACATATGTGGGCACAGCTTGGTACAGTTTCATACCTTACAGACCGCACTCTTTTAAGCGATGTACATGCATCACACGTTGTTCGTGTAAATGCTGTTGTTGCAACACTTGATCAATTCTATGAAATTTATGGTATTGAAGAAGGAGATGCAATGTATATAGCTCCTGAAAACAGATTAAAACTTTGGTAATATAATATTTATAATATAAAAAATAAAAACGGAGGATTTTAGTGTGTTAAAATCAAAAGAATTAAGAGCAAAAGCGTGGGAATCCCTCAAGGGCAAGTATTGGATGGCATTTCTTGTTGTCCTTGTGTTGAGCCTTTTGGCATCAATCGGAAATAGTTTGGTGTCAACTTCACAGGACATGTTAGATATTGTCAATATGGTTGATCCTTCTGAAATGTATTCCACAATGCAGTTAGGTGCTGGTGTGATTTCAGGAGCATCTTTGGTTATGAGCCTTATTGGTTTTTTATTCTGCCTTTTTGTTGGCAATGCTGTAGAAGTAGGTCGTTGTAATTATTTTATTAAAAATACTGATTCAAGACCGACATTTGCAGATGCTTTTTCAGGTTTTAAAGTAAAATATGGCAGAAATATCGGCACACTTTTGTTGATTGGTATAAAAACTGTTTTATGGACCTGCTTGTTTATTGTTCCGGGCATTATCAAATCATTTGAGTATGCAATTATTCCATACATACTTGCTGAAGATGCTGAAATTACTTCAAAGAATGCATTCAAAAAAGCAAAACAGATGATGAAAGGTACTAAATGGAGACTCTTTAAGCTTGATCTTTCGTTCTTCGGTTGGTTTATTCTTTGCTGCCTTACATTTGGTATCGGAGTAATATTCCTTTTACCTTATGTAAATGCTGCAGCTGCAGAATTCTATGTTGAATTAAAAAATAAACATGCATAAATAAATCTATCCTCACTTGCAAATTGAAATGCAATACTCGTTTGTTTAATTTATATATTTAAACATAT
>JAFZEI010000071.1 GCA_017560765.1 Clostridia bacterium | reverse complement strand
GGCCACCTCGCTGCGCTGCGGTCGCCTGCAGCAGTCGGTCGGCTTGCTCACCCGCCTGCACAGCAGGCGACCTCGCGCCTCGGTCGTTCGTCCGCTACCCCCGGCACCCCCTGCGGCTGCTGCGCAGCCGCCCCATGTTTGGGGGCATCCTGTTTTGGGGGTAGGGTTCCACTGCGGGCAGCCTGCTGCCCTGCTGCTTTCTCGCCCTTTCGGGCGTACAACGCAGCCGCGCAGCAGGCTGTCTCTGTTAATATATCGTAAATCTTTAGGCGATAGCAAATGTTAAATTCCGCCTGTTTTAGGGCGCTCAAATGTTAAATTGCCGGGACCGCTCCGCCGCTCATCCGCCACCGCTCCGCTGCCGCTCCGCTTGCGAATTTCGCGGCCATGTGTTATCTTTGCGGCGTAACTTTCAAATAAACCACGTTATGAGTAAAAGAAACATGCTGCTTGGTCTCGCAGCAGGTAAAATTGGAGACCTTGTGTTTTACCGCGACGGCGGCGAACAACGAACACGTTCTCGTGTGATTCCTAAAAATCCTCGTTCTGCAGCACAGATGGCTCAGCGCGTTCGCATCGCGAATGTGTCTGCTACTTATCGCATGTTGAAGTCGATTCTTGCTGACTCGTTTACAGGACGCCCAGCTAATCAAAGCGGTTATAATGCTTTTGCAAGTTCTGCAATTGACATTTCTCCGTTCTTGAGTCGAGAGCTTGCGTTGGCGGATGCCATTGTGCCTGCTCCTTATGTTATCGCGAGAGGGACGGTTATGCCGGTTTCTTACGTTGTTAATCACAACTCGCTTCAGACGTCAATCTTCTTGCCCATTGAGGGGCTGACAGCCGAAGATATGACTATTGCCGCCGTGAGTGCAAAGATGCTTGATGCTCATCCACAACTACAGCAGGGTGATGTACTCACATTTGTAGGCATTGAGTATTTTCCCATTAACGATGAAGATGTGTCAAATGGGTATCGCGCAACACCTCGTGTTGTTTCCTTTAAGGTTGACACATCCGATACAAGCACATTCCCATCAGCGTACTTTGAGCCAGTGACCGACCAGCTCAATGTTATAATTACAGGTGATTCTTCCGTCGTCGCCGCCGCGATGATAGTATCACGCACTGATGGTAGCGGAGCTCTTCAAGTATCGTTTGCCAAACTTGAGTTGACGGAAGATGCTACAGCCGCTTATGAGTCATTTCGCAATCCTGCTTCTCTCAACAAAGCGGTTGTGTCGTACGGCGTAGGTGCTGATTCTATTCTGCGCGAGTAACATATGGCAAAGCACAACATTGTTTTTGGCACACTCAGCGGCAGGATAGGAAATGTCGTGTTTTTCCGTCGCAGGGGTCGGCAGGTCGAGCGGGCTTTGGTGCCTGCTCCTGCAGACCCTCGAACGTTGCCGCAGGGCGTTGTGCGTGCTCGTTTTGCGAACGCAAAAAATCTATGGCGCGACCTGTTGCCATTCGTCGGCAACGCATGGCGCGGCGTGTCTCGGTATGGCTACGGCGGCAATGCCTTTAGCCATCATAACGTAGGCAACATGCCGACGTGCTCTCTCGCCATGTCGCGTGATGGAAATTATTTCCCAAACCTTGGCGTTGTAACGTTTGGCGGCTTACCGCTGAGCGTTACCGCGCAGCTAACCAATTATGAGCTGCATGTATACAATACTAATTTGTTTGTTCCTGCTACAACCAAGCGGCAGGTATCGCAGTTGGCGCAAGAGTTGGTAAACAAAAATTCAATGTTGCGTCAAGGCGATGTGTTGCACCTCCTCGGCATTGTATATAGCGCAACTGATGCGATATTGTCGCCTTCAAGTAGTAACGATTTCCCCTCACAGATAGTTGGGGCAGCTATTCCGCTTGACTATGGCGATGAGCGTTCACTATCTGTTGTTGCGCCTAATTTCACATTCGCTGCAACGAGTTTAAGTGAAGAGGTATCGCCGATGGCGATTACATTTAATTTCCCTTCGCCTGCGGATGGGTATGGAGAAGACCAACTCGGCTATGCGTTGTGCATGTTTATTGAACGACCATCAGCGCCGCAGTCGTCAAGGTACACGCGTTCTTCCTGGATAATGAGCGCGGATGACCTCAATCGTTTACGAGCAGCCTGCGCAGCAGGCAATGTGTCTAATTCATTTGGTAGATCTTTTATAAACATTTAATCATTATGGAAAAAGTAAGTTTTTGGCTGAAACTCATCATTTCGGTACTTTCAGCAATTGTCGGCGCCCTTGGTGGCGCGGCAATGGTAGCAACGGGCGTCATTGCCCTCTAAGACGTTATTTAGAACGTTTCCAAATATCGAACAAACGGCAGGCGTGGGTGTACAACCTACGCCTTTATTTTGTACCTTTGTACACGGATGAGAGATAACCGCGGCAGGGGTGCCGCGCTAACGGTAATCCAAGGTATGCGAATTATGCGGTTATGCTCTCACCATGTGAAAAGTGTTGAGAGCATAATTTTTGTATACCTTATATATTAGTAGTATGATTAAAAGATTTAGTAAAATTCGCAACGAGGTGTCGATATTCGCTTATCAGTTGCGCAGCACGGATTGCTTCTCATGGCAAGGTGTTTATTGTCCCATTTTGAATCTTAAGGGTGTTTGCCGGCGTGATGCAGGTTTGGCGGTTGCTGTTAAATGTCTGTATGGCACTTGTATCGTACCTTATGACTCAGTGATTTCTGTTCTTAGATATGCCGACGAGTTATGAATAATATTCAGTTACTTACCTGCGATTGGCTGCAGTTTCACGCAACGCACGAGGGTTTTAATAAAGATTCAATCGAATCGAAGACCGACTACAAGGTACACGACTGCGAACATGGCACTCGCGTATTTGCACGCGTGTTCAAGGTTGCCGAAAAGGCTCGTGTAACAAGGTCTCATCGCGACGAGCCGCTTGCAGTAATCGCGTGGTCTCCTCACTCATCTATACTACAACGCAATATGTGCGTCGTCAAGATTGAAAACAAAGTGTTATATCAGCAGGCGGCCTATCAACGCGTTGCGATGATGCTACGTCAACTGCGCATTCATTATGTAGGTGTGACACGTCTTGACTTGTGCGTAGATTTGTTTCGCTTTGCAAATGGCATGACGCCCATTGAGCTCATGCGAGCCTACCGCAAGAATAAAGCTATCAAGCGCGGGTCGCGCCGCTATTGCCAGTGGATGACCGCACCTTACTCGCCGTCTAAGATAGCAGGTGTTATCACGCATGACTTGCTTTCGGACGAGCACATTCCACACGCCGTGTCATGGGGCGGACCACATAGTGATGTACACGTTAAGTTGTACAACAAGAGCAAAGAGATACGCGAGTCGTCCGATAAACGATATATATCGTCATGGCATCGTAATAATGGCCTTATAGGCGGCGGCGACGTGTGGCGTGTTGAAATCTCCTTTCAGCGACGTTCAAGATACCTATTTGATAAAGAGCAGGGCTGCGAGGTTCCCATAAATCTTGATTGTGCTCTAACGCCAGCCTATCAGCGCGAGGTATTCTCGGCGCTTGCTACTCGTCATTTCTCATTCAAGGCCGCCGAGGTCGGCAAGTCAATACGTAGTTGCCAATCTATGCAATTGTTCTCACTTGGCGAATGTGGCGTTTTTGAGCCTGCATCGCACGAAAGCAAACCAATCGCAGGCCGCACGGCCAAAGTATGTGCCAACTATCTTGAAAAACTAACGACGTCAATTGATTGGGATACCATTACGACTAATTGTCCATATCCCAAGGAGTTGATTGAGGAAACTCATAAGGTTATGGTTGATATATATGACGGTTTGGCATACATGGCCAAGAGTTCTATAGACTACACGGCAGCTGAGTACAAGCAGGTAATGGAGCGTATTGATTGGCTTAAGCAATGGAATGTCGTGAATGCCACTCTCGACGGAGTGCCAATTGATGATATAGTTCAGCATTTTGAAGAGATGGAGCGCCGCAAGCAATTGCAGGACGATATGATGTATCGCATCTCAGATATGCAAATGTACCTGAGCAAGATGGCCACTGATGATATGGCATAATACGCAGACCTAAAACGTATATACCCTCGCGGCAGCGCCGCGAAACATAAATAAACAGCTAACTACCTATTACTTATGCAACACAATGTTATCGGGCTTTACGAGCCTATTTTCGACCCACGTCAGCGGGCATGCGGTATTGACAAGGATGGATATTACCGCTACAATAGCGACGACGATTCGATGTTACATTTCTTCGATGTAGCGTCGTGGATGGCTACAAACTTTGTCCACTTATCCGTTTGCGATTTGTGTCGGATATTCCGCACAAAACGCTACACTATGCCGTACGACCTCGAGGACGCATTTTACGCACATTTGCATATTTCGTTCCCTATGGGTTACACGCCTTCGAGCACGTCCCATGTTGCAGAACTTGCAAAGATACTTAATATCGTGCATGTGGCGCCGTTCATCAATCCAACAGTTGACTATATGGATATCTTCGAACGATACGAGTGGTATGTGCGCGACAACAATGCCGGGTTATTATGAAATATTTTAGCTTCGCTGAATTTAGCCGCTCTGCTACAGCAGCAGAGAAGGGGATAGACAATACTATCCCCTTTGCGGCAAAGGTTAACATTGAGCGCCTTGTGCGCTTGATTCTTGACCCAGTGCGCATCATTTGGGATGCGCCATTGTATGTGACGTCCGGGTATCGATGTGTGCGGCTGAATGAGGAGGTTTGCGGCGCTCCGCGCTCCTACCACATGTGTTACGATGAACATGCTGCAGCAGACGTAACTACCGGGAGCCGTGAGGGGAATATTGAGTTGTATAATGCAATGAAGAGTTCTTCGCTGCCGTTCTTGGAGTTGATTTGTGAGAATGGCGGCGCCTGGCTGCATGTAGCTATTTGAGGGTAGCCAGGATCCTGCAAGGTGGGTAGTGTTAATACCAAGACACTACCCACCTATATTTTATTACTATACCATCTATTATAACCTATGAACCTATGACCTATGACCTATGAACACCGAACCTATGACCTATGAACACCGAACCTATGACCTATGAACACCGAACCTATGACCTATGAACACCGAACCTATGACCTATGAACACCTGCCGTATGACCTTTGATAATGGTTTGAATGTTGTTTGAATGCACTTTGTATAATACGCAGACCTAAAACGTACACACCCCCGCGGCTACGCCGCGGATGCAGAGGCCGCGGCTGCGCCGCGGACCCTCAACGCGCGGACAGGCAAGATGCAGGCGAACTCGATGCAGTGCGGCCTGCGGCCGCAGGGCGCTGCCGCGCCCTGCCACCGCTGCG
>JAFZEI010000007.1 GCA_017560765.1 Clostridia bacterium | reverse complement strand
AGTATTGGGAAAAGAGGTAGAATATGAAAAAAACGGCAGCTTGTATTGCGGAACTGCCGTTGAAATTACCGAAATGGGTGGGCTCGCTGTAGAGTTGAGCGATGGCACCAAAGACATCCTCCAAAGCGGAGAAATAAGTCTCAAAAAGTGGTAATAAAAATTTTAGACTCTGTATTTTATAGCACCGGGAAGAATGGAAATCTCTGCTTCTTGACAAGCTTCTATTTCGCCGTCAAAACAAATTTGCTTTGTGCCGCTTATTTTCATGCTTTTTATACGCAGATATTTGACAGTATCATCGTATTTGGGCACAGTTGTTTTTAGTGTTTTGCGGTCGATTAATGTACCGTTTTTGTATTTTCCGATGAGCTTAATAAAACTTAATCTTGACATTTTTTTAATCAACATTAATTCTAAAACTCCGTCACTTAAGTTAGAATATGGAGAGCTGTGAAAGCTGCCGCCACACCATTCTCCGTTGCAAACAGCACAAAGTAAACAGGACCCGCTAAATGAGAATTGTTTACCATCTTCACAAACGGCATCAATTGTGAAATTTTCGCCAAATGGCTTGAAAAATTCTGTCATAACACCGAGAAGATATGACAACTTTCCTGCAATTTTAAAGCGACTTTTAAAACGTGCCGCGCTTGCAACAACATTGCAATCAAAACCTATATTTAACATATTTATGCTGTAGCGATCGTTATATTTAATTAAATCCAAAGTCTCTATATGAGGTGTGTTATCATTGTCTGCATTTAAAGGGATGGATTTTACAGTATCGTTGCCGGAACCGTAAGGCATTACTGTGATTTGGGAAATATTGCCTGTGCCGGCATCCATTATACCGCTTATAGCTTCGTTTAAAGTGCCGTCTCCGCCGTAAACAATAAAACGTACGTTTGGGTCTTTAAGACATTCTTCTCTAACAAAACGGCGACAATCACCTTTGGATGTTGTGCGGTACCCGTCACCCGAGAGTGTTTTTGTTTTACCATTGCCTGCGGCAGGATTATAGATTGTAATTTCTCTCATATAAGTTTAATCCTTTTTATAAAATAACATACAGTTGATATGTATAAATAGTACATTCTCGAACATTATTGCACTTTTGCCAATATAAATCAAGGATAAATTTTTTGTACTAAAGCTTTAAATATGGCAGGCCTTTTCTCAGCATACTCATAAAGTGTTTTTGTAGCATTTATCCATTCTTCAAAAGTAGGTGCAATTTTGTAAGAGCCTAATGACGGATTAGAAGGATCTGTATACCATGTTTTTTCTGCATATCTGAAAAATTCATGTGACATTATTTCTATCATTTGGTCAATAACACTGCTTGCGGTTGCAGTAGAGAAGTATTTGTTGACAATATCGTCTGTAATAGCTAAAAATCCATTTTTAAAAGTACTATTTCGCATAAGAGAAGCAAAAGCTTTTGAAATTGTTCCGGCACCGCCTCTTAAGATGTTTTCAGAATGTGCCGTTTCTTCGGCTATTACATTTTCTGCTTGGCCGGGTCGTTCATATAAGCCCCAAGAATAATCAATATCTTTTAGAATAAAATGCCATTGTCCTTTATACTTCCATGCGCGAACATTATTATGAGGCCAATCTCTGTTGTTGGCAAAAACATTAATTGCTATGTATTTCATAAAATTATCCATATCAAGCATTTGACATGCTTTTGCATAATTAGCACTATTTGCCATATTTGTGTTTCCGATATACAAAAGCATATCTTTATAATTTTTTAAATCTTCATCGGTGCCTTCGTCCACCTTATAAATATATGAGCCGTTCTCATAACTGTATGCAATAATTGCAATATCGTCTTTTGGGATATTATAATGTTGTTCTAAATAGTCATTATCTGTATCGTCTCTTAAATTGAACATTCCCCAATACTCTCCGTTTATATAAACAGAAACAGGTCTGTAGGCTTGAAAAGCAATATTTCCCATTTTTCCGCCTAAAATATGAACAAGGGCGTCTCTTAAAAATGTGTTTCTTGATGCGCTGAACATATTGTCATTGCCGCCTGCTCTTAAAACAAAGCTGTCAAATCTGTCTACCGGAACACCTTCACTATTAAGGCTGTCAGGAAGCATTGCGTATTTGAATTTGCCGTTTTCGGGATCGTATTCTTTTCTTGCTACGAGTTTTAAAGATTTTTGGGGTAGACCTCTTGAGGTTCCTCCATAAACTTTTAAACCTGCATCAACAGAAAATCCTGCAGTACCATTACTATCAAAAAATTCTACATGGGCAGGTCGTTCGGATTCTCTACCGTGTTCTGTATAATTAGTAAAAATACCGGTATCTCCGTAAAGATTTTTTATGTCTGTAGATATTGAAACTACAGCCAAATCATTATAACAAGCCTCAAAGCTGTTATAGTTATTGCTTACTATATACGTTGCAGTAACTGTTTCGCTAACCTTTGTACTGCCTGAAAATGCCGCTGCTCTTATAACTGTAACTTTATCTGTATTAGCAATGTTACTGCTCGAATCCTCAATGCCGATACCTGTTGAATGATAAATACTGGAGGATGCAGTAGGGTTGTTGCCATTTGTTGTATATCTTACTGTATATTGGTTGTCGTATGTAAGTTTAAGTATAAATTCTTCATCATAGAACCCCGAAGGATGAGAAAAAATAATGGATTTTGTTTCGGTAAAATTTGTGTTACCGTTATATAATTCTTTTTTAGGAGTGGCTGTAGGTATTACAGCTTCTGTAGGTACTGCTGTTGGCTTTATATTTGCAGTTGGTGTAGGTTCGCCTGTTGTCGCACTTTCTGAAGGCATAGCTGTTTTTGTTGCAGTTGCATTTTCGACTATAGCCGGGCTTATCGACGGAATAGTGGCAGTTGGTGCTATTGATGTGTTTTTATTATCGTTATTGCAGCTCACAAATAACGATAGTAAAAACAATAATCCTATATAATAAAGCATAACGCTTAGTTTTTTGTGATTGTTCATAATTAGCACCTCTGTGTTTTGCTTTCATGGTATATACTGTAAATATACCATATTACTTGCTTTACAACAATACAATTTTAGCGGCAATCACTTAGAGTATAAAATAAAATCCATTAAATTTTTATTTACAAACATAAAGTTTTTTTGTAATATATTCTATATTGATTATAGAAAATGGAGGAAAAGATAGTGAAAAAAAATACTCGTATAAGAGTGATTTGTTTAGCTGTTTTGTTAATTTTCAGCCTTCTTTTATCATCTTGTGCAGAAGATAAAAAACAAAGCGCAAAAGAAACAAGCGCAACAAATATATCAAATTCGACAATTGCATCAACATCAACACCAACTGCTGTGATATCGCCGACAAGTATTCCGGAGGATGTAACATCAGCACCGATTAGTTCAGAAGTTCCGAAAGCTACCAATACACCGGAACAGACGGCCAATCCAAATGTAACAGAATCGCCGAAGCCTACAGACAAGCCGAAACCGGACGATATTTTGTCGTATTTGCCTAAATATACATACAGTGGTGTTTTGGCAGGCACTTATGATATGTCAGCAAGCGGAATGTATTATTCAAAAGGAAGTAAAACGGAATATGATCCTCTTTTAAAAGGAACTGCTGTTGTTGATAATCTCGGCGGAGGTAAGATGTGGGTATATACGAAAGTAAACAATACATCAGATATAAATAATTATGCTGCTGATTTAGCAAAAGCCGGTTACGTTTTGTATGCGCAAAGTGATTTTAACAACAATTTGTTTTCTACGTGGACTTCTAAAGAGAATGTTGTTACTTTGTCTTATCTTGCATCAAGAAAAGAGTTTAGTATACTTATTGAGCCGATGAGAGATCTTCCCGGTCTTGAAAAGGATAATGTTTACGTGGATAAAAAAATACAGTGCAAAGCAATATTGGCACCAACATCTCATACCGGCAGAGAGAATGGTCTTTGTTTGATTTATCAGCTTTGTGACGGCAGTTATATTATTGTTGACGGTGGACATGGAATTGGTTTTTATCCACACGAAAAGCAAGGCTTTGAACAGACATATGACGACAATGCAGAAGAGATTTATCAAATACTATATAATCTTGCACCTGATAAGAAGAATATAGTAATTGCGGCTTGGTTCTTTACTCATCCTCATTGGGATCACATTGGTGCGGTAGGTCCTTTTGCAGATTTGTACGCAGATAAAGTAAAAGTAGAAAAAGTTATTTTAAATCATCCTAACAACAAGACTATTCAAGAGATGTGGGATCAATCAGATGCTAATATTTTGTATGTGACAAAAATGCAAAATGCTTTTGCGAAATTTAAAAATGCAAAAATTATTGAAGCACATGCAGGACAAGTATTTTACATAAGAAATGCTGTAATTAATGTATTGTCTACATGGGAAATTCAAACACAATACAACAGTTCTTTTGAATCTGTAACAAAAATGAACAGTGCGTCTTTAATATTAGATGTAACAATCAATAATGAACGTACTATTGTTTTAGGCGATAGTGGTGATTCAAGCACAGCATATTTGAACAAATTATACGGAACATGGATTAAAGCTGATATGGTTACTGTTGCACATCATGGTTACCAAGGTGCAAACTCCACACTGTACAAGAATATTGAGCCTGATATTGTTTTATGGCCGATTAATAAGGAGAACATAACGAGTCTGCTTAATGAAGCGAGAAATCAACCGTTGAAGGACGCTGATAAAATATGGGTAACAGGCAAATCTATTACGATTGTTCCGTTGCCGTATACAAATGACGCTGATGTTATAGTTTTTGAAGCTCCTGTGCTTGCAGGCAAAACATGGAATGAAGTATATCCTAAGTAAAACTGTTTTATAATATTGTTCTTTTCGTCCCAAAATGCTTTTTTTTGGGACGAAAATTTTTTTGTTTTTTTCGTTGACATGGATAAATCTTAGTGTTATAATACAGCCCGTGTTCAGCGATGCGCACCTTTAGCTCAGATGGTAGAGCAACTGACTCTTAATCAGTGGGTCCCGGGTTCGAGTCCCCGAAGGTGCACCACATTATGTCCGAAAAGTCATATTTTTATGATTTTCGGACAATTTTTTTTGCAAAATGTATTTTCGTCCTCAGAGGCGGCAAAAAGGACGAAAAACGCATTTTTGAAGATGGCTTGAACGGTTGCTGTTTTTTTATGTTTATGGCATTATAAAAGAGTGTTTGTTTATCATATTATCTT
>JAFZEI010000070.1 GCA_017560765.1 Clostridia bacterium | reverse complement strand
TCATAAAAGTGTTGGAAAAGTCTTGAGGGATTTTTACCAAATGCCTGAAGGTCTTTATTTTTTGCATAATAATATTCAGCATCGAAAACAACGTTTTTAACATTGTTGGGAACTACTAAATTACCGGCATCATAAACGATAGCACAAGAGTTCCATGTTGATCTTATAGCACCGTCTGAGTAGCATGCTCTTTCTACATAATTACCATCTTCGAGAGTAATCATAGTTGTAGAACCGCCACCATCCAAAAGTAAACATGTGTCGTATCCTACTGCCTTACAGAACGTATCAATATTACTGTTAAAAACAAGACCTTTACGTACACCGTGTGTATCAGCTGTAACCATAGACATCATAATTGTTTTATCACTCTTGTAACCGAGGATATTTGTAGGATAGTTGTCTGATGAGCCACCTGAAAGGTCATTGTTGATAGAACCGTTCTTCATAACCAAGCACTGTCCGCCTATAGCCTCTTCAACATTTGGCCACTTATCATTATTACCGTAGGAATCATAAATTGATGTAGAAATCGTAACAGTATTACCAACAGCGAATTTACCGCTTATTGTGGAAATTTTAGAACCTCTTGCAGTAATTACAACTGTGTTGTTGTCTAATTTACCTCTTGATGTTGTACCGGATGTATAAATAGCTTTAACTGTACCTGTTAAAGTGCCTCCATTCATCAATCTGTTATCTGAAGTTTGAAGTACAACCTCGTATGCATCAGTATTAACATAGTTAGAGTCGTTAAGTCTGTTGTTAAATACTGTAAGAGTATTACTTGCCGGAGCTCTGTTGATACCTGTTGCAGTATATGATGTTCCTTTTGTTACGTTTTTAATTGTAGTTTGAATTTTAGGCTTACCGATAACAACTTGTCTGTCTTTTGTTACACCAAATGTAAAGAAGTCAGCATCTTGTTCGTAAGATGTCATCTGGCTGCACCATATTTCTCCATCAGCAATCATCGAACTAAAAGAAACTCTGTAATTCGATGTTACACAAGAAGAGGACAAACTGTTACAATAGCTCATCCAGTCACCGTTTACAGCAGCCAAAATTTGTTTGGAGCCTTCGTTGTATTCCGAAACAACTGTTGTAAGAGGAACGGCATTTTTTAAATAAGTACCGTTGTTCATTACTTCGAATCCCAAAGACTCGTCGTCAGCAAGATTTGCCTCTACAATATTAATCTTTCTGTTTGCTCCGAATCCGGAAGAACCGCCACTGCCTAAATGCACGTATGTATAATCGGCACTTGTATCATTACCGTTTATCATGATATTAGTTGTGGTATTGACATCCTGTCCTGTAAATGAGTATGCATCTGCCGTAAGTATTCCCACCATTTGATATGGTAAAAATCCTGCTACCATAGCAACAACAATCAACAACACGACGCATTTTGAAACTACTTTTTTCATAACGTAAACACTCCTGTTTTAATCATTAACAAAAACAATGCGAAAGAAATTTTCTCTATTGCTTTTTACCAAAATTATCTTTTTTAAGGGTAACCCATTTTACTTGAAAAGTCAATATATGTTTCGATTGTTTTTACTATGCACCGCTACTTATTTTAACTATTTTTTCTATATTTTTTCTTTTTACTTATTGCGGCATAACAGATTACATTATATAATATAGTAACTATTACTAACATCACTACCATGGTGTGAAAGGAGATGCTGCGAATGAGCAAAATAAAAAATATTAGTTTTGATAAAATTGTTTTTAACAGCGGTTATTGGAAAAAACGTTACGAACTCAACCGTGATGTTAGTCTGAAAAGCGTACGCAACAGATTTGAAGATACTGCACGCTTTGAAGCTTTACGTTTTTCTTATAAGGAAGGTCAACCTCTGCCCCATGTCTATTTTGATTCTGATGTTGCTAAATGGATTGAAGCCGTCGCATATCTTGTTAAATCCGGCAATCCTTGTACAGAAGAATTAGCTCTTTGCGAAGAGCTTATTGACTCCATGGAGAAAAATCAAAGAAGTGATGGTTATTTAAATTCCCATTTTCAGCAAATAGAGCCGGAAAACATTTTTACAAAAAGGGACGCTCATGAACTTTACTGTGCCGGACACCTTTTAGAGGCAGCTATTGCCTACTCAGATGCTACGAACGACACAAAATTCCTTGATATAATGAAGCGCTATTTTGATTGTATCGAAAAAGCCTTCATTACAGAAAAAACATCCAAATTTTCTACACCCGGTCATGAAGAGATTGAATTGGCCCTTATAAAAATGTATGAATACACCAAGGACAAAAAATATTTAGACATGGCAATGTTCTTTATTGACTCGAGAGGCACTTGTGATGATGTACTTTTTAACATTTTAACTAAAGATTATGATCAAAATGCGATGCCGGTCAGAGAACTTACAGAAGCAGTCGGTCACGCTGTAAGAGCAACCTACCTTTTCATTGCTGTTGCAGCAGCAGGTAGAGTTACAAACGACAAGGAGCTCATCTCTGCTGCAGAACGTCTGTTCGATAACATCACAACAAAACAAATGTACATTACAGGCGGCATCGGTGCTTCCGTAAAGGGTGAAGCTCTAACCATAGAATATGATTTGCCTAATCTTGAAGCATATTCAGAAACTTGTGCCGCAATCGCACTGTTACTTTTTTCTTTAGAAATGCAAAAGTACGGCTTAAATGCAAAATACCCTGCTGTTATAGAAAGGATACTGTATAACGGTCTGCCTTCGTCTACATCCATTGACGGTAGGTCCTTTTTCTATCAAAATCCTTTAGAGATTCACATAGCCTCTGTTAACAAGGATGTTTCAATGGCGCCTGCAAACAGAACCCACTACGCTCCGAGACATAGGTCGGAAATTTTCTCATGTTCCTGCTGTCCTCCTAACATCAACCGTATTTACGCGCGAATCGGAGATGTCTTCTTATCAGAGTATAATGACGATAGCGGCAAAGCACTTGTAATTAATCAATTTGCAGCAATTACAGCAGATACGGAAAATGCAAAACTTACTATGTCTACAGCCTTTCCTGCAGATGGGAAAATTAATATTTCTTTGTCAAATAATAATTATTCGGCTGTATATATAAGAAAACCCGAATGGTGCGAAAGCTACACAACAGATGCTGTTGCCACAGAAAAAGACGGATATATCATCATTAAGGCCTCAAAAGAAATGTCTTTTTACATTGATTTTTCTATGAATGTCTTCTTTGCTGAAACAAATCCGTCTGTAAGAGAAAACAACGGACGTGTTGCTCTATGTTACGGCCCTACTGTTTACTGTCTTGAAAGACTCGATAACGATTTTGACTTAGGAGCTGTAAGCGTAGATGTGTCTGCTGCACTTGAGACAGCAAAGAAGATTCCGTCGGAGGAATACGCTTTACCTGATATAGAGCTTGATGGCTTCGTAGATGAGTATTTCCCGCAGCTTTACAGGAAAGCAACATTAAATAAAAATAAAACGAAATTAAGATTCAAACCTTATTGGACTTTTGCCAATAGAGAAGAATGCGATATGAAAATATGGATAAGAGGTGTTTAAATGAAGAAAAGTGTTTATGATTATTACATTATTACAAGAGAGCACAGAGCTCTTCGTTCTCCCCTTTCGGCTGAATTTGTATCAGAATATACAAAAACAGACCTTTCTCCGGACGAACGTGTTTGCCGCAGATTTGAGATTGTTTGCAAAAACGAGCAACCCAAAATTCATCCTGATGAAAAAATAGTCCTTGTTCGCACTGTTTGCGACGTGAAAGACTGCTTCAGCGAAGAAGAATGGGCAGAGATAAAAAAAGACCACTACATTCATGAGTTAGGTTATGTTTCAAATCTTTCTCTTGATTATGAGCGCGTGTTGCAGACGGGATTACTTTCCATTAAGGAAAATGCAACGGAATATCAAGCGCGTGTCATCGATGCCATTATCGACTTATGCGACAGATATAAAGAAGAAGCTGCTAAGATGGGAAGAAATGACATTGTCGAGGTTCTGACGCAAGTTCCAAGATACAAAGCCAGAAACTTTTATGAAGCTTTACAGTTTTTCAGAATTCTCCACTATTCATTATGGCTCGAAGGAGATTATCACAATACTGTGGGCAGATTTGATATGTACATGTACCCGTATCTTGAAGCTGACATGAAAAAAGGACTTTATACAGAGGAAAGTGCACTTGAGCTTCTTGAGGACTTTTTCATTTCTTTTAACAAAGACAGCGATATTTATCCCGGTGTGCAGCAGGGAGACAACGGCCAAAGCATGGTTCTGGGCGGCAGTGATTTAGAAGGCAATTATTATTTTAATACGCTTTCCAAGCTCTGCCTTGTTGCCAGTCGCAATCTTAAGCTCATTGACCCTAAGATTAATTTACGTGTTTGCAAAAATACGCCTGTAGAAATATATGAACTTGCAACAGAACTCACAAAAGTAGGCTTAGGTTTCCCTCAATATAACAATGACGATGTTGTAATTCCGGGACTTATAAAAATGGGCTATGCGCCGGAAGACGCTATAGAGTATACGGTGGCAGCTTGCTGGGAATTTATTATTCCAAAAGTTGGCAACGATATAGCAAATATCGGAGCTCTAAACTTCCCACAAGTTGTAAACAACGCTTTACGCAGCGAGAATTTCGATTCTTTTGACGATTTAATGCTTTCTGTAAAAGCAGGTATTACAGCAGAGTGCGATAAGATTACAAGCTCTATAAACAACGTATGGTTTGCCCCCTCGCCTTTCCTTGATTTGTTGCGTTCAGGCCGCAAGTACAACAACTTCGGAATACACGGCTGCGGAATCTCCTGTGCTGCCGACTCATTGGCTGCTGTAAAAAAATACGTTTTTGACGAGAAAAAGTTTTCTTTAGAAAGAATCATCAAAGCAATCGATGACAATTTTGAGAGTGACCCTGAGCTTCTCCACGTATTAAGACATGAGGCTCCAAAAATGGGCGGAGATGACAGCGATGCGTCAACAGAAATGTCTTGCATAATTACAGAAATGTTTGCTGACGCACTTGAAGGCAAAAAGAACTGCTTAGGCGGAATATGGCGCGCCGGTACAGGTACAGCAATGTTTTATCTGTGGCATGCGCGCAATCTCGGAGCAACTGCAGACGGCAGACTTGCTCACGAGGCATTGGGAACAAACTTCTCTCCAACTCTAACCGCAAAGGTAAACGGTCCTGTTTCTGTTATAGAGGCATTCTCCTCTCAGAATTTCAAAAGAATACTTAACGGAGGCCCTCTGACGTTAGAGTTTGCTTCAAGTATTTTTGCCGATGACAGCAGCATTTCAAAAGTTGCAGCTCTTATAAGATATTTTATTGCAAGAGGCGGACACCAGCTCCAGCTTAATGCAGTTAATGCTGACGTGCTTAAATCTGCTCAAAAAACACCTGAGGAGTTTAGGCAACTTGTTGTACGTATATGGGGTTGGTCGGCATACTTTATTGAACTTGACAAAGAATTCCAGGATCACGTTATATCAAGACAGGAGTACACAGTATAATGCACGATTCATACAGCAAAGTTTCAGGTTTGATTTTTGATATTAAGGAGTTTGCACTGCACGACGGAGAAGGTATACGAACCACTGTGTTTTTAAAAGGTTGTCCTCTTCGCTGTATTTGGTGCCACAATCCCGAAGGATTATCGCCCAAACCTGAGCTTTCTGTTAAAAAAAATCGTTGCAGAAATTGCGGTCTGTGTCAAAAAGGATGTTCTCACGAGGAATGCAAGGGCTTAAACAGATGCTTACATATATGCCCCGATAATCTTGTAGAAAGAATAGGCACATATATTGACAGCGATACACTTGCAAGAAAACTTTTAAAACAGTGCGATTTTTTGAATGCTTGCGGAGGAGGCATTACATTTTCCGGAGGCGAACCTCTTTTGCAACATGAATTCCTTTGCGATGTTATTAAAAAGCTTAAAGGTAAAGTTCATATTGCAATAGAGACAAGCGGTTTTGCTCCTTCTGATATTTTTAAAAAAGTTATACAGCTCTGCGATTTTGTGTATATGGATCTTAAAATTGCAGATAAAGAAAAGCACATAAAGTTTACAGGAGCGGACAATTCTGTTATTTTGCAAAATGCAGAAATATTAAAGAGTTCCGGCATTCCGTCCACTTTTAGTGTGCCGATGATTCCCGGTATAACAGACAGCGAGGAGAACTTAGCAGAAATACGAAAAATTGCCGGAGACACACCAATTAGATATTTGAAATACAACCCCTTGGCAGGGGCTAAATACGATAATATAGGTAAAGAATTTTTATACAAGGAGAGTAAATAATGGAAATTTTTGTTACATCTAAAGACGAACAACTCATTGCGGTTGATTCTGTTAAAGCAATTTACAAAAGTTTTGAAAATGGTCATGCATGTTACATTGACGGAGTCTGTAAAGATGGTTTTAACGGAGAAAACAGTATTGTTTTTACACCTGATTTTTTAAAGGGACCTGTTGATTATGTTGCTATAATTAATCACTCACCATTTTGGTGTATGCCCTTTTTTGGCAGAGATTTAAACAATCTGCCAAATCTTACACAACAGCTTTTAGCGTATGACGGCGAAAAATGGCACTGCGTTATTCCTGTGTGCGACAACGTTTTTAAATCTGTAATTTCAGGCAGCAAAAACGGAAACAGCTTTGATATTATTATGAGCCTTAACACTTCCGGCATTACGGAATGTTCAATGCAATTGGCTTATGTTTACGAAGCAGGCGCGGAGCCACATGCTTTGGTGCGTTCATGTGCTGAAAAAGCCGCAAAAATGCGCAAAATGCCTATAAAGGTTCGTGACGAACGCACTTATCCCGAAATGTTTGAGTACTTAGGATGGTGTTCATGGGATTCTATGCATATCCATATTTGCCACGATGGTCTTCTCGAAAAAGCTAAAGAATTTTCAGACAAAAAGGTTCCCGTTAAATTTGCCATACTTGATGATATGTGGGCAAATGTTCCGTCTTTTACAAAGCTTTCCAAAGATGTAAGTTTTGATGATATGGTACATTGTATGCATAGAGGCAAGTTAGATTGCTTTGAGGGTGCTCCCGAAAGATTCCCAAATGGAATGAAAGCTGCCATTGATGATATGAAAGCCCTCGGAATAGAGAATGTAGGTGTTTGGTTCCCTACAACAGGCTATTGGAAAGGCTTTTTGCCTGAAGGCAAGGACGCAAAGGCATTGGCTGATGTATTAGGAACTACAAGCAACTTTGTGTGGATGCACGCAGTAGATTCCGACGATGAAACTATGATTATCGTTAAGCCGGATGCAGTCAGCACCGAGAAGTTTTTCGATGAAATGTGCAGACGCGTTAAGGAATGGAACGGTGATTTTGTAAAAATTGACAATCAGGGCTTCCATAAATGCTTTAAGGATATGGTTGCAATTGGCGAAAGCAGTAAAAATGTACAAAATGCAATAGATAAAGCGGTAAACAAATATTTTGGCGGTTCTATGATTAACTGCATGGGCATGGCGAGTGAATGTATGTTCAACAGACCCGATACAGCCGTTTCAAGATGTTCAGATGATTTCTGCCCTGAAAGTCGCGATTGGTTTGCAAAAAACATTTTGCAATGCTCCTATAACAGTTTGTTACAAGGCCAATTCTATTTCAATGACTGGGATATGTGGTGGACAGATGACGAGCAGGCCTTCAAGAATAGTATATGCCGTGCCATCAGCGGCGGACCAATTTATGTCAGTGACAAAATCGGCCGCACAAGAGCAGAAATTCTCAAACCGCTTTCATTGAGCGACGGTCGTATTTTAAGACCTGATTTATGCGCATCTCCCTCACCTGACTGCCTTACTTCTAACCCGACTGTCAGCGGAAAGATATTTAAGATTCAAAACGTGGCTGACAAGGCTGGTATTATGGCAGTATTTAATGTAGACAGAGAGAATCATTCCGTAAGCGGCACTATATCTCCTAAGGACATCCCCGCTCTTGAAAAGAGTGGAACGTACGCTTACTATGAGTACTTTACAAAGAGCTGCGGAGTATTATCATATAATGAGTCTATTGATGTTACCTTAGAAAACAATGATAAGGTTGCTTTGTATACGTTTGTTCCTTTGAATAACGACTTTGCAGTTATGGGTCGTACTGATTTATTTATCGGTGTAAAAGCAGCTGCAGATATAAAGACAGCTGACGGAAAATGCAACTTCACTTTAAAAGAAGGCGGTCACATCGCTGTCGTAGTAGCCAGCAACAAAAAAGTGTCATACGTTAAAGCAAATGGCAAATCTGTAGATTTTGTTCAAAACGGAATTCTTTTAGAAGCAGATACTGATGTCTCCGCTACAGAGATTGAAATTGGTTAAAAATACAAATCTTCAAATATTTTAAGATATAAAAAGAGGGACTCTGCCAAATGCAAAGTCCCTTGTTTTTTGTTATTAAATACAAATCATCCGAATGTAACGCCTGTATCGAGAGCTGCATTTTGTGCAACTTCTGCTGCTGTAAGTGCTCTGTTATAGAAACGAATTGATTCGTATGTTCCTGTATAGCAACGCTGTGCCGCATTGTGTCCTATAAGCAAGCTTTCAACTGAGAAAGATTTAGATAAACCTGCTTTTGCAACCTCAACACCATCTACATAAAGTATAACTGCTTTATCTTTAAGACTTACAGTTACGGAATACTTGTGATTAGCCAAGTTTTCTGCAGATACTTTGTATTTAGGTCTGGAATTTGAACCAAGCTTTACCTGAAGCTGTTGGTCTTTAACATTATAGAAGAATGAGAACTGGTCTTTAGGCCACTCTTGGAAGAAACAAATCCAGTCCGTTCCTGTGGGGTCAAAGTCTGCAAGATCAAACTCTAAAGTAAATTCTCCTGTGCTTATAGTCTCTGCAAGTGCGTCAGGAAGGCGAACTACTTGTGATTCTATATAAAGGCCTTCTTTACTGAAATACAAATAGTCATTTATTGTAAGCTCCTCTAAGTTATTACCTGAACCTGAAAGGTCTGTCCAAGACCACTCATCCTCATCAAGACCCTCTGCTGTGTTGCAATTACCTTGATAAAGGGCAACGAGTCCATTTTGAACATAATTAATTTTTAATTTTTTAGGAGCATCTGTAGTCTCCGGTGCTGTGGTAACAGTGGGACCTTCTGTAACTGTTGCAGTTGTATCTGGTGAAGGTTCCTCTGAAGGTGTATTTTCGCCGGCAGGAGTTTGTGTAGGCTTCGCTGTTGGCTTTACTGTTGCTGTTGATACTGTCGTCGCTGTTGAAGGAGCCTTTGTAGGAGCTGTTTCTTCGCTCTCTGCGCATCCCACAAACATTGTAACAACAAGTAACAAGATACTAAAAAGTACTAATAAATTCTTTTTCATTTTTTTACCTCCTATTTTTATCGCTTGTTAGTTGTATAAATCTATCATACATCTATACATATGTCAATTAATCTTTTTTATATGGAACATTCTTGAAGCAAATCTGCCTGACTCCTCTTTTTCTTTTATCTCACAGTTAACCATGGAATAGAAATCAAGTCCGCCGTTCATAAGTGCATCACCATAAGCAGTGAATTCAAAAATGCCATCTACATTGGCTTGAGGACGCATGGATACCTTATAAAGCGCTGTTTCCTCAAGGCCTGCAAAAGAAAATCTCTGATATTTGAATCTTCCGTTTTCTGTTTTATCTACAACAACTGCCATTGCCTCGCACTTATCGTCGGAAACAAGCATCCAGCCTGTTAAGTCTGAATCAAAAATACTACCAAGACGAATATAGTTACCGTATTGAAGCAATTTCCTATGTTCTTTATAATAGGAAACTTGCTTTTTGATTATATCAAGTTCACTATCTGTGGATTTTGTAATGTCAAACTCATAACCAAACGCGCCTACTGCCGCAATATTAAAACGGCTTTCTATGTTTATATTTGGTAATGTATTTGCTGCTGCCACATGGGCGCCCATAGTAGATTGAGGATATCCAACCAAAGTTCCTTCCTGTATAAACAGTCTGTCAAATGCGTTTGTATTGTCGCTGCCCCAGCATTGCGGCATAAAGTATTGAATACCCATATCAAATCTGCATCCTCCCGAAGAGCATGACTCAAAAAGAACATTAGGGCAAGCTTCAGTTATTCTCTTTAATAATTCATATTGATTTACATAGTAATTATAAAAATACTTACCTTGATTATCAAGACATTTTGAATACACATCGCTCATAGATCTGTTATGATCCCATTTAACATAATCTACTCCTGTTTCTTTAAACAGCTTTATCAATACGTCAGAAAGGTATTCAAGAACTTCCGGGTTACAAAGGTCCATGCACAGCTGCCAGCGTCTCTCTATAGGTTCAACACCGGGAATAGCCTGTGCGTATTCAGGATGTGCCTCAAAAATATCTGATTTAGGTGATATCATTTCAGGTTCTACCCAAAGTCCGAACTTCATGCCAAGAGATTTGATGCGGTCTGCCAGATTTTTGAGTCCACCTGTTTTTTCTACATTATCTACCCAATCACCCAAGCTGCAATCATCGGAATTTCTTACACCGAACCAACCGTCATCAAGCACAAGCATCTCTATGCCGCAGCTTGCCGCTTTCTCGGCTATTTCATAAATTTTATCTCCTGTAAAATCAAAATATGTACCTTCCCAGTTGTTAATAAGTACAGGTCTGTCCTTATATGCAAAATTAGGATTAATGATATGATTCAGAATAAATTTATGCATTTGATTCGTTACTGTTTTTTCTTCTTTTGCATATACCATAACAGCTTCAGGTGCAACAAGTTTTTCGCCCGGTTTCAGCTCGTAATTCAACTGATAATCATTCATTCCCGTTTGAACTCTTACTCTGCCATAGGGAGAAATCTCAACTACTTCTTTATGGTTGCCGGACCATACAAGATTGAAGCCCATAACTCCACCGTTAATTTCTACAATCATAAACGGATTATGCTCTGCAGATGTAATTCCCAAAGCAGAAGAAATCTCAAATCTGCCACCTGTAAGATGTGTGTTGTGTCTTGTTCTTTCATTTGTCCACGTACCATCAAAAGTCGAAATTTTTGCTTCCAATGCAATAAAATCAAGCTGTAAAGACATAAGTTTATTTACTGTAATTGGGCATTCACACGTATTTATTACTTCTGTATGAGTTGCTATAACATCACAATCATCAAACACTGTAAAATACTGTTTTAATGTTGCCTTGCTTATAACATCTACATATTCAAGACATACTGTTTGTCCTTTATTTCTTGCATTAGGCAAAGGAGAATAAAAACCATCTACTATATTTGCAGAAACATATTCAAATCTGTTTGAGAAAATACCGTTTTTAACAACTCCGACAGAGCTTGATTTTTGTGCACATTCACCATTCGACGCTATTACCGAACGAATATTTGTATGGTCGCAATTACTTGCAAAGCATTTATCTTTGCATCCTGATGAAAAATACGAATAATCACTATGGTCTGCCAGCTTTTTGCCGTAATAAACCAATTCTGATCTGTTATCATGTTTTGCAATAATTAAAGAGTTGTTTTTTGAGTCAATTTTTAAATAGTTGTTTATAAACTTTATCATGAATTAATCCTCTCTTACTTTCTTTTATAGTCTTCGAATATTGTTTCCCAAAGAACTTGTGCAGCAAGTTCAGCGCCTACTATTGAAGCATGTCCGTTATCGGGACTGTAGAGTTCTTTTTCGGGATTGGCATCATAAAACTCCCACCATCGCTCACCTACCGGCGCAAGCAATCCTCCTGATATTTTAGCAGCCTCTATGCAGCCTTCTGTCATTTCTTTTTGCTTGTGTCTTTCGTGTTTTTGAGCCCAAGTCATAAAAATAACAGGTGTAGCCCCCCCTTGTTTTGCCCATTCCGTCAAAGTAGAAACTGCCTCTGACATTTTGCCGTCGTGGTCAAATGGGTGTGCATGTTCTTGTAATACAACGTAATCATATCCGCCATATTTTATATTAAAAGGAACATCCGGCTCTCGTGTATGCTGAAAAAGCGTCCATCCGCCATGAGCATTCATTGCCGCATGACAATCTATACCATCTTTTTTTGCAAGTTTTATAATCAAACCCGGCACTTCGTGATTATATGTGTGGCTATTGCCTACAAATAAAATTTTCATATATACCTCTCCTATCTTTTATTAATTATTAAATTAAATTTCTACCTCATGTCCCGTTTCTGCTGATTTATAAATAGCATCAAGTATCTTCATGATGATCACGCCATCCTCAGCGGGAGATTTGCAAGGTATTCCGTCAATAATGCAATCAACAAAGTGATTAATCTCTGTTTTAAACAGCCCGTCAAATGAAAGTGCTGTAGGACAGTCAAAACTTACGTTTGTTAAATAACCGTTTCTATCTGTGAATATTTCTAATTCGGGAGATAGTGTTGCACCGGCTTTTGTTCCGAAAAGTTCTATAGTTCCTACGTCTTTCTTTATATTAAGGCTAAAGCTTGCCTCAACAGAAAGAACCAAGCCGTTGTCAAATCGAATTAAAGCAGTTACCATATCCTCTACATCGAATATATCCTTATCTGTTACAGTGCTGGAAACGTATCCTGTCTTTCCTTTTAATTCCTTGCGACTGCCAAGCTTTTTGAATGTTGCTCCGTAGACTGAAACCGGTTTAGGATTGCCGGCTACATATCGTGCAAGGTCTATCACATGTACTCCAAGGTCTATTAATGGCCCGCCACCCGAGAGAGCTTTATTTCCGAACCAGCCTCCGGGAGAACCTGCCCGGCGAAGATACGTGGTTTTTGCGTAATAAATATCACCAAAATCTCCTGCATCGACGAAATCTTTCACAACAGCGCAGTCATTACCATAGCGGCGCACAAAGCCTATCATTAAAAGTTTGTTGTTTTTTTCGGCAGCTTCTTTCATTGCATTTGCTTCTTGTTCATTCATTGCCATAGGTTTTTCGCAAATTACATGCTTGCCGGCATTTAGTGCAGCAATTGTGCATTCTGCATGGGCACAATTCCATGTACATACGCTTACTGCATCAATCTCAGGGCATTCCGCAAACATTTGGTCTCTGTCTGTATAAAGCCTTGTCACATTATACTGTTTTCCCATATATTTTAATCTATCTTCGTTAATATCACAAAATGCGTATATTTCACAATTTTCATTTGCTTGATAGCCTGCAATATGATGTCTTGAAATATTTCCCACTCCGATAATTGCAATCTTTAATTTTCCCATTTTAATTCTCCTCAACAAATAATATTTATATCATCTTTTCTTTAAGAAAATCTACAGCTTTTGCTATATCTTTGACAGGCTCTGCTCCAACTTCTCTTTCAATTGTCAGAAAACCTTTATAGCCAATATCATCCAGCGCCTTTAAGTAACTTATGAAATCAACTTTACCCTCTCCTAACGGCATTTCTTTAAATGATGCGTCTGCTGTGCAATTTTCGTCTTTAGGCCTTATTCCGTAAACTATCTCCGGATCTTTGTCAAAAAGTTTTATGCCGTCTTTTGCATGTGTATGTACAATATAGTCCCTTAATGTATATACTGCTTTTGCAGGATCATCACCTGTCACCATTACAAGATTTGCAGGGTCAAGATTTACTGCCACACCATCGGAGCCTAGACTATCAAGAAACTCCTTTAAAACAATTGCAGTTTCCGGGCCTGTTTCCACTGCAAAATGACCGCCAATGGAAGTGGCATAATCTGCCAATTCTTTACAAGCTTTTTGCATTACGGAATACCTGGGGTGCGTCTTGTCTGTAGGTACCACCCCTATGTGAGTTGTAACAATATTCGTTTCAAAAAGCATTGTTAAATCCATAACTTTCTTTGAGCGTTCAATAAGAACGGGATTTGCCTGAACGTCCCCGAAGCCATGTCCGAAATCTCCGCATATAGCTGAAACGCAAAGACCGTATGATTTTATAATACTGAGTTTTTCTTTGATTTTTGCTTTTGTTAAATTTTCAGGAGACATCTCGCCCTTTGTCATATACATCTGTAATCCTTTAACTCCAAGCGACGCTGCTTTTTCAACAGCCTGTTCAAAGGGCAACTTAAAAGACTCAATCATTGCTCCAATAGGAAAACTATACATCATATCACCTCAAATATTTATACTTACTGTATTGTAACACAAAAGCACTTTCATGAAAATAGTTTTTAACTAAATAAAGCCCCGAGACTCATATTGCACGAGCCTCGGAGCTTTTGGCTGTTAAGTAAATTACCGTCAATATCCTCTTATAAGCAAATTATCAACTGCTGTCAGACTAAAATGTGAGAAAATACTAAACTCCGTACCAATCCAACCGAATTTTTTGGAGTCATGCTCTCCCCTGAAAATCTCTGCACCGTCTTTATTGTAAATAACAATTGCCGCTTCTTCTAATACAACTTTTGCAATCATCACCATTTCCCCTGATGTTGTTGTCATATAAAATGTTATCATATCCTCATTAACAACAATAGTCAGATGTTTCATAGTTGCAAAATCCTCAGGTGCTTCAGCAGTGAAGAAACCTGTGGGCCAACCGCCCTTTTCAACCGAAGACAAACCGTTAAAACCAACAGAATTTACTGCAGACGGAGAGAACCAAAAACCGGAACCGGAACGAATACCATCAGGTATATGGCCGGACGTGAACAATCCAACACTTGTTCCTATGCAACCAATACCGTCTGTCATAATATCCATTGAAATTTCAATTTGAGAATATGTTTCGAAATCAAACACCCCGGGAATGATGTATCTTGCCCATTGTTGCGCGTTTTCACCATCTAAAGAGTTTATACGAAGCTGCCCGTCCCATACTTCAATAGAGGGGTTTTTACTCGATTGACAATCTGCCATGCCATTGTTTGTCCAGTCTTCATCGTCATAATCATGTTCGAATATAACAAAAAGTTTGTTGTCAAGCTCTTTTGCGAAAGGTTTACCTTTCATGTCCTCTGTAAACTCCGGAACAGGCTCCGGTGTAGTTGTAGGTTCCGATGTAGGCGTAGCCTCCGGTGTAGTTGTAGGCTCCTCTGCTTTGGTCGGAGCAGCAGTTTGTGTACTTACGGAAGTTGCAGTGGCCTTTGCTGTAGGCGAGCTTGTTGACTGTGAAACACTGTCATTTCCACACGAAGCACACACAAATATCATTAATATCAAAGCAACAATTGATATTTTTCTTATTATCCTTTTAAAAGATTGCATTTTAGAGACCTCCTAAATTTTTTTATTTATGTTTATTATATCAGACCAAAAAATACTATCAAGTTTTTGTTTTGTACAATTTAAGTGCATAACAGATGCCGTCTGTTATGTAAGAGATAACGGAGATATACTGCCTAATCGGAGCGAAGATATTAATGCGAATTATCTAAAACGCGGCAAGAAGAAATAAGGAACTTACAATGGCAAAAAATGTGCAAAAGTACAATTTTGAAAAAAAGCCTCTCAAGTTAAAAAGGCCCCATATGGTTTTAAAAGGTTTCTCCCGGATTTGAAACCATAGACAGTTAGATAAATTGGAATTTGTCAAACACAAAATTCTGTAGTGTTATAGGCTGTTGATAACACACCGTAAAACGCTCTAAAACCGCCTTAAATAAAGGGTTTTCCGCAAACAACTATTTCATCCCACTATACGGTGTTACACCGTTTTACCCTTGTGTCGAGAGATAATAAGGGCAATATTTTGAAGAATATTATAATGAAATTGAAATTTCATATGCAGCCTCAAAAGCGCATCCAAAATCCGCTTTTCAAATTCGAAATCGTGAAATGGTGGATCGAGCCGACCTCGTTATATGCTATATAGAAAACAAGGAAGGTGGCGCTTGGCAGACTATAAAATATGCGATGAAAAAAGAGAAAAATATCATTAATCTTGCAGAAGATATGAATATATAGGAAAAGCCTGTAACTCGTGAAAGTTACAGGCTTTCTCAGTATATAAAGGGGGGTCGGAATAATTAATAGTTTTCAGCGTGAACTTCGAAATAGCTCTGAGGATGGTTGCAGGTAGGACATACGTCAGGAGCGTTGGTGCCTACTACAAGGTGACCGCAGTTGCGGCATTCCCAAACCTTAACTTCGCTCTTTGCGAATACGGCAGCTGTTTCTACGTTTTTGAGGAGAGCACGATATCTTTCCTCGTGATGCTTTTCAATAGCAGCAACAAGACGGAACTTCTCTGCGAGTTCGTGGAAGCCTTCATCGTCAGCAGTCTTTGCAAAGCCACTGTACATGTCGGTCCACTCATAGTTCTCGCCATCGGCAGCATCTGCAAGGTTGTGGGCAGTATCGCCTACTCCATCATGAAGTTCTTTGAACCACATTTTAGCATGTTCTTTTT
Source organism: Clostridia bacterium (assembly GCA_017560765.1). Classification (GTDB taxonomy): domain Bacteria; phylum Bacillota; class Clostridia; order UBA1212; family UBA1255; genus Egerieisoma. The sequence continues at coordinate 885 of JAFZEI010000070.1, read as the reverse complement.
CGTTGTCAGCAGTTTTCAAAAAGAGAGCAGCAATCTGTTCAAAGCCTTCCTTCTTAGCCTTAGAAGCAAAATAGGTGTATTTGTTTCTTGCCATGGATTCGCCGGCGAAAGCAGCCTCAAGGTTTTTCTCAGTCTGAGTTCCGGCATACTTGGATACGGGAGCAGTTTCTACAACTTCAAGCTTATCACCTTTCTGACGGCACTTAGGGCAAACCGCTTCTTCACCTTCAGCAACATTGAATTTTTCGCCGCAAATTTTACACTTATAAGTAATCATTTTATTACCTCCGTTTTAAGCTGATAATTCAGCAACATTTAAATCATTTTATCATATCACACTCTAAAAGTCAATTTGAGCGAAATTATTTATAATTGATCTTTTCCTGTTTGCGTTTTAGGCGTCTTACACGATTGATGTGACGTTCAAAATCACCGTTATTGATGAGCTCTGCGAGAACGAGTTGTAGATAGGTTGGTACTGTGCAGGAAAAGAAGCCCAGTTTGTCTTTGTATGAATTGGACAGTTCTTTTGGCAATACCATATATCCAATACGAAACGATGAAGATACGGTTTTAGAACTTGAATGGGTTGCTCGGATGAATAACATTCGTAGCAGAGTTATAGAAATTGTGAATTCCGAATTGATTTATGCTTAATTTAAAACGGCAGGAATTTTTCCTTGCCGTTTACTTGTTTTATTATAGATTTTTCTCTTTATATATAATATAATTAAAACAATAATTTTCTCAGTAGATACGAGGTTTAGTTATATGAAACGCGAAAATACCGCAAAGGGGTTAATGGCGGTAGCTATGTTTATTTTTGGTACATTGGCTCCCTTTGTTCGAAATATAGATGTTAGCTCAGGTGAATTGGCACTTTAT
>JAFZEI010000069.1 GCA_017560765.1 Clostridia bacterium | reverse complement strand
TAGTATTAATAAACAAAAAGATTGATTTAAGCCAAAAATCATTAGAAAAGCTCCAAGACTCGTATTTAACATGAATCTTGGAGCTTTTTTAGGCTGTTTTTTTACAGCCCCTTTTTTGTCGTTGTGAATATTCTTAAAGTACAAGAGAAGGGGCGTTGTATATTCTGCCTGCAAGCTCTTGGTTAAGCATATACAAGCTCTTAGGATCGCTGCCAAATAATTCCATTTTTGTAATCATGTCATTAGCGTTAGTTTCTTCTTCGCCTTGCTCTTTTACAAACCAGTCTAAGAATTGCATTGTACGAAAATCTCTTACATCATAAGCAGCGCTGTAGATATCATTAATAAGAGATGTAACGTATTTCTCGTGCTCAAGACCGGCTTTGAGTACGTCCATGTGACAGTTGAACACTTTATCCGGTTTTGCAATTGCACCAAGCTCTACAGGCATATTTTCATTTTGTAAATATGTGTAGAAAAGCATCGCGTGGTCGCGCTCTTCTTGAGCTTGAATCATGTACCAATTTGCAAAGCCATCAAGACCTGCAGCCTTGAAATAATTAGAAAAATCCAAGTACAAATAAGCAGAATAAAATTCTTTGTTGATTTGATCATTTAATAATTCGTGAACTTTTTTATCCATCGTAAAACCTCCAAGTAAATAATTTTGTATTCATATTGTAGCACAGTTTTAGATATTTTTCTACATTAAAAAAGCGGCAAGGAAAAATCCGTGCCGCCAATTGATTTTTGATTATTTAGAATCATGCAGTCAATGTTTCCCACATTTCGTTACATTGTGTCTCGAGCTTTGTGAATACGTCCTCTGTACTCTTTTGACCGTTAACAATCTGTGCGAAGCTATTTCTCATATTCTCATCAGAAAGAATACTTGCAATTTCTGCAGGTGCTCTTGTAATAACTGATGCAGGTGTACTTGCCTCGGGATATGAAATGAATGCAGCGAAGTTTTTCTCACTCCATTCATGGTCAGGCATTTGCCAGAAGTCCTCATGAGCCAAAGACTTGAGCAACGGAACATTTCCGCCGGCTGCACTGTGGTATGCGCGTTGTCCGTCCTCTGTAAGGAAGAATAAAGCAAATGCTGCAGCTGCTGTTGGGTTAGTAGTTCTGTTGTATACTACGTAACCTGTTGCACCTGTTCCAACCTTGTGTGTCGGGAAAGCAGGGAAGGAGCAGAAGTCCCAATCAATATCAGCCAAATCGTATCCATTGCCGTAACGTGTAATCCACTGCATATCGCCAAATGTACGGAATACTCTGTTGTATTCAGGTATGCTCTGGTAATTTCTGCCGTCTGTGTAGTTGATGTCTTCAATCATCATCCAGCCTTCGGCACAAGCTTCGAACATCTCATCGATACCCTTCATAACGTTCTCGTCAGAAACAAAGGAAACCTTCTTTTCTGATGTGCTTGCCCATGTACCGCCCCAGCCTTCAGCGAAAGCCATCCATACAGGAGACCACCAAAGTTTGAATCCGGCACCTACTTGAGTGTACTCATCATTTTCTTGGAGGGTAACTTGACGGCAAACTTCTTTGAACTCATCCCAAGTCATTGCTGTCTCGCCTTGAGGAATCTCAATACTTGCTTGCTTAAGTGCATCCTTATTGTATACCAGAACTTGCTGACCGAGATTTCTGGGAACCATATAAAGACGTCCGTCTATAAGACCTCCTGCGAGAGCTCCGTTGTAAACGTTTGTTTTGTCAATATCGAGTTTCTCAAGATAGTAGTCCAACATCATAAGAGCATTGTGGTTTTTCTTGTAGTTATTGGCATCATTCTCGTCGCACCAAAATACATCGCCGATTTCTCCGGTTGAAATTCTTGTAGCATAAGTACTTCTGTTTGCCTCTTCAACCTCGACTGTTACATCAGGATACTTCTTCATAAAAGCAGATGCGATTGCTTTTGGAGCAGCAGCCTCTGCAGCAGTACCTGATTCGTTACTGATTGTGAAAGTAATATTACCTTCTATATCTATAACGTAGTCGTCTTCGAGAATTCCCGACACAATAGGTGGTTTGCCGCAAGCAACTGTACCCAATACAGTCAAGGCAACGATGAAAATGATAAGAGCACGTTTTGTGAGTTTTAATACGCGCTTATTTTTTGTCATAATTTTTCACCTCGTATAAATAATTGTAATATGTTTCGATTATAACATACTACTGCTTATGTTTGCAATGTTTTTTGTTTTTTTATAAAATGTACAAATTGTAAACTTTTAGAAGAATTCTGTAAAATTTTTCTTGACTTTTGAGGTGGTAAGATATATCATCTAATTAGAAAATAAATATACATTATTATATTTTAGAAGTTTTGTTTTGAGATGTTTGTGTCAGTTAAGTACTGCACAGACGCATGGCATTGTATCAAATCATCAAGGAATATATACATCAAAAATAAAAGAGGAGGTTTCGATATGAAACGAAATATTAATCGAATCGTGGCGATATGTTTAGCTCTCGTTATGTGTGCACTTCTCGTTCCTGTTCAGGCAGAAGCTTTGTCATACAGTGGCTCATCGTCATACAGATCGGGCAAGTATTACACTGCTCTTACAAAGGTAACACTTACAGGTAACCAACGTACAGACATTGTAAACATTGCTAAATCACAGGTAGGTTACCAAGAAGGTAGCTCATCTTCACAGCTTGCAGGTACTACATACGGCGGTAGCAACTACACTGAGTATGGTAGATGGTACGGTATGCAAGACATGTGGTGCGCAATGTTCGTGTCATGGTGCGCAAATGTCGCAGGTGTTTCAACATCTAT
>JAFZEI010000068.1 GCA_017560765.1 Clostridia bacterium | reverse complement strand
CTCAACGCTGATCCACTTGGGGATTGAAGAATATTTCCCTTCGTGGAAGCCCAAATCATAGGCTTCCTGTTCCTGCTTGGTCATTCGTCTTGTGCTCTCAATTATCATCCTTCTCCTCCTTCACTCCGCGCCATTCCCAGTTGCAATATTCAACGCAATCAAAGCATATCTTGGGAATCGGGTAGTGTTCATCGTAGATACAAGTATCGCAATGCATTGATCTAAGGATTTCTACCGCCGCATCCCGTTCGCGTTCGAGCTGTTCGATGAGGGCGAGGGCATCTTTAAAAAGTTCTCCAGTACAATCTTCAATGTCCCAATACGAGCAAAACTTATGGCAATTCCTATCTTTTCCACAGCGTTTCAAGCTCTTCTTGATCTCGTCAGGCGTTTTCATCCTTCGCCCTCCAACCATTCATCCAGACTATTTCGGCACTTTTCGCATAGGTCATGGCAAACGGCAATCGGGAAATCGTTCTTCCATTCTTTGAAAAATCTTATCCGATAACGAATTTGGGTTTCAGTAGTGAATTGTAGCGTTGACGGAGAATATCCTTCGTTCAGTTCTGCACCGCATCTGTCGCAGTTATAGGTTTCCTTCTTCATCCTTCGCCCTCCTGATTGCTCTTTCGTAAGCATCCCTTAGTGCTTCCTCTTTCGTTTTTCCACGACCAATCGGCGCATACCATCCGCATTTATAGCTACTGCACATATAGCTGCAGATATACCGCAAGCTTTCGGGCGTTTCGTGTACATGCAGATTCGGTTCGTTGCATTCCATAGGGCTTCCACAACCGGGGCAAAGAGGTTTTATCTTCATTTGTTTTCCATCCACTTTCTGCTTGTTTTTGCAAACTGGTATAAATCCTTTAAAAGCATCATCGTGCATTCCGCATATCGGCTGTATGGGCATCCTGCGCATACGCGCAAGTCGATGCAATGTTTCAACCCGCTTTCAACCGTTTTCGTCCAAATAGTAATACGTCTTTCCCGGATGGGGCAGCGGCAGGCGGCCCGAGAAGCGGATGCCGAAATTTTTGTAAATGGCGGCTTTAATCTTCTGTGACTTCGGCGGGGTCTCCCCGCGCTCCCATGCGCTGTACGTTGTTGTGCTTGCACCGACCAGCTCCGCGGCTTCAAGGCGCGTCATGTTCTTTGCTTCCCTTGCGCGTCTTAACTGTTCGCCCTCCGTGATCCATGCGGGGTTTACGGTATCTTCAAGCCATTTGGCGTACTCCGGATAGGCGATGCGATGCACCTTCTTTTCCTTCGGCTTTTCGGGCTTTTCCGCTTTGGCGGTCGGCTCTAAAATTTCGTTAAAGCTGACCGGCACATCCGTTACCGTGTTCTTTTCAATGAGCTTTTTTACCATCGAAATAACGTCACGCGGCGCGGCTGTGGAAAATTCGATAAAGGTTTCAAGGGCATCAAGTTCTAACATAAACGTATCTTTAATGTGCATAGGTTTCTTCCTTTCTCTCTTCACTCTTCACTTTTCGCCGGCCTTCCGCCGTGCCTCTGCTTGTGCTTTTCAACCGTGCCGTCCGCAATCAGGCTTTTAAGCTTTCTGACGCTCATGCAGCGCCAGCCGCCCACAATCACGCCGTATATGTTCAAAAGCGACTGCGCTTGCCATTTGGTAAGCCCGGTAAAACCCATGATTTCTTTGCATGTGAGCATGCGCGCGCCCGGTTCAAATTCCATTGTCACCCCGCCTTTCTATCTGTGCCGCGCGTTCCGGCTGCGCTTGATCGAATCGTGCTCGGCGCAGGAAAGCTCAAACGCCTTTAGGCGCTCGGCGTACCGTATTTCCTTTTTCCTGCGTTCCTCGACCACGCCCGGCTTTGTGCATGTGTCCTGACAGGCCGTGTATCGGTCCGGGCAATTATGACACTCTCGGGGCATGGCCCGTCCCTTCCTTCTTTCCCGGCCTCAGCGGATAGCGTCCATGCGCCGAATCCTTCCAGACTCGCAAATTTTTCCCTTCGCCAACGCCCTCGTAATACTTTCGCCATGCCTTTTCGTTGTAATATTCAGAAACGGCGGCGCCAATCGCGCAAAACACCAACGCTGCTACAATGTAGCCCATAACCTCCCAGAAGCCCATGTCTTTTTCCTCCCTTTTAAAGTTCACGGATGCGGATGCCGTGTATGTACAGCATCAGTTTTCTTTTCAAAATGTACTCTTTTGTCCGAACGCCCTTTGTGTCCTCGACAACGGTTTTTCCGTGCCGGTCTTTGTAAACGAAATCGGCTTTGTACGTAACGCCCCGCTCAATGCATCGTTTTCCGTCTTTGAGCCGTTTCCCGCTGTTTCCGTACCGCTCATAGGTTTCAAACGCGGGCGGGATCAGCTCATATGGCACCTGCATTTTAAGGTCTGAGATTTCCCCGGCCCTTTCAAGCAAGGAAAGCTCTTTATACCTTGCCAATTCCTTTTTGCTGTCGAAAAGCTTTCCGTCATAGAAAACCTGCTTGTTTCCGTATTTCGCCATTATTCCGTCCTCCTTTCCGCCTGCTGATCATGCGCTTTCGCGTCCATTTCCCGGGCATAGCGCGCGCGGTTTTCGCGGTCGATGCTTTCGCACGTAAGCGGATAATTTCCGCAATAAATGTACGTCATGCCGTTTACCTGACGGCGGAAAATACCGTGTTTCTGCTCCCATTCGATGATGTTTAGGGGCTGAAAATCGTATTCCGGGGTCATATTCTTTTTCACCCTCTCAAAAATTCTGCCAGCGCTTTTTTCTTGGCCTCGGCGATTTCCTTGCGACGCTCGAACCCTTCCACCTTCACGATTGCCGGGCACATTTCGACGATGCGGGAATAGGATCGTTTCAGCTTGATGTCCGAAGGGTTCCGAAGCGCGTCTTCGGTGAGGTTCGTCGTGATGATCATAGGCTTTTTCGCGCAATACCGCGCGTCGATGATCTCAAACGCGTTTTCAAGCGAAAAATCCGTTTCGCGTTCCGCGCCGTAATCGTCAAGAATCAGAAAACCAACCGACCGGACCTTCCGAAGCGTTTCTTCCCGGTATTCCCCGAAGTTTTTGTTCATGCGGTCGATGAGCTGTTTAAGCGGAATCATCATTACCGTTTCGCCCTTTTCCATGAGGGCGTTTGCGAGGCATGAGGCCCAGAAGGTTTTTCCGCTTTCGTTTTCACCGACAAACGCAAGGCCGAAATTTCCGTCCGCCATTTCCGCGGATTTTTCCACGTATTTTAAGCACATGCGTTTGATTTTCGGCGCGCGCCCGTCGTCTTTGGAAAACGTCTGTTCGCGGTAGCTGTACGATGCGATTTCCGAGCCTCTTTCAACCTCTTCCCGGCGCTTCTGCGCTTCGTATTGTGCTGATTCCTCCGCCAACATTACGCGCATACATGCGCAATTGCGGGGCACGTAGCGGGTTTTTCCGAGCCTTTCCGCCATGCCTTCGGCAAATTCCAATTTGAGCAAAAGCGGCTCATTGCACTTTTTGCAGTAGGGCATGCCGTCCTCCCGCATTTCTTCATCCACGTTTGCCCGGCTCCGGTTTTCGATGATGGTTAAGCCGATTCCGGCAATCGCGTTTTGAAGCGCCATATTTTCCATGCTTTATCAGCTCCTTAAAGTAAATCCATGAAGTCGCCGCCGCCTTCGTCGCGCTTGGCGCTTACGTGATAGCGGTTGTCAGTGGCCGGGTGCTTTTCCTTATCCTTCCGCGCCCACGCTCTGATCGTTGCAATGTGGCTTTTGTACTTCGCGCCTTTGCTGGCTATGTATTCTGAAAGCCTTTCAATGCGTACAAGCCAATCGTCGGGGAACTCGTTTTCCAGTTTTTCAAATTCTTCATCCGACAAAAGCACATTTTTGTATTGCCCGTATTTGTGGCGGATGGGCTTTTGACGAATCGGGGACGATTCGTTATACGATTCGTGGTACGAATCCTCATTATCATTCTCATTATCATTTTCATTCTCATTATCATTAGATAGAGAAATGATCTTTTGAACGGTAATGTTCAGGCTTTCATCTGAACCGATGCTATCAAAAACCCACTTTACAAGCGCCTTGTCCTTGACCGCCGCAATCTCTTTAAGAAGTAAATCCTCAACCGGCTTTCCGCCCTTGATGATGGAGTGCTTCAAATAGTTTTTAACGGCAATTTCCTTTGTTTTCTCCGAATAACGGATAATGCGATAAGAGTTCTGGAAACGGTCAAGCAGTACAGCGATGGTATCCGTGGAATAGCCGGTCTCAAAGGCAATGTTCTTTTTGTTGATTTGGTAGATGCCAAGCTGTGAAGTATGCGGGTTCGTCAAAAGATAGAGCATAAAGAGCTTGTCTTCCGGGCTGAACATGTCCACAACCTTGTCATCCGTCCAGAACCCGACATCTACCACCCTCTTAATGCCCATCCGCGCCCGCCTCCTTTTTGAGACTGTAGCGCTTCACATGGCACTTTTCGCCGTAGCGGTTGCGGGTGGTTTCCATTTGGCACACGATGTCGAAGCCGTCTTTCCGCATTTCGGATATGCGGGAGGCGAGGCGCATTACGCCCAAATCCCGCATCGCCTCAAACTGCGTGATGCTTCCGAAATCGTTCATGTACTTATGGATTCTTTGAACCTGTGTCGGTCTTTCGTTTGCGGTCATCTGAACCGCACCCCTTCACTCTGGCGGATGTCCACGCCGTCGAATACTTCCCCGGTTTCCTTGAAGGCCGCGAGAATCGCCTTTTTGTCAACCGTCGGCGGCTGTTCGATGAGGAAGCGGGCCGGGACCTTTGAAACGTCCGTTACGTCGCAGCTCCACGGATTTTTCTGCACCGCCCATGTGCCGATGCTCGTTTTGAGCTTTTCCGCGCCCAAGGTCTGCATGGTCAGAAGCATGTTCGCTTTAAGCCGCTCTACGCCGTTTTCGCAGACCTTACGGCGGGAGCTTAAACGCTTTTCTTCGGCCTTTAAGGCCTCCGCCTCGGCGGAAAGGTTTTTGATGATGCGGGCGTATGCGTCGGCCTTATCGGCCAAATTTGCCCCGGTTTCCTCAATCGCAGCGAGAATCGCCGCTTCGTCCTCCGGCGTTTCCGCGCCGGCTTCCAGCATTTCGTAAAGCTGTATGTAATCGCTTGTAAGCTCGTATAGGTTTTTCATGGGGTTTCCTCCTTAGTTAGAACGGCAGGCCGTCTTCTTCCTCTTGCGTTACATCCTGCATGGTGTTGTTTGCTTGCGGTCTTGCGGCAGAATCGGCTTTCGGGGTGACAAACTCCGCTTCTTCGACAAGTACCTCGGTCACATAGCGTTTGCTTCCGTCCTGCGCGTCATAGGAGCGGGTTTGAAGCGTTCCGACAACGCCGATTTTCATGCCCTTTTCGAAGTATTTATGGATGAAGCCCGCCGTCGCTTTGAATGCTACGCAGCTGATAAAATCCGCCTCGCGCTTTCCTGATACCTTGTCAACATATCGCCGGTTGCAGGCGATGGTAAAAGAGCAAACGTCTACGCCGCTCTGGGTGGTTCTGAATTCGATGTCGCGGGCGATGTTGCCCATGCCTAACCATTTGTTCATGTGGTCCATTCCTCCTTATATTTTGCGATTTCGTCCGGGGTTGCCGTTTCTATGCCCTGCATTTTGCAGGCCTCCACAAGATAGTCGATGAGGGCGCTCATCTGCTTGGTGTCGTAGGTGGATGATCCAAAATAAAGAATTACGTTTGTGCAGCCGTCGATTTTGCTGGGGAAGGTTTCCGCAAACCAGCCCAAACCGTTGTGCTTCCAACCGTCAATCAGCGCATTTACCGCACTATTCATTACGCATACCGTCTGCGATACGCCGCCGATTGATCGGATGCATTCGCGGTAAACGTCGGCTTTCGGCAGGTTGAGCTTTGCGGCAAGCTTGTCTATGATCACCCACGCGTAGGCATTGGCATCAAGTGACCGCTTTTTGCGGTACTTTTTGACGGTGATTTCCACGTCCTCCGCGTGAAGCTCCGAAAAGGTTTCGCGCATGTCCCCGTCAAGGGCCACCGTCACGCGCTGCAGGCCGTCCATGCCGACGGTTAGGTCAATCAACCGCCCCTTCATCGTCCGCGCGCCTCAAGGTTTCTGATTACGCCCGCCGCCGTCGCTTCCGTCATCTGGCAAAGCTCTTTGATTTTGTAGCGGACTAAAAGCATGTTGATTTCGCTTTCCGAGCATTTCATTTTGATGGCCGCGACCTGTGCCGGGGTGATAAGCGCCGGGGGTTCATCCGCTTTCGGGGCTTCGGGTTCTCTGTCCCCTTCGTAATACGGCGCGTATTTGGATGATTTATCCGCGCTAAAGTAAATGTCCGCGCCGATGCCGAGCGCCTTGCAGGCGACGGAAATCGCGTCCGTGTAGGCCATCTTAAAGCCCTCATCCGAGGTCATTACGCCGTTTTTCGTCTTGCTTCTCAGGGCGTTTCCGCCGGTCCCGAATATGGGCTTGCTCCATCCGTCGCCGTCTTTGATATAAAGGTTGATATCGACGATGGCGAAGATTTCTTCCCCGACCTCAAGCGTCTCGCGCTTGATGACCTCGGTATACCAGCCCATGCCGCACGGCCCGAAAAGCTCTGTGAGCTTCTTTATGCGCCACATGGGGGAAATGTCCGTCCCCTTGAATCGACCGTTATTAAAGCCTTTTTGCGCGTAATCCGGCACCGCGCGGCCCGCTTCGTAAATCCGCATTTTCTCGGGAATGTAGGTACTTTCCATCCGTGCGCCCTCCTTTTAATCGTTCACCGGCAATTTCGCAAGCGCTGTATTCAGCTCTTCATTGCGCGCTCTCAGATGTTCATTCTCCCATTCAAGCGTGCGGATTTTGTCCGCGAGTGCTTTTAACACGATGCTGATGTCTCTTTCATCCATGCTTTTTCTCCGTCCTCTCTACAAATTCACGTTCCCGCGCTTCGTTCCGCGCGTCAATTTCACTCTGCAATTTCAGTTTCGTCGAAAGGGTCATCTTCCTTTACCTCCTTATAGCTGTTTCGGATGATGTCAAACGCGGTCATGATCAAAACAACCCCGAAACACATTACAAGGAAAACCAGTACGCCTACGAGCACATAGGCCAGAATCATGTATTCGCTCATTTTAAAACCCTCACTTTCTTAAATTGCAGCAGTCGTCTTTGTTATGGTTCACGGCTTCCCGCCAGTAGTCGAAATGTTCTGTCACATCCTCGCACACGCTTACCTCATCAAATCCCGTTACCCTTGAAAGATATTCAATCTTCTTTTCAAGCGGCAGGTGATCGTATCCGGCGTGGTGTACGGTGTACTCGCTGTAATCCAGCGGAAGCCATTTCCGTATCCAATGATTCACCCTTAAAAACTCCACGATGATTTTTTCACATTGTATGGCGTTTAAACGGGCGAAATCCACAAACTGTGGAATGTATGGGGATAACCTTACGGCAACGTCAAAACCCGCTTTCTGCAAGGTTTCAACGGCCTTTATCCTCCTTTCCGTTGATACCGCCTTTTCGGTGGGAATCCATGTTGTGCTTACCTGCACATGGGCAAGGGCTTTGTCAAGTATGTGCATGTATTCACATATGAGGTCGGATTTGGTGACAATCAGATAGCCTACGCCGCGCGCGTTTAACAGCTTGATCGTTTCCCGCGTAATGTGGTTGATGTTCTCCATCGGCTGAAAGCAGTCTGTCATGCCTCCCAATCTCACAATGCTTCCGGGCGTGAGCCGGTCGATCTTTCGCGCAACCTTTTTAAGGTCTGCGGCGGCCGGTTCCTTTGCGTCCCACAGCCCGCGAAAATCAAGAAGTGATTTTGCGTAGCAATAACTGCAATCGTGCTGGCATCCGCATCCGTACAGGTCAAGCCGCGTGTTGTATCGGCACTTCCCGCCCTCGTTTCCTCCGACTTCCTTGTAAAAGCTCTTGAATTCCTTCATGTTCTGACCTCCTTCTTTATTGAGGTCAGATGGTGCTATCGTTCCGGGATTAAATCAAACCGTTTGCTTATTCAATGTATCCGCAATCCCCTGCATACAGTAAAGAGCAGGCGGCAGGGCGATTCCGTTTCCCCACATTTTGTACTCCGCGCTGTCCGTGTGGAGTTTGTTGTACCATGTAAGCATTTGCGCTTTGGTGTACTCCTTTTCCGCTCTGCCGTTAATGGCTGCGTGTGTGTTTCTCACTTCCAGCCAGAAACGGTATTCCTCATCGGTGAAATCGGTCTTTTCGTCAATGTCGCCCCAACGATCCGCAAATCCTTGAAGCCGCGCGCATTCGGTCGGTGTCAGGCGGCGGACGATATAATGGATTCCGAAACCTTCATACGTGACCAGATGCGGGTCTTTGTACATCCTTGCCAACAGGGTCGGAGATACGTTCTCCTGACTGTTGAAGAAGCCGATGTCTGTGGCATACACAACCGCGTGCCTATCCGCGGATGTCAATGTGTTCATCGGGTCGCCGGGGCTTCCTACGCCAAGGCCGTTTCCCTTGCCGTCCGCTTTATCGCCTCGCTTTCCTGCAAAACGTGTGGCCTGATCATGAATCGGTAACGGTTCACACACAATGGAAGTGTAATCCGTGATTCGGTTGTTGTGGTCGCCCGTTAAGGTGTTCGCGGTTTTTCCATCGCCGTTGCCTCTCGCGTCGTAAACTTCTACAACCGCAATGCCTCCCTGATTCTTGCAAGGATTCGGGTCGGTTGTGTCAAGTGTTTTCGCTACTTCCACCTGTCTGCATCCGCTGTGCGGGTTCTTAGATTTCATGCTGTTGGAGGCGATACTATCAAAGCTGTAGGCTATGCTTTGCACAACACAGGGATGGTTCCCGTGTGTCTCAGCTCTGAGCGTAGGGCACTTTTCGTCTGTTCTGACGTTTATCTGCTGTCCGCCTTGGTCGTCCAGCAGAAGGTTTGGTATCGGCTGAAAAAGATACTGGTCGTTGTTTGTGGCAAGCGTCGCGCTTTTGTCCACCTGAATCAGCGCGCCCTTTCCGCCGCCCTCACAGCCGGAGCGGATTTTGATGGTGTACGGTACTAAGCTGTTGTTATCTCCCTCGCAATCATCTGTTCCAACGCTTCTTTCAGTATCGGCGGCAATTCCTTGCCTCTGCGCGCCGCTCTTCGCAAAATACCCTCGCACGCCTTCACGCTCAAATAATACTTCTCGGGCGCGTTCGCCTCTAAGATCGAGGACAAGGTGGATTCTGCGGCGACGCTGGGGGACTCCCCAGTATTGAGCGTCAAAAACTCGGTATGCAAGGCTCCATCCGTCTCCGATATAACTGTCGGCGTAAGCCCAGCCTGCTTTCGGAACCGGAGGCATAACGGCGTTCGGCTCGACGATTCCAATAAGCTCTGCAAGGACGGTCCGGAAGTCCTCGCCTTTATTGCTTGAGAATGCTCCGGGGACGTTTTCCCAAAGAGCGAAAGTTGGGTATAATCCATTCGTTGCTTCCCTCATTTCCTTGATGATTCGAACGGCTTCCATAAACAGGCCGCTTCGCGTGGTTTCATCGTCGCCGTTGTCTTCGTGCTTAAGCCCCGCGCGCTTTCCCGCAACGCTCAAATCCTGACAGGGGCTTCCAAACGTGATGATGTCCACCGGCTCAATCTCCGCGCCTTTTACCTTGCTGATATCTCCGATGTGCTTCATGTTCGGAAAACGCGACCTTGTAACGGCTATCGGGTAGGGTTCGACTTCTGAAGCCCAGCGCGGTTCAATTCCGCACAGACTGCCCGCAAGCGGGAATCCGCCCGACCCGTCGAATAAACTGCCTAATTTATAGTTCATGTGCATCTATCCTCTCCCGCCTCTTTATCCTTTATGGAATACTTCACTTTCACGCCCATCTGATCCGCGTAAAGCTCAATGAGCGTTTTGAGTATCTTTTCGCCGCTTGGCGCTTTGCCTGTTTGCATCGCCTCGCCTCCTATAATTAGCTTTAAGCTAATTTCTTATGCAAAAAAAAGAACGTCAAAAGAAATGCCGTACAGTTGGCACATTGCTTCGATCTGCGGTTGCTTCGGGTAGGTTTTCCCGGCTTCCCAATTTCGAATAGTGCTTACGGCCACATTAAGCTTGGCGGCGGCTTCCGGCTGTGTAAAACCCGCGTTTACTCGCGCCGCCTTCAAAGAAATTTTAGGCATATAATTTTCCTCCCTTCTTTATTGCCTATTTCTCGCAGAAATTAGCTAAAAGCTAATCACTGATGCTATTGTAATATAGTAACCGCCAAAAGTCAATAGCTAAAAGCAAATTTTTTGTATTTTTATATTGCTTTTTTAGCGAATTGCGTGTACAATATATAGTAGAAAAAGGAGGTGGTAAATATGGATAAAAAATGGTCCAAAAAGATTTTTGCCCGTAATTTAAGGCGGTACATGGAGCTTTCCGGGAAAAATCAAAAAGAGCTTGCCGACGTAGCCGGTGTTTCGCCGCCGACATTTAATGAGTGGATCAATGAGAAAAAGTTCCCGCGCATAGACAAAATTCAGCGGCTGGCAGATTATTTCGGCATACTAAAAAGCGATCTCATCGAGGATAAAATGACAGACGAAAAAGAGGCGGACAACGAAGCCTTGGCCGGAATCATTGTACGCCTCAGATTGAACGAGGATTTTTTGTTGTTGGTAAAAGAGCTTAACAATCTGGACGACGATCAGATTATAGCCGTCCGCAATATGCTAAAGACTTTTACTAAGTAATCTCAAAATCAGGTCAAGCAGGGGAATATCATTGCAGCGGTTCATAAGATCGACGATTTTCTGGATGTACTGGTCTTTGGTCATGTGGCGTGCCTTCCTTTCGTAAATGGAACGTGCGTTCGTTCAAATCCGATTTTAAGTGAAAATCTTGCCGCTTGCAATACTTATTTCCATATTCGGAAAATTCAGGTTTCGGAAGAAAAAGCGCGGACAACGGCAGCACCACCCACGATTGCCCGCGCCCCCGGAATGATAGGCCATCTCTGACCCGCCTGAATAATATCATTTTTCAAGGGTAAAAAGAAGCCAAATATGACTGGAAAACACGGGAATATAGCGGGAAAAAATCCGCCATTTTTGCAGGGCAAAAACCTTATATTGCTTACTAAACGGAGAATTATTTTATGAAGAAAAAGTATGATTCTGCGAATAAACCCTATAATCGTTGCCTTTCCTGCCCGCATCGTAAGGTCAGCTGCGACGGCCCGCGCACCTCGGGGCTTACGCTTGAACGCTGGTGCGAGTATATGCGCGACATGAAGGAAGTAAACGGCCTTACAAACGCTGAAATAGCGGAGAAATCCGGGGTATCCGTGAAAACAATCGAGCGGCTTATGGCGCAGAACGTTGAGCAGGACATCATGCGCGAAACGGCCCGGCTGCTTGAAAATGTAATCATCGGATCAACCAGCCAATATCCGTGCTATCTCGCATTCGAGGAAGAACACCGGCCTGACGATAAAATGCACGATGCCATGCGAGAGCTTGAAAGGGCGTTAGATGATAATAAGGAATACAGGCAAGCGCTCGACAACATACACGCGGCATACAAGGCGGAGCTTGATTTGGTCCGGGCAGACGCGCAGCAGAAAATCACTTTCCTGCTTGAACAAATCACGAAGCTTCGCGCAGACAACGATAATCTTTGGGCGGAGAATAATCGAAAGGCAAAAATCGTTGACCTTTATTTCAATCAGGAGGCAGAAAAAAATAAAGTATAAAAATTGAAAGTATGAAAGAAAAACGGAGGAACACAACAAAGGAGAGAGAGAAATGGAAATCGGAACATACATCGGCGGTACAGGCTATATTGAGGAAGTTGCGGCCTATATCCGCGTATCAACACAGGAGCAAAAAATGCACGGCATATCCCTTGACGCGCAGGTGGAAAAGCTGGAAGAATACGCAAAGGCCAACAATCTGAAAATCGTGGAATGGTACAAAGATGAAGGCGTGTCCGCGCGAAAGCTCATTAAGAAGCGCCCGGAATTACAGCGCATGATCCATGATGCGGAAAAGAAGAAGTTCAAGCGCATCATCTTTATCAAACTGGACCGATTTTTTCGCTCCGTGGCCGAATACCATGAATGCATGAAAATCCTTGACGCGAACCATGTAACATGGACGGCAACCGAGGAAAAATACGATTTGTCAACCGCAAACGGACGCGCGTTTGTCAATATGAAAATCGTAATTGCCGAGCTTGAAGCCGACCAGACAAGTGAGCGAATCAAAATCGTAAATGACTATAAAGTAAAAGAAGGTCTGCCGCTTTTCGGCACGCAAAGCCTTCCAATCTGCTTCTGCGTAAAACAGCCGGAGCCGGGCGAAAGGCATAAATATATCGACAAAGACCCGAAATATGAAGCCCTGATGTATGATGCTATTGCCTACGTCCTTAAATATCATTCCGTGCGCGGCGCTATGACGCACGTCAACGCCAAATACGGCCTGAATGTCGGATATAACGTTTTATACAATGCTTTGCAAAACGAAATGCTCATGGGGACGTATAAGGGAAACCCCAATTATTGCCCGCCGTATGTGGACGCGGAAACATTTGCAGCCTTGCAGCGGATTATCAAAAATAATATAAAGCGCACGCCGCAAAACAGAATCTATCTTTTCAGCGGCTTGATTACTTGCCCGGAATGCGGGAGAAGATTAACCGCCGGTATGCATACAAATAAACGAAAACTCGCCGACGGGACGGTCAGGCCTCATAAATACGCTATGTATCGTTGCATGAATGCGAACCGCGACAAAAAATGCAACTTTAAAACCTGCGTAATGGAAATCACATTAGAGGGCAAAATGCTTGAGCAGGTGCGAACAATCCTCGACATGAAGCGAGCCATTGTCGAAAGCATCAGCGAATCAAAAGAGGTTACGTATCGTTATAATTTGGAAGAGCTTGAAAAAGAATTGGGCCGCCTGAATTACTCATGGCAAAAAGGCCGTATCGCAAGCCCGGAAGAATACGACCGCCAATACGATGAACTTACTCAAAAGATTCACGAAGCCCGCGCGGAACGGTCCAGCACGCCAACATATGACTATACGCATATAGAGGATGTCCTTTCCGGCGATTGGAAAGCTATATACAACGAATTAAACCCCGAACACAGGCGCGCATTCTGGCGCTCATTCGTCGAGGAAATTCAGCTTGATTGGCAAATCGGTAATGCCGCCCGCAAGCAAATTAAAGACATCAAATTTTTTTAACCTGTGTATGTAGTAAATCATCGGCCCGAATGGCGCGATAAGTTACTACATACACCAATAGGCACAAAAAAGAAGGGGAGGCATCACGCCTCCCCTTTTAATTTTGCTTTGTTTCGTTCAATGGTCTTGAGCCTCAATAGCGGCCTCTATTGTATCGAGAACATACTTTGTCATGGACACGCCCGCTTTTTCGGCGGCGGCCTTCCAGCGTTCTTTCGTGCCCTTTGGCACCCTCAGGCGGATGTCGTCCGTCTTGTCCTGCATGTACTTGATGGAGGCCTTTTTCTGTGCTTCGGTGTACTTGTCGCCCATTTCGTCACTCCTTCCGTTGTTGGCTTTATTATACACCCTTTTGTATATTTCCGCTATATACGTTTTGTACAAAAATAGCGCGAAAAGTTTGTCTATTCGGCCGTCTTGCATATATGTCCGCTATATAGTATAATGTACCCATAAAGCAAAGGGAAATACAAGGAGGAAAACACAATGAAGAACAACAGCATGATGAGCGTTAAGGCAATGATCGACCTGTATCTGGAATACAACCTGTGTGAAGAAACTTGGACGATGATGTATAACATGACAATGCACCGCCTTATCAGTCAAGACAACTGGAAGAAGTTCTTCGACACCTGCAAAGGTTGGCATTTCGTAGGCGAGTTCGAAACCGAGGTCGCAGACGAAAACGAAAAAATCATCTACCGTTACGATGAAAACGGTTATCTTGCGAAGGTATAAACGGCAAGCCCTCCCGGCGGGGCGAAACACCGGGAGAAAGGGAAAGACAATGACACTTCAACAGCTTTATCAGAAACTGGTTGATCGTCCGGCACATTCCTTAAAGGTTGTAGAAATGACCGGCGTTGCGGTTATTTACTTCTACGATTACTACGGTGTTAAAGACAAGAGCCATAGTAGAGCCGGTTCGTTGCAAGTATTCGATAGATACGATACGGGCGAAAAGATATTCGGAATACACGCCGGAAGCCTGCAAGCGGCAATCAAAGAATACAACAAATTCCTCAGCAACACTCACAACAACTAACAGATGACCGACACGGCCCGCCGGGAGCCTATCCCGGCAGAAAGGAAAAAAGCATGGAAACCTACACCATAACCCTCACCGAAAAAGAAATGGGAATGCTGATCACCGCGACCAACGACTTGCACCACAAGTATAAGCGGCCCGAAATGACCGAGGCGGCCCGGAAAGGCGCTCAGGACTACGCCGATTTATGCGCGAAGCTTTACTATAAGATGATGGATCAGGATATGAAATAGGAGGCAATGTAAAATGGCAAAGCAGAAGATGCAGGCAAAGGTTCAATACAACGAGAAGGAAGATTCATTCGAACTTTGGATTCGTGCCAATGACAAGGAAGAATGGGGCTTCTCCCGTTCCAGCAAATGCCGCGCGATTGAAGGCGATACGGAAGCAAACTTCATCCACTTTTCCTTTTTAAAGGAAGTCTTGAAGTGCATCCAACTCGGCTATGAAGTGATAGGCTGAAAATAAAAAATCAGGGGAGGCGTGATGCCTCCCCTTTTTAATTGTGCGCGGTTTCGTTCAAGTGCTTCTCTATCCTGTTTATGGCTTCCGTTACCGGGCCGTTGCATCCCTGCTCTTTCAAGCCTTTCAAACAGGCGAGAATGCCATAGACAAGCAATGTCTGCTCTTTTTTTATGGTTTTCATGTCGTCTTCGTGGTGCTGCTTTATTTCCTTGATGTCTTTGTCCTGTTTCCCCTGCTTGTCCACCCAGCGGACTACCTTCGAAAAGTATGTAATGAGCGCGACAATCGCGCCGACTACGGCCCCCGCCGTGATGATGGTTTGCCAGTTCAAAGTAATCTGCATTTTAATCATTCCTTTGCTGTTTGCTTATGCTTTGTAACCGATTGCGACCCAGCCGACCGAGGTATTGGTCGTGCCGTTGCGCGTGACGTATGCGTCAAAACCCGTGACTGTGATATTGGCCGGCGCGTTTCCTGTGACGGACGAGCCGGGCACCGTGGTTATGGCCGAGGTTAAAACCATCGGGACGGATGTATAGGACACCGGGAATGTTACCGCCTTTGCCGTTGGCGTGTCCTTTACGGGCGTGATGGTTTCAACGCCCCATTGGATTAAGAGGCCGTTTGAGAATTGCGCGCGGCCCGTGCGGCTTCCGTGTGTAACGGCCTTACTGGTGATGAATTCATCGCCGCCGTTTGCCCTTGTGACCTTTACGTTTGCGTCAAAGACGAGGTTTTGCGTACCGGTCAGATAGCGCCAGATGCCGTGTGAGCGGGCCGTGTCCCAACAACCGATAGACGTTACGCTGTCGCCGCTTGCGCCGTAGAGCTTGCAGTTGTGGACGTTTGGCGCGTCGCCCGTCGTCTGGAAATAGATATCCTTTTCCTCATTCGACTTTTTAACGCCGCCCATGTAGACATATTGATTGATGCTCAAGGGCATATCAATTTCCATGCCGTTTTCGACTTCGGACACCTTGCCAAAGGCCACGCCTTTACCGGACGCGTTAAAGTCAATCAGCGTAAAGGCCGTGGGGATTTCGGCGGATGCCCGGACCGCGCCGAAATAATCCGTAATGGACAGGCGCAGGTCGTATGAGGATTCGGTGGAAAAGGTTTGCGTGAATACGCGGTTACTGTTAAAGGTATACGCGTTTCCGCTTGCGACGGCCTCCCATTCGGTTTCGGTTTTCAGCTTCCGTTCGAAAACATACGCGTTTGCGTTTTTGTTCCCGACGGGCGATACGGCCCATGCATAAAGGCACTTGACAAATGTACCGTTGTAGTCTTCCTCCCCGGCTGCGTTTACGCGGTAGGCGTTAAAGAGCGTGATCTTCGGGGCGGCGTAGTCGGTCACATTTACGGTGCGTGTAGTTGTGGCCGTGCGTCCGCGGGTGTCCGTTACGGTTATGGTAACGGTCCGGCTCCCGCTGTTTTTGAGAACGCCGCTTGTGAAGCTTTTCGCGGTGTAATTCGCGCCGTCGATGGTTGTTTTATACGCCTTGATGGTCGATGAATAAACGCCCGCAGCGGTCACGGAAACGGCCAATTGAGACTTGTTCTGCACGTATGCGCCGAATTGTGCGCTTAAGCCCGAAACGGCCTCAGAAAGGCTCACGGCGCTTATTGTGGGCACGACGGACGCGGGGACGGTTACTTTAAAGGATTTCGAAACCGCGCTTCCGATCTTGGTTGAGCCGTTATAGGTTGTGACCGTTACCGTGCCTGTGCCGGTGGTGGCGGACGGCATGGCGTTTATCCACGATAAGGGTATGGCGTATGTTGCGCTCGTTCCCGCGCCGGTGGTCGTCTTTGAATAGCTCCCGAGTTTCCATACGACGGTATGGGTAAATGCGGAAGATTTCCGGCTGATCGAAACGGCGCATTCGTTTGTTCCGTTGATGGCGACGGACGCGGTAACGCTTGAAATCGTAGAGGCGCGCGCGATGGTGTCAAACGTGCCGTTCCCCGAGGCCGTGACGTTTCCGTAATACGTGCCGGAAAGCGTTACGTTAATGCCCGCGGTGGCCGAAAAGGCACAGGTTTTTGAGCCGTCCGAGGCGTGCGATACCGTGACCGTTTTTTGAAAAATGGTTTTCGTCTGATTCCCGGAAAGCGCGGCGGAAAAGGTAAAGGTGTACTTTGTGCCGTTGATCGTTAATGAACCGGATTTTGTGGCGCTTGAATTGATGGTATAAGATGAGCCGGTCGAAACGAGCTGCACTTTTGCGGTTACGGATGATGTGTTATTTGCTACTGATTGGCTGTCAACCGTCCATGCGATTTGCATGCGGTAGCCGGTGCGGATGGCCTCCTGTATGGTTCCTGATGTTGCCATGTGCTTATCCCCCTTTCAGGGGTCAGCGGCCTATCATTCCTAAACCTTTTTAAAGCTTAAATTCCCGTTGGCGCGGGGAAGAAAAGCAAACGAGCCGATTTGCAGGCTGTGAAGGAAATGGCTGTCGGTGATATACAGCTTTCGGTTGCTGATATAGGCAACCTCCGCGCCGTCCTGCAAAAAGGAAATGCGGTCGTTTGCGATTTGCAATTCAAGCTCGTTTCCGATTTCGCCTAAAAGAATCTTACCGTCCGTAAAGCGGATGTATTTTCGGATTTCCTCAAATTCCGCGTCGGTTCCCGCGGCGATGCTTTCGATATCGGCGGAAAACTGCGTAAATTCGATGGTGAAGCTGTCTTTTAATAGCTCCAATTCCGTGCTGACGGCGGCGACGAGGCTTTCTGTGTCGTCCTTAAGCGCGTATTCCTCCGCGACGATTGCGCGGATGTTTTCCGCCGTCTGGGTAAGGGACGAAAGTAAGTTAAGCTCTACGTTATATACGGCCTCGGCGGCCTTTTTTACCGCGCCTTCGATTTCCCGGTGAATTACCGCTTGCCCGCTTGATATCCCCGCTATTGTGCCGGACAGCGCGGGAATCACGCCGCCCAAGGTTAAGCGGTTGGCGGCGGGGTCTTTGAGCTTTACGGACAGCTTGGTGACGAGCAGGTTTTGCGATATACCGTGCGGCGGGCTGTTGACGCGGACGTATGTACCCAGATGGAAGGAGGAAAAGGACGCGTCCATTGTGGCCATATCCGCGGCTGTAAGGTCGATGGAGGCGGGCGTATTGACAAATTCGGCCAACTGTGCATGGGCTTTTGTCAATAGGTTATTAGCCTCCGTTACGTCGTCCCATACATGCGTCCGGCAGATAAAGCCGTATTTGCTTACCGCTTCCTCATCCTGCACATATAGATTTCCGCCGTTTACGTCTTGGATGGTCAGGCGCGCGTCGGTGTCCTTCCCTTCCTCGTCCTTAAGCTTTGCGCCCAATGGCAAAAGGGCCGTTGCGATGTCCGCGCCCTTCATGATGCGCTTTAGGTCAATCAGGTTTTGCCCGAAGGTGATGGGCTGGGAGGATAGAAGGGTAAAGTCTTTTACGTAGTCAATGTAATTGATATACCCTTCGTGCCGGACGACGATATAGCCGCCTAAAAGCTTTATAAGCTTATCCTGCATTTCCGTCCAAGTGTCCGTATAGTCGATGTTCGACCGGGAAATTGTGTCGTTCGGGTCGGTTACGGTGATGTTGCCGACGGTGAACCATTTGCTTTCGTCCACTTGGGCGTTATGGTTTGTGACCATCAAGTTTAAAAAGCCTTCGATGGTTCCCATGTACTCATAGGGCGGCTGGATGGTGTCGATGAAAAAGGCAAGCTCACCCTCACAAACGATTTTCTTTTCGTTGTGAAAGCCGTATTCCTCATCAAGCACGCGGCCTCTGAAAAGCAAATAATCATCCTGATAGACGGTTATAATGCTTTTGAGCTTATGAATCAGGCCGTAATACGGATGGTCCGGGTACATGGTAAAGGTAAACGAGCCGGTTTTATTAAGCTCCAAATCGACGGACGGCGAAAAGATTTGAAGGTTTTCCAATCGGTCGTTGTAAATCGCAAGGCCGTCTGAGTATACCCTATACATTACAAATCAGCCTCCCGGTATGTGAAGGTGATTTGTCCTGTGCCGGTTACGGAAACGGCGTTTTCCCCTTCCGTAAGCTCCAATTCGGGAAGGCGGAATTGTCCCGCGCCCAAATCCCAAACGTTATAGCCGTATTCGATGTGCATGGTGGTGTCCGTAACGATGGAAACAAGCGGTACGACGCGTTTTTTACCGTTTAAAAGGATAATAATGTCCGTACCATTTACGGCCCGCGAGATAACCGTTTCCGCCAATTTATAGCGCCAGGGTTCACAATCGCATTCAATGGATACCGTGCCTACCTTGTTATTGGCTGCAAGGGGCGATACAAAAACGCGGCCCATATAATAATGGTCCGGGTCGTCGTCAAATGTGATTTTGTCCTTTATGCCGTGGAGCGCGTTTTTTATGCGGTTGTATTGCCCGGTCAAATCGTCGCCTAAAATGGCAAAGGTAAATTTGTGCGTTACATCATCGTATTGCGGGTAGCCGAAAAACTCCGTAAGGTCAATGGAACCGTGGCCGCCCTCAATATCGATCTTTTTTTGCTTGATTGGTGCTGCCGAAAGTTCAGGTTTTGCTAAAATCATTCCGAGGCTTTTGTAGGTGTGCAATGCACCTATCGTCAAGCCCCGCATGCTTATGCCTCCTTATTTCACGGTCGAATAATTATTTGAAATCCATGCGATTTTTCCGTCGTAGCGGATGGCGTGCCAGCCGGTCGAAACGGACGTTGCGACGTATTCGTATTTCGCGCCTTTTTTAAGGGTGGCGATTTTTCCGTATTTGGTTGAATCGCCTGAACGAATGTTCACGGCGCCCCCTGTTACCGTTACGTATTTCATATCCGCTTCTTCCTTTGTTTCGGTCTTGGCGTTCGTTGTGGTAGTGCTTGCGCTTGCGGTAATGCCGTAATCGGGCCGACCGTAGCCTGCGATGCGGTTGAAATTGAGCTTGTATTTTTTCTCCCTTACGCATCCGCCGTTTGCTACAACGCCGGAATCGCTCGACGTGTTGCCCTCTACGGTATACACGTAAGTATTGTCAACCTTGACAACAAGGCCGGTATGTGATATGTCGGATAGATTTGAGCCGTAGAAGAAAATCTGATCGCCCGGCGCGGGCTTATCAAACAGCCGTCCGTTATTCTTGTAATAATTCCGGCTGTACTTGCACCCAGCGCCGCTGTTGCTTTTGCCGATTTTTTGAAAGGTCAATTTCTGCGCGTTTTCAAGGCCATAAGCCTGCACAAAGCACCAATCGACAAAGACATCACACCATGCAACGCCGTTCTTTTTTCCGTTGTAAAAGCCCAGCTTATCAAGGTCGCGGGCGTATTTGGTATAGTTTTTACTGCCCGCATTGGCCGTCTTGCTGTCCAGATTCTCGTTCGATTTCTTTTCAAGATAGCCCTCTTCCGCTTCCGCAATGGCTATCACTTTGTTTGGGTCAAACGCCATGTTTCTTGCACTCCTTTCTTTAAATAAAAGACCGCGCTTTGTGGGCGCGGCCTTGGTTTCACCGTGTTAGACTTCCATAAGTGCTTTTTTGATGAGCGGCCAGAAACGACGGTATCCCGCCTCGTTGATATGAACCCAATCAAACATAAACATGTTCCATTGTTCCTCGCTGTTCGGGGTGAAATTGCCCTCTCTCCACAAATCCACATGCTTAATGCTGTATTTTTCGCAGCATTCGCGGAGCAAATCCCACACCTGTTTCTGCTTGGTGTAGGTCACATCCGTAGCCTCGGGATGCATCTTATAGAGGTTAAAAAAGATAATCTTTGCGTTCGGGAAGAATTTCTGCATGTTCGTCGCTAAATGCTCAAACGCGCCGGCAATCGTATTTATATCAAATTCTCGCCCATATCCGCCCGCGCTGT
The DNA here is from genome assembly GCA_017560765.1 of Clostridia bacterium. Taxonomy (GTDB): domain Bacteria; phylum Bacillota; class Clostridia; order UBA1212; family UBA1255; genus Egerieisoma. The sequence continues at coordinate 25,071 of JAFZEI010000068.1, read as the reverse complement.
AGGTTTCAATGTCAACCGTGCCTTCCGGCGCATCTAAAAGCAAATCATTTCCGCCGCCGTCAAAAACGATGTAATCCGCATTGAATCCGCTCTGGAACGCAAGTGTAAGCTCGCCGTATATATCGCCCCCGGCGAACTGCGCGCCCGCAACCGCCGCGTTGTTTACGGTCACACCCTCAAAGTCTTCATTGATAAGATTTGCAAATCCGCCTTCCCATCCGTTGCCCGCGTTCACGCTATCGCCCAGGATAAGAATTTTCTTCCCGGCCAATGCTGCATAGCCGGAATCGGACGCGGAACCGCCCGCTGTCGCTTTATAGATCGTGATTTCATAATCGCCCGAAGTTCCGACTAAAATATACTGTTTTCCGGCATTCGAAGAAGATTCCGTTTTTTCATAAATGAAGAACGGTTCCCCGGTGTCGGTCTGCGAATCTTGGATGATATGTTTGTTGCCGATTACGAGCATGGCGTTAATGAGCAGATTTTCGCAGGTTACGGTGTGCTTTTCGCCGTTTACATACACGTCGTATTTTGTTCCCGCGGTCAGATTGAAATTAAGAGTGACAGGATTGTGCGCGGAAGCAACCAAATCCGTAAAGCTGCCCGAATAGAGCGGCTGTTCCTCAATCCCCGTCTGCGTGTCATCCTGTCCCGTTCCGCTGCCCGTTCCGCCGCTTCCCGTGCCGCCGCTTCTCTTTACTTCGTTGATCGCGTCTACAAGACTGCTTTTATTAACCGTTTCAAGCTCTTCAAGATTACCGATTGCGTTAAGCTTTTCAAGCGTTTCCTTTTGAGATACCATGTCTTCCGTATAAACAAACTTATCCGTGCTTGTTGCAAGGACGCGGCCGGTAACGATCAAAAGGCTTATTTCCGCGTCGTCTTTTACAAGCTTGATGGTAAGGGTGTAGCCTCCGTCGTACTTGTAGCAGCTTCCCACAAGGTCAACATACGCAAGGTTTCCGTCGATTCCGCCGTCAAGCTCAATCGTTTCGATGCTCGACCTAACGAAATATCCCTTTACGCTGTAGCCGGTTAAATCCGCCGCGATTCCTTTCACATTTACATGTGCCCCGATGCGGTCGGCCTTGTTGTCGCGCATGGCAATCGCGCCTTCCGCGTGTATGCGCTTCATGGGCGCAAATAAATCAACGTCGTAAAAATGTTCCCTCAACAATTCCATCATTTCACCTACTTTGTTTTTGGTTTTTGAGGTTTGTTATTTCCCGTGCTTTTTCTGATACTCTTCCCGCGCCTTGCGGATGCGCGCAATTAACCTTAGGCAGTAATAATAGTAACAACATCGTATTCGTTATACTCTGCGTTAAACGTGATCGAAAAAGACTTATCTGCTGTTTCGGCTCTGGCTATAATAAAGTAACTGTTCGCGTTAAATTGCGAAATTCGTATATCATCTACATTTACCATGCGGTTCTGCGCAGAATCTTTGTCGTAGAAACAAAGCATCATATTACCGATCGTTGCGTTTTTCAACATATCAACGATATTTTCCGGTTTAAGCTCGGAATAATATTCTGCTATATCGGGAATTTCCTCGCCGTTAAACATCGCATCGTAAGCCGTTGATTTGACCACCCAGTTTTTATCTCCACCGGTCACCTGTTTCGGCAATTCAGCCCATCCAGCATTGCCGTTTTCATCGGTTACATAGGCCATGTTCTGCGGCTTGTGTGGTGGCTTGATGGTCGTTTCAAGGCTTCCAATGCGATTGAAAATCGAATAGCTCATGCTTTTGAGCATGCTTTTGAGTTGTTCGAAGTTTGTGGTTTTCACGCAATCACATCCTTATCAGGACATCGAATCCGAAAATTTAAGCGTAATCATGACTTGCGGCAATTCTCCGCTTGTTACAAAACCGTGCGCGTATGCCCAGACCTCATGCGCCGCTTCAACATAAGCTACCGCTATTAAAGACCCGGTTAAACCCGCAAGACCATAGCTTTGGTATGCATCCGGTACAGGTGCGCTCATCACAGCCCCGCCCATTAAAAGCTTTTTGCCCGTTGCGTAATCCATAGGCTGAGTAAGTTCGGCATCCATATACGCATGCGCCGTGACCGACGTTGCCTCGCTGAAAAGGTCCGCGTCCGTGTAAACGATTCCACCGCCACCACCGCCGGAGCCGCCGACCATGTTTGCGTCAACCTGCTTAGCTACGCCGCCGGAATTAACGAGCAGCTTATCTCCGCCGTTTAACTTGCTTACGGTTTCAAGGTCATTTACATTTCGAAAATTCATAGCCATATTGTTTTACCACCTTCCAATTACATTACTAAAATCGCGCCGTCCGCGTCGGTCAGAATTGCACCGTCGGAATCCGTTACGGCAAGGAGGAAATCGGTGTCGATAAGTGCCTGAAGGACTTCTTCATCGGTCGGGGTTTCAAACGTCCCGCCCGAACCAAGATTCGTGAGGTCGATGGTTTTCGGCGCTGAGCCGTCGAAGGTTTCCGTTCCGTCCGCGGTTTTGACCGTAAGCGGGTTGATCGCGGAATCCATCAGCCATGTAACGGTGCTGTCGCTTTTAATCAGTACCTTTTCGATGTGTTTAACTCCGTCCGCGTCGTAAGTGACGGGCGACACAAAGCAAGGATTAAGCTTTCCGCCGTCTTCCTCGTTTTCAAGAACTCCTACGTAATTGCAGACATACAAATCGAACATCCTCAAGAAAACAAGTTTTCCCGCCTCTTTGGCCGCGTCTATTTCTTCCCGCGTATGATTGAGCTTGAATTTATAGTCCATTTCGACAACAAATACATTATCGTCGCCGGGGTCGCCTTTCGGTCCGGGCGCGCCGTCTTTTCCTGGAGGGCCTTCGGGGCCTTGCGGGCCGGTTGCACCCTGAGGGCCTTCGGGGCCGCGCTCACCCGTAGCGCCTTTGGGGCCTTGCGGACCGACAGGGCCGGGTTTGCCCTGCAGGCTTCCGTCGTTTAATTTTTCCATGATTTCGTTGTACACATCCGGCTCCGGGTCTTTGGGTACGCCGCCCGGGCAAAGAATGCTTTTCTTCGCCGGGCAATAGGCGGGCGTAGTGGTCGAAAGGTTTCCGGCGTATACGCCTACATTAAAGCCGTATGTATTCCTGAGAATCGGCACGGGGCAGGTATCACCCGAAAAGGGCACGTCTACAAAGTAGCCGTCGTTTGCGATAAACCGGGCCGTCTTTGAGTAGTGCTCCGCCCAATCCTCGTCAAAGGTGAAATTCACGGAAAAGTCGCTGTTTCCGCAAATATAAACGGTGTCGCAGGTTTTCACGGCGATTTTGTTTAAAACCGCGATTTGTATGGTTCTGTCCATGCGTTACGCCTCCGTTTCTTTATTGGTTTCCTCGGCTTCCTTTTGGGCTTCCTTGGCAATTTCCTCATTGCATTCGATGATTCGCTCATTAAGGTACGCGATGAGCGAACGCGCCTTGACGACGTTTTCGTCGTCTACGCGCATGTGCATGGCGGAAATGTAGGACTTGATGGCCTCAAAGTGCTGTTTTGCCTTGGTTGCTTTCATGGGTTTATCCTCCTTTTATTACATTATTCCACTATTGGCATTGATCGTACTGCTTGCGGTCTTTGTGATTTGCGTTGCATTATTGATGACGACGCTGCCCGATGCATTTGCTGTGATGGTGCCCGCGACCGCGTTGTGTACATGGCTCGTTATTCCGACATTCAGCGCAATCTTATATAATTGTGCGGAAGTATCCACGGCCTCGGCCGGGCCGCGCACATAGACTTCGGTTCCAGCCGAATTTTTTACCAGCCGGATTTCCTTTCGCGCTTTCGCCCAGCCTTCGGCGTAACCGTTTGTATATGCCGCCGACACGCCGTCTTTATATGCCTGCGTATCGGCAATCCTAAAATTTCCGCCTGTCGCGCTGACCTCCCCTAATGTGATTGTGCCGTCCGGATTGACGGTTACGGCATGGGAATGCGCTAAATCAATGGTGGAGCCTTTTGAGGTTAAAACGCTTGTTGAAACGACGTCGCCCATCGTCAGCGCGCGGCTGAACATTTGCACGTCGCCGATTGCAAAATTTGTCGCGGTCAATGCTGAAAATTCGGCGATTGAACCGGACACCCTTTGGAGAGATAATTTTTCGATCTTTGCAATCTCAGAGGCAAGGTTCGTCGCGGTCAATTTACCGGCGACAAGGTTATCGACGTATGTCTTATCGGCTTTCAGGCGGATTTCGCTGTTAGCGCCGTCGATTGCGATTTCGGCGGCGGATACCCTTTCACCTAATGTATTGACGGTTTCCGTATCGGCCTTTAATGAGATTAAAGCATTCGCGCCGTCGATGTCGATACGCGCCTGATTTACGGTCTTTTCAAGGTCTTCGACGTAGGTTTTATCGGCCTTTAATTGGATAGCCGCGTTCGCGCCGTCGAGTAAGACATACGCCTGATCTACCGTGCGGCTTATCTCGTCGACGGTTTCCACGTCGGCTTTCAAATCGAGCCTTGCGCTTACGCCGTTAATGCCGATCCATGCCTCTGAAAAGCGCACGTTCATCTCGTCCTGATAGGCGCGAAGTTCAATGTCGCCCTTCATCTGGTCGATGTTGATGTAAGCGTCCGTGATGATGTCGGATAGCTCGTCGATTTTCTTCCCTACGCCTCCGCCGCCGCGCGCGGTTTCGGCAAGGGCTTCCGTGAGCGTCTGGCGGGGCACGCCGAAGGTATAGACGCTGTTTTCGATATTCTCCAAATCCATATCCGCGGCGTATAGGACTTTGCTTTTTTCGATTCCGTGGCGCGGCGCGACGATGGGCGTTAAAAGGCCCACGCGCAGGGCGGAAACGTCAACGCCCAAGCGGCTTAAATCGACGGCGGTAATGTCGAAGGTTTCGTCGTCCTCCATTTCCGAAAGGGCCTCGCGGGCTTTTCCTAATAGCTCGTTCGCGTCCTTAATGGTCGGAAATTCCTTTGTAATGACGACGCGGCCGTATTTATGAATAAGCTCCGCCGATTCGATGGAATCCGACCCGCCGTTTACATCGGCAATGGTCAGCTTTTTACCGTTCACGCGCGCGCCCAAGGGAATCAGCACGGAACCGATTTCGCGGGTATCAATCAGGCCGTCGAGGTCTACGATGTTTTTCCCGAATTCGACCGACTGCGTGCTTACATCGGTAAGCTCTTTGAGCCAGTCGATATAGGTTACGTCGTTTTCCCGGCGCACGCGCAAAAAGCCGCCGTAGCGGTTCACAAGGCGCTGTTCGACGGCGTTTAATGTGGTTGAATAGTCGGTGTCCTCTTTTTGCATGACCTTTTCGGATGCGTCCACGATGCCGACGGTAAACTGTTTCCACGGCTCCACTTGCGCGTTATGGCTTTCAATGAGGCTGATAAAATGCGCTTTCGCCGTCAGGTTTTCTTTGCCCGTTATGGCAAGCGGGCGCTGGATGCTGTCGGATAAGAAGGAAAGCGCGCCCTCGCAGGAGTATTCACGCATATTGTCGATGGTAGGCCGTTCGTCGATCACCTGACCGTAGAAGCATTCCTTGTAGTCAATATACGCATATACAATGTCCTTGCGCTTTTTCACCTTCCCGAAACGCGCGTTGCTCGGCGGCATGGTAAAGGTCAATACATCCGGGCGGTTAAGCTCGGTGCGCAAATGCGGCGACTGTACAAGGGTTTTGTCGTCCAATCCCGACACATGCACAAAGTGGCCGTCGATCATGATTGCTATTGACATCAAAACCCTCCTTTGCTGCCGTCGCGGGCATATTTAAAGGGCTGTACCGTGCAAATTACGGACAGCCCGAAATGCGCCTGTTTCGGCTCGTATTTTTCGACCTTCACAATGCCGTCGTAGTAATAATCCGGGTCATTGTCAAGCGTGATGTGCATATCTTTTCCGTGTATGTCATTAAGGATTCCGCTTAAGACGTTCGGCCAGTCCCCGCGCGGGCCTACGAATACAAAATGCATGGCAATCGTTCGCATTTCGTATTGCATATAGCCCGTCTGGACCTTTGACAAATCCAATGCGCCGTCCATACCGGGGATCGTAACCCAATGCTCACGGGGCACCGGCGGACTTACAACGGGCGGGGCGGCCAGCATGAGCGAATAATTGTGGTAGGAGTGTTTATCTCCAAAGGTTACGCCTTCAAACATCACTTATCACCTCCATGCGCGCTGCGTAAAATCGCGCCCCAATTGTGCGTTCAACTGCGAGGACATCGCGCCGACCAATGCGCCGGTATTTAATACGATGGGGCGATTTGTCGCGGCTAAAATGGAGGATAAAAGGCTTATGATCTGGCTTGCATTGCTGTCGTCCCGGCTGTTCATTTGTGCGATTGCCTGAGAAAGATAATCGCCGCTTTGGAGTATGCTGTTTTCGTATATCGATAAAGAAAACCAGTCAACGCTTCCCGAACGGCGCGGAGTGCCTAAAGCTACAGGCCTGACAGCAGCTCCGACGCTGTTGTATGTGGCCTGTTTTTCTTCTCTTTCAAGTATGTCATATTCGTCTTCGCTCCATCGGTTGCCGCCAGCGCCTATGAGTTTGCCCGCGCTGTTGCCGATGGCGTTACCAGCGCCGTTGATCGGTTCGCCATTGGAGTTGACTTCGATAATTTCAACTTCGTCCCAATTTGTCCCGCCGCTTTTATTTTTAGAACCGGCACCGAGGCCGCTTTTTTTGGCCCTGTTGTATTCGTCCATAAGATCAGACAGGGATTTATCGCCGATGCGCAACCAATTCGCCTCTGGCAGATGTGCCATTTCTGATATCCAATTCTGGAATTCATCGTGTACATCTCCGGCTGTCGGGAATTTGATATCAACGCCGATTATCAGGGATAATGCCTTTTCAATCCCCGGCTTCACTTTTTCCCATTCGTCAAGTATCGCCTCAGATAAGGGAGTACCAAACGAATCGGCAAAGCCCTTAATAAACGGCCAGACAATTTCATCCCAGCTCCATAAAAGCGCCTCGCCTATGTCTTCCATGATGGCCGGTATGTTGGCAATTACAAATTTGATTCCGTCGCCGAGGGCCGTTCCAATAGCCGTAAAATCAACGCTTTCGATTACGCCTTTTATTGCACTTAACAATACCGGCGCGGTTTCGCGGATGCCCTCCCACAGGCGCGAAATTGCGCCCGGCAATACCTCGCCCACGGCGGATAAAAGGCCCGGTAAGGCGGATGCAAGACCGCTTATCATACTGACCGCGCCGTCGATGATGCCGGGCAGCATGTCCTTCATAAGCCCGGGAAGGCGGGGCGATAATTTCTTGATCAGGCCGCCTATGCCTTGGCTCAATTTGGGGAGAAGGACGTTTAATTTCTTTCCGATTACGGTTGCGGCGTTTTCAAGCGCGGCGGCGACCTCATCCTCAGAACCGGCACCGGATAGGAAGTTTTGAAACGCCGCCTTTGCGGTTGTCAATGCGCCGGCAAGGGTTTCGTTTTCCTTGGCGTAGTTGCCCGCGGCATAGGCCGTTTTTTCCATGAACATCTGCATGGCAAGGGCGACCTTTTCCTGCGTGGTCATTTCCTGCGTGCTTTTACGGATGCCCTTTGAAAGCGCGTATTCCTTAAGGTTGGTGTCGTTTATGGCAACGCCTAAGTTGTCCATCATGGTAAAATTGCCCTTGGCCGCGCCCGCAATGGATTCCATAGCGTGCTCAATGTCAATGCCCATGATGGAGGCGACATCCGCCGCGCGCTGCATGGCTTCCTCGGTAAGCTCTACCGCCTCAACGGTTGCAAAGCCCGCGCCCTTAAAGAGCGAACCCATTTTGTTTGCGGTTGCTAAATACGCGGATTGAGAAAGGCCCATGCTGCTATAGGCTTGCGCCGCGGATTTCTGCATGCGGTCGGCAAATTCGCCGAAAACCGCTTCACTGCCGCCGATGTTCTGTTCAAGGTCAGACAAAAGGCTCATGCCCTTTACGACGAGGCCGGTCATAGCGGTTGCGCCTGCCGCGAGGCCCGTTCCGATCACCTTTCCCGCTTTGATTGCGCCGTTTCCGACGGCGGTAAATACCTTTCCCATGTTCTCGCCAAGCGCATGAGCCCGGCTGTTTGTGTCATTGATGGCGTGGATTGCCCCTTGGTTATTGATGGCAATTTCGCCAAGGAGTTTAAATATATTCATTCCGGTTCACCTGCCTGCGGTTTACTTGTTTTTAACGGCAATGCGGTCGAATGCCGTTGTGGTGCTGTGTATAATGTTCACAAATAGTATTAAAGGAGATGTTTTTCATGTATTGTCCCTACTGCGGCAGCCCTAACGTTTCCGTTCAAATCGTTCAGCATTCCGCAAGAACCCGTAACCGTGGGTGCTTATGGGGTCTGGGCAGGCTGTTTCTCGTAATCTGCACATGCGGTTTGTGGCTGCTGATCGGTAGTGCGAAAAGCAAAACCAGAATGCAGAATCGCACGGTTGCGGTTTGTCAATCCTGTGGCGAAAGCTGGTATGTATAAAACAAAACGACCGATTATGCTTTTAGGAGCGTCTAAAATGAGCAACAATGAAAAAAAGAGATTGGACAGCGGTCATGTTCTCGGCTTTGTCGCGGTGGTGCTTACCGCCTTTTACGCGTTCAGGCTTTTTTCACACTTTGGCAGCATACAATACGAATTGGTGGGCTTAATTGCCTCACGCATCGTCATGCCGCATATGATCTTTGTTGTCGTTGCGCTCTTTTTTTCCGTCATCGGCCTTTTCGAACAAAAAAGATGGTGCATGCTTGTAGCCTGTGTTTTAATGGGCATTTCTGCTCTTTTTATGCTTGACTACACGCGCTATATTGCTATGCCCGCGCTTTTCCTGTTCTTTGCTTACGTAGAAATGGGTTGAACATTAAGGGTATAAAAATAGACCGGCAAAAAAGCCGGTCTTTCTTTTTATCCTCCGCGCTGTGAATGCGCCATACGGTCTGAAAGCGCATGGTCGAGGCCGGGCGCAAGGGCCGCCACCATCTCTCCTGTGTCAAGCCTGATTTCCTTCGGGATTACCCGGCGCAGAAAGTCTATTAAGCGGTCGGTTTCGCGGGCGTATGCTTCCCGCATGCCGTTTGTTTCCGCGCGTACCGCGTCGCGTACATAGGCTTTCAGCGTGTCAATGGGCGCGATGGCCTCTTTTCCCGCTTCGCCTACGCCTTGAAGCCCGAGGCGCGTTCCGAAAATCGTGGGTTTATCAAATACTGCGCCTGTGGCATTCCATTTGATACTAAGCTTCGGGACGGACGGGGGATTCAAGTCGAATTTGCCCTTTATGGAGAAGGTCGGCAATTTCAGTTTCGGCAAAGACCATTTGAAGTTGAAAAAGCCTTTGATTTTATCGATGGCACTTTTGACCGCATCGCGCGCGCCGTCGATTTTATCCTTTATGGATTTTTTCAGATCTTCAAAGCGTTTTTTTGCATTTGATATCGTGTCTTTGAAATCGTCGAATTTGCCTTTAATCCACTTAACCCCGGATGAGCAAACGGATTTTAGCTTATCCCATAGGCCAATCCAGAAGGCGCGGAAATCTTCGTTGTTGTTCCAAAGATAGATAAACGCCGCGACAAGGCCCGCAATCAGGGAAACGACTAAGCCGATCGGGTTTGCACGCATAGCCGTATTAAGGGCAAGCATGGCAAGCCGTACAGCCTTAATGGCGTTTGCAGCTTTGGTCATGATGCTTGAAAAGTTCATTATCAAAATAAAGCTGCCGATGGCAACGGACGCGCCGACAATGGCGGCCTTCCATGCGTCAACGGTGTTTTTGTTTTCCTTGATCCATTTGCGGACATCCTGCACCTTTTTAATGAGGCTTTCAAGCATCGGGACGGCCTTTTCTACCATGCCCGCAACGGCGTTTTTGACGGCGGTAAGGATGGGTTCGCCGATACGCCCAAATTCCGCAAAAGCGCTTGTTAAGCGTTCCTGCGCTTTCCGGGCTTCCATGACATCCGCGTTTGTGGCCTTGTATTGCTCCGAGGCCGCGCCGTAGGTGTCCTTTAGGGTTTTCATGATCAGGTCTTGCCGTTCTTCCTCGGTCGTGCAGGCGGCAAGCTTTTCGTTGAAGCTTTCAACGGTGATGCCGGACCATTCAAGCGCGTCGGCGAGGCTCGATTGCACCTCTCCTAAACTGGCCGAGTGGTTCACGGCCTCAAAAAGCCCTTCAAGGGGCAGGCTTGCGCCGTACTGCGAAAAAATTCCGGTGCCGATGGCTACAAGCTCGTTCATTTCCTTTTCGTTGTCGGCAATGAGCGCAATGTGCTGGGCGGCTTCCACGGCCTGCTCGGTATCGCCTAATACGGCGTTTAATTCCGAATAGGTGTTTTTCGCCTCGGCGGAGCTATGCCCGGATGCCTGAAAGGCCGCGTCCAGCAGGCCCATTTGCGCTCTATATTCCCGCGTTCCTTCTACGGCGGCAACAAACGCGCCGCCCATCGCCATGCCCGCGCCGACAACGAATTTCCCGATGCCAAGCGCGGCGGCCCCGATTTTATCAAAAGCGGTTGATGTTTTCTCGCTTCCCTCATCCGCTTTTTGTGTTGTTTCTTCAATGGCTTTGTTGGCCTCATCGTTTTTGATTGCGATTTCGCCCAAAATCTCAAATATTTTCAAAACCGTTCACCCCGTTTCGGGGTCTACGGCCTGTCATCCCGGGAATAAATCGTTCATGATGGCTTTTATGCCGTCGTCGTTCAAATCGGCGTCGCCGCCGGTTTTACCGCCCTGCGAGGCCGGGCGCAATACTTCTTTTTTCCAGTCGCTGTAGGATTTATCAATAAAGCCGCGGCTGCCCATAAGGCAATACATGAGCCATAGTTTATTGTCTTCGTCCTTTTCGGCTTCTTCTTTCTTGCGCCGGTTCGCCTCCGCGATTACGCCTTTTACAAAGTCCCCAAATCGCCCGGAATGGATGTATCCGCTGATAAGGTTCGGGCTTCCGTACAAATCGTGCAGAAGCCCGAAAAAGCGGAATTCTCCGATTAAAACAACATGGAGACATCCTCGAAAAAATCAGCGTTCTTTGCGTCATTTACAAGCGCCCAAAGCATGGCGGGGGTGGTGCCGAAAGGCATCTCCCTGATCTTTTCGGGCGTAATGCCGGAGAGGTCGGAAAGAAATGCATAAAGGTCATCTTTGACCGCACCGGCGTTTTTCATGACGGATAAAATCATATCGACCATCACGCGCGCGCCGACCTGTGCAAAAGACAGATTGCCAAGCGCGACGGCGGCAAACGCGTCTCTTACGCCCTCTTCCGGCAAAAGCGCCTCGACAAGATGGATGATCGTATACATATCATCGTCACGGAGCGGGCGAAGGTGGAAGCGGTCTTTATACTTTTTATAAAGCGCGTCCAGCTTTTCTTTCTTTCCCTCTTTTTCGTTTTCCGTTTTTACGGTTTTCTCCATATCATTCATCGGTTATTCCGTCCTTTCTTTGTTAGGCTTTCGCCTCTGCGGCGTTTACAGGTACCCAGCCCTCCGCTTTGTGAATGAAAATCGCATAGGGAAGTTTGGTCGTTCCGAAATCAAGGTCGGAATGACAGGCAAAGGTGCCTTTAAACAGGCTGTTCGTTTTGTTCTTTGCGTCCGTAGTGAGGCCGGACGTGCAAAGGGCGTTTTTGAAAAGGATGATGAGCGGTCGGCCGTCAAGGAAGCGGCCATAATAGCCGAAGCCTTCGTAATAATGACCGGCGGTCAGATGCTCGGACGAAGTAACGACATCATAGTCCTTGTCCGTGGATTCAGTCACCGTACCGATGGCCATTTTCGCCGCCAAATCGGCGGTAAGCTCGGCAAAGGATACTTCCATCTGGGCGGTTTCGCCGACCTTCACCTGCAGCTCCTTAACCGGAACATTAACGCCGTCAAGCTCGGGCGTGAAAAATTCCGGGGTAACGCTAAAGGTTCCGCCCTCCTGCGTTGCGCCGATGATTGCCGCCTTTACGGCTTCCTCCGTGGGAGCAATAAGGGGATTAAATTCAATTCCCTTAAAATACACACCGGCACCGTAGGCAATTTTCGCCGGGGTTCCGGTAGTAACTCCGTTCTGAATCATGTTTAAACCCTCCATTCCTGTACATTTAAATTTATTTTGATGGATTTACGCGCGCCGCCCGGCTGCGGGACCATATCGGCGGTGTCGTAAAAAATAGCGATTGCCGAACCGGACGGCAAAAGCGTAGTGATGGGAAACGCGTGCTTGATGCTATCCCGCGCCTGTTCAAGCGCAAGCCTTGTGAGGCGCGTATATCCCCTTACGATAAACGTCGATTCCTCGTATCCGCATTCCTCGCGGGTCGGGGAAGGATGTTCGATGTATGTTCCGGTAAAATACGTGTCGGGGATGGTTTTTTCGTGCCATTCGTCAAAGGTGTAATTAAGCCCAAGCCCCGACAGCACTTCTCCGATATATGAAACCGCCTCCTGCGTCATGTGCCTAATTCCTCCTGTAATCCGGTTTCGAACAGCTTTTGTATTTTGTTTTCATTTGCGATAAACGCCTTTTCAAGCGTGTAATTGGGTTTGCGGCCGTTGGTAACAACGGCATCATGCCCATAGGTTCGTTCGATGTATGCGGCCATATCTTCGGCTACCTCTTTTGTGCGGTACACGTTTGATTTGTACCCCTCCGGCCCTTCGCTGTCCGGTGTATAAATCCACCATCCTGCGCGGCCCGGCTTTCCGCCGTTTTTCTTCGTGTCGGCGTGTGAGCCGGTGCCGAATTCCTCCCAAAAGCCCTCTTCCATCGGCGTTCCGATCTGGGCAACGCCTTTACCTTCGTCCACATCCGCGCGGTAGCTTTCGGCAAGCATGCCGCTGTCCTCTGAGCGCATGGTGCAGTTTCTTTTCGCGTGGCCTTCGACTGCCTTTGCCGCCTCATAGAGCTTTGCAATGGTTACATCGTTAAGCGCCGCCTTTACCTCTATGCTGTGGTCGATGAATTTAACGGCCATATTACTGGCCTCCGGTGTAGCGCAGATAGATTTCCAAATGGGAATCGCCTAAAAGGCCCATAGGATTGTCAATCAGCGCGATTTCGTACACCTGCCCGCTGATTACAAGGCGCGCATTTTCGGTGGTAATACCGGCCTTTAATGGCTTATAATCGGCAATAAAGATATGCGTCGATTCCTGCATCTTGGCGTTATAGCGGTAGTCCGCGCCGCCTGTCATAAGGTCTAAAAAGCCCGTCAGCGTGTCCGCATCCGTCCATACGGTTTCCTGCTCTTTAAGCGCGTTTCTTTGGGTTGTTTTCGTCTGAAAGACCGCTTTTGCGTTTCCGCCGATCATAAGCCCGCCCCCTGCCCGAATCGCGCTTTCATATAGGGCTTTAAGAAGCCCATCAGGTGCGCAGGGTAGCCGTTTATGGTATTGGCTGTCTGATCCGTGTATGTAACGGAATGGCGGGAGATGGTTTCAGACTGGATTCCGGCTTTGGCGCGCATTTTTACATCCCATTCAATCAGGCGCACAACGCCTAATTTGATGTCGTCCGGGTATTCGATCTCACCGTTTACCATGAATTGGCGGAAATTGTTGTTTGTATAGCCCTGTATGGCCTTTTCAATGGCGCGCAATCTAAACGCAAGCGCCGGTTCGCTTTCGTCGGTAGTAAGGAATTGCCTTAATTCCTCGACGGTCATAATCACAGGCTTTCACCGCCCTTTTTTCGGCCTGCCTTTGGCTTTTTGCCCCCGATGCTGTCAAGCTTCCCTGCACACTTTGCAAAGATTTCAAGCTCTGAATGGGTGGCCTCAGGGACGGAAGACAATTCGACTTCCGCCCCCACGGTAAAGCCCTTTTCATCCCATCGGACGGCGCAATATTTGCCGCCGGCCGCCAGATAAGGCAGGCCGTCCACAATTACAAATCTGTTCATGCTTTCGGCCTCCTTTCGTTTTTTTAGCCGTTGGTCTTGATCAGGCCCATTTTGACGTTCTTCGGATTGAACTTGAGCGTCCAGTTGCCCGCGGTGCCGAGTTCGGCAAAGGTCGGGGATTCCATAGCGATCTTGTCAACGGCGAGGGACAGGCCGTTGGGGTGCAGAACCTTGCCCTGCTTGGTATAGAGCTTGTCCACACCGGCCTTGGTTTCCGCGTCGTAATCGACGTGATACGCCTTTTCGTAGTTGGTCTTGGTGGCGGAGCGGAAAGCGCCCTCGCCGAACAGGTAGGTCTTGTAGACCGGGAAGCCGGAAACCTTGGTGTCTACGGTGTAATAGTCGGTAACGAGAACGTGCTTGCCGTTGATGGTGGGCAGTTCTACGTCAGACTTGATAGCGCCGTTTTTGACGTACTTGTCATATTCTACAAGGCCGAGCTTCTTAAAGGCCGCGTAAATCTTGGAGTGCATGACTACAAGACCGAGGCCGCCCGCCATATCGCCCAGCGCGGCCTGTTCTGCGTCGATGATGGTGGTTTCGTTGATTTTGTTCGCCGCGGCGATGGTGCCGGTGACGATAGACAGGTCGACTACGTGGCCAGCGTCAACAAGGGCGGGAACGCCGAGAACCGCATTTGCAATGTTCATAAGCTCGGCTTCCCATACCTGCGTCCAATAGCCGGTGAGCTTGTTTTTGATATGGCCCATCGGGTCAGCGCCGGTGAGTTCCTTGGTGAAGTCCTGCGCGCTGAACGCCTTCATGCGCTGAATGAGCATGCAGGTCTGAGAGCCGCCCGCAATGGTGGTCGGGGTGTTGTTGGTGTTGCCGTCGTTATTGAGCGCGCCCATGCCGCTGTCGTTTACGTTCAGGGGAAGATACAGGGGCAGGGTGGCAACATTGCCGTGGGTGCCGATGGCGTTCATGATCGAAGCATCCTCCGCTACAATGCCGGAAGCGAGGATGGGATTTCGCCAATAGTCGGCCTCGTTCATCATGGAAGTAAAGACTTCCTCATCAAATTCAAATCCGCCGAAAAGTCCGGTTCGTGCCATAAATAAATCATCCTTTCATATGCCTTAATAGGCTAATTGTTTGAATAGTTCGGGGTTTTCGTGTTTCAGGGCGACGCGCTGGTCGTATCCCATGTTTTTAAATTCCTCGCGGGTAGGATTGCGGTTTTCGTCGCTCTTTTTGAGTTTGGCCGGCTCATAAACGGTTAAGCCGTCCTTGCCCTTGGCGCTATCGAAAAAGGTTGGGAACTGGGTCTGCAGGCCTGACAGCAAATCGTCCCATCCTTTGATATCGCCGCTTTCGTCCAGCTCAAGGGCCTTTCCGTCCTTTTTGAGCTTTTCGTTTAAGCAAAAGGTCATGTAATTTACATCGGTCGCGTTTGCTTCGTGGAGCTTTACTTGCAAAGCGGCGTCCCGCTTTACCTGTTCAAGCTGCGTCTGCATAGTTTGCATCGTCTGTTCGTATTCGGTCACTTTCTTTTGCAATTCTTCATTTCCCGCGTTGGATTGCTTCAAGGCTTCAATGGTGCCGTTGGCTTCCTTAAGCTGGGCGCTTACGGTGTCATGCTGCGTTTTAAGTTTTCCGTATCGAACGTCGATGTTTTCTTCCGCGGATAAAAAAATGCCGTTTGCCTTCATTGCTTCAAGGATTTTCCCGGCGATATCATCACCGATTCCGTTTTCCTTGAAAATCTCCGTAATGTTCATTTGGTTTCCTGTCCTTTCTTACGCTTTTTACGTGGTTGCGTCACAAGAAATAGGCCCTTTTACGCCGGCCCGGGGCGTGATATAAAAAAGGCGCGGAAAATACCGCGCCCTTTTTGCCGGGGTGAAAGCTACTTTTTTTATAATTTGTCGGGTGTCGTGGGATTGTTCACGATGCCGAACACAATCAGCACCGATCCAATCGAATTGACAACAGTATTGAAGGTGCTTTCATCGAGGCCAAGCTTTTCAGCAATGCCCAAAGAATTGATAATTACCCATATGGCGCTCATAAGAGACAGCCACATAGGCCAGCTTTTCCACCTGCTCTGCATATTTTTTCCCCTTTCGTTTTGTATATAAAAAAAGACCGCTTTCGCAGTCTTTAAAACGTGTGTTATTGTAGGGGCGTGCATTGCACGCCCGCGCTAATCATTCTAATCAATCTAATATCTCAATCTAATAGCTTAATCCTGCAATGGAATCACCCTCTTTTAAGGCATAGAAAAAGCGCCTTGCGGATGCAGGGCGCTTAATACCAAGCTATGATGCCTTTTTCTTCGTATTGATCCTTTTCGATGTATTCTCTGATGCGTTTATACAGTTTATTGAAACACCATTTGAAATCATCGTTTGACGCTACGGTCTGGTCTATGATTTCCGAATCGCTCTTTCTTACGGAAATAAAGCCGGATTCTTGAAGGCCATCGGGAAAATACCGATATGCTATACGGTCTTTTGTGTTTTCAATCAGTTCATACTTAAGCACTCTATTTTCCCTCCTTTTTCAGCCATTCAATCAGCGCCTTTTTATAGTTGTATTCCTTTTCAGCCATTCTATGTGCTTCTTCATAGGACATATCAGGGTTCGCATGCATGATATCGTATTCCAGCGCTTCATGCCGTAATAATATCAAATCATGCTCCTGTATATGGTCATTGGTTCGCAAGCGTCTAAAGGATTCAGCCATATAATAATCCGGCTCAAAATACGTAAAGCCCTTATCAAGGTCGTGTTTGTCCTCGAAAATGTGCTTAAATGCCTTTGAAGCGATTTCCGCACTAACCGCTGCGTTTTTGCTTACCGCATCAACAAAGTGTTTTTTGCTGCTGTTGCGTAATTCGGCATAATACTTTTCCGCGTGTGCGTCTCGCTTCTTTGATCCCGGATCATTTTTCTCATTATATGCGCCGGATATCGCACCACTATTATACACCTTTTTGTCAGATTTTTCAATCTTTTCCGACGCTTTCAGGTACTTTTCCTTGAATTCCTCAAAGTCGTTTGTTTTGTCAAGCCCGAAGAACGCCGCCCTTTCTTTGAGGATGTTTAATTCGTCCTCGTCAAGCTCCCATCTTGCGCGGGTGGTGGCGATACATCGGCAATTGCAGTCTTCCTCGGGAATACCGAAAGAACCGGGATACATGGCGCTTTTGCTTCCGAGGGTGAAAGGCTCGTTTGTTTCCCGGATTTGACCGTCAAGCTGACGGTGAGTGTCGCGGGTATTGCCGTCCATCGTCGCGTCCCATTGCTTTACGACATCCGCGCCCCTTGCCTTGGCTGCCTGTCTTGCGTCCTCCGCGCTGGCTTCAAGCACCCGGTGGCCGTCCGTGCGCGCTATGGCCTTGGCGCGTTCCTGCGGGATTTTCGCGGCGGCCTGAATGTTTCGGGCCATTGCCTTATAGTTAAGGCCCGACGCGATGCCGCGGCTGATTTCGTGGGTCACGGTCTTTTTAAGCTTTGCCATATCAAGACCGATTTCCTTATACAAGGGATGCGTAAGCTTTGTATCGGTGACAATCGCCTTATATACCGCGTTTTTGTCAATCGGCAAAAGGACCGGCACGCCCTGCCCGTGCATGGCATAGGCGGAACCTGCAAAACCGATATTGTAATTGTCGGTCAGGTACTTTTCAAGGCTTGTGTACTCATCCGCTTGGAGCTTATCTAAAATGGCCGAAATCTGCGCCTTTAAGGTCTTTTGATATTCGATGTGATAGATGGTGCTTTGCGTGATTTCGCCCGTCTGCAATAGCTTTATGCGCTCATTGATCGCGTCGAGGGCGGCCCTGTATACTTCTTCAAGCTCTTTCATGACCGCCGATTCCGCGTTTAATTGGGCTTGTGCAACCTCTTTTGTGTACTTATCCAATCACACCACCGCTTTCGACCGGCGCGTTTTCAAGGTTTTTCTGCGCCTTATACAGCGGGTCATCCTCCGGCTTCGGCGCGGAGGCTTTTAATTCATCATAATCAACGTCGATTTCCTCGGCGATTTTCTTTAAAAGCACTTCATCGCCGATTTTCTGCTGTAAATTAAGTAAGGTGTCAATCTTCGTCTGCATGGTCTGGGCCTTGATATGTTCGATATCGGCGTTTTCCTTGGCATTTGTGGGCGTTTGCGGCTTAAAGTCGATGGTGACATCGGACTTTTTATAGTCCGTGCCGTCCTGCTTGTTGACCTCGTTAATAACGATATCAAGCATGCAGCCTAAAAACTGTTTGACGTTGGCTTCAAGCTTCGTTGTTTTCATCTGCAAAAGCTGATATCCCATCTGGATTTGAAGGTTCGTTGTGGCGCTTGAATCCTTTAATCCGGTCGAATTAAAGCCCATGCCTGCGTGGTAAATGTCCTCTTTGGTGATGTCCATTTTGACGCGTCGGGCCTCAAAAGGAATGTCAACGGTCTTTATGTCAAGGCCGCCGCCCTCAGGAACTCCGATATGCTTCTTTGCTTTAAGATTTAAAATCAGTTCGTCTGGATCATCGCCCGGGAAGCCTGTTACAACATAAATTGCCTCGTTTGTGTCCTCGATGTTGTTGGTGAGGCCGCTGTTGATGATGTCGTAATCATCAATAAGAGGCTTTACAGGCTTAAGGCCGCTTAACTGCTTGCGGTTGTTTTTGAGAAGGAAGAAAGGAATCGTCCCGTAATTGGCCTCATACAGCTTTTTGCCTTTGGTATAAATGATGTGCGGGCGCGGATTGTGTTCTTCCTCGCTGTCCGGCATGATTTCGCCGTCGTCTACCTGATTAAAATAGTAAACGTGCGTTTTATCCCAAACCTCGACGCGCTTTATGCGCTTGCCGTCCGGGGTGATCCTGTCCACATACCAATAAATCACATAGTCGCATCGGTCGTTTGTTTCCTTCGCGCGCACCTCGACTACGCCCATGCTGTCGGCGCATTGAAAGTGCGTCTGGCCGTCTTCACCCATGTAGGCATACATATAGCCGAAGCCGTTTACAACGGTATCGGTGAGCACGTCGGAGAATTCAAGCATAAAATCGCAGTTGTTGTTGAATCGTTCATCCAGCACCTTTTGAAGGTCCGGGTCTTGCGCGTGCATGAAGCCCTCTTCGCCGGATAACAAAAACTGCACTTCCTGATCGACAAGCTCCGTAAAAAACGGATGCGGGATGCGGTAATTGCTTTTGAATTTTTCTTCCAGAAGCTTTCCTTCGTTGTTCAAGAAGTAGAGCTTCTTTTTCAAAATATCGTGGTCGCCGTCATAATACCGCTGTCCGTCCTTTGCCTGCCGTTTCCGGTCGGATACGGTATCTTGGTCAATAAATTTTTTTATTTCTTCTACCGTGAGCATGTTTCTATATCCTTTCTCGTTAATACACCCACTTGGCGGGCGGTCTCGGGTTTTCAAATACGCCCGTCAATGCGTCCGGCGCGTCGTCATGGTCGTTCTTGCCTTCCTTTTGATATTTGAGGATGGCAAGCGCGAATTCCGGCCATTTGTCCTGCCAGTTGACCGGGAAATATACATCCCGCATGACGTTGGCGCTGTTTGACAGGATGCGGGCTTCCTTGTTCTTTGTCTGCGTAAACCATGAAACGATGGTTTTGCGGTTGCCGGTTGTCTTTAATTCCCTCTGCACGTTTCGGGCAAATCCGCGGCCGCCGTTGTTTGATTCGATGATTGCGGTATCAACCGCATTATCTGTGAGCATTTTAGCCGTCTGGGGTTCGGTTACTTCCATCGGTTCCTTCGTATAAAGCACATCAAGCACATAAAAGCTGTTTTCGTAAACCCCGTAACAAATAGAGCACAGATAGTCGCTTCCCTTGTCGGCTGTATCGGTGTAATTTAAGATATAGCGGAAAAGCGGGTGTCCGTGCTCGTTTTTCGGTATTTCCGTATAGGTTTTGATGGTGGAATAAAGCCTACCCTGTATGTCAATAGGCTCCTGCTGATAGTTTGCGTTGAATATCTCTTTTCCGATGGTGGCCTTTTTAAGGGCGATGCTCTTTTGAGATAAGATATCCTCACATAATAGCGTTCCGTCGTCCTGCACGGCTTTATAATTTATATGTCTTACCTTATAGCCAAGCTTCGTAAAATGCTCCAATGCGCGGCCTGCAAGGTCGTCTGTTGCCCATCGGGTCATAACGATTAAGATTTTTCCGCCTTCTTCAAGACGTGAAAGCATGGTATCGGTAAACCAGTTCCATTGCTTTTCCTTGATGCCCTCATTAAACGCCTCATACGCGTTTTTGATAAGGTCGTCGATAATAATAAGCGTCGCGCCGAAGCCTGTAGCCGTACCGCCCGGGGAGGTCGCCAAATAGTTATTATACCCGCCTTCAAGGCTCCATAGGTTCATCGCACCATCGCCCGGGGCAATGGCTACACCGGGGAATACATCGGAAAATACGATTTTGTCCGCGTCCGCCTTTTCTTCCTGTATGGCGTTTCGAACGTTTTTAGAAAACATGGTTGACAGGATGGAGTTATACGAGCCAGTCATGATTTTAAGGTTCTGATCGTTGCCCAAAGCCCACTCTACAAGCTTTTGAGACGTGCGGGATTTACCGAAGCGCGGCGGCTCATTGATGAGCATGATCTCATCGTCGCCCTCTATAAAATCCTGCATTTCCCGGCATTGATTCACTAAAAAACCCCTGTCCTTCTTATAGAAGTCAGGGGCCGTCAAGTGGCAATAATAGAAAAAATCGCGCCTTGCAAGCTCTAAGCGCGCATAATGGCGAAGCTGGCTTTTATCCATCTTCATCAGCCAGTCTTTTAAGTTCCTCGGTTGAAAGTCCCGCGAACGGGTTATTGATCTGGCCTGAGACCTTCACATTCTCAACAAACGCGCCCAAAGACTTTGCAAGGTTTTCGGAGCATCGGATGCGGTCCTTAAGTTCCTCGCCCTCATCGTCCATTTTGTCCGACCACCATTTTTGTATCTCGCCGATGCTCTTAATCTCTTTGTCTTTTATGAGGGCCTGATCTTCTTTTATTTGCTCCCCTATAATGCCCCATACATATTGCGCGTTTTTGTCCGCGTAGCTTTCGGAATATCCAGCGTCAATCATGGCCTTTTTCATGTTGCCGCCGTTCTTTTTGTAATTGATGGCTGTTTGTTCGCGCCGTGAAAGCTTCATGTTCTTAGCCATGATTTCGCCCCCTTTCAATCCAATCTCTAATTAACTCTGATTATTCTTAGTTTATTCGCGCGCGAATAACTTTTTTCGCATAAAAATAGCCCGCGGCGTTTCCGCCCGGGCTTTTCTCTTAATCTTTCATGATAGCATAATACCATGTTTTTTATGGACATTCAAGGACATGTTTCACTTTTCCGGGAACAATTCCGCCAAGATTTCGCGGTTTAAGCGGTTTAAATGCCTTACGCAATAGCCGGTTTCCGCCCAGATTTCCTCCCAGATTTTGCCCTCGCAATAGTATGAGCGCGCAATCTGCTTTTTTGTCGGTTCCAAGCGTTCAAGCATGGTTTCAAATTCGATTTGCAAATCAAGGATATCGGAAAGCTCTTTTCGGTATTTTTTTATGAGCAGGTCGATTTTTTGCGTCTGCTCGGGCAGAAGATCGCCTTTCGTGGAAGATTGCACGCGCTCCGAACCGTAGGCCGCGCCGCGCGGTGATATCCTGCGCGATTCAAGCCGCGCAATATTTTCCTTAAGCATTTCTATATTTTTGACTGCTTTGCGAAGCTTATACAAATCTTCCCTTACCATCTGTGATTCATTCCTCTCTATGTATGCTTTTTTCCGGGTCGAAGCCCTCTGGGTATCTCTTTTTGAGCTTTTCGATGTTCTCGTTTGCGACCTCGTCCATATCAAAGCCGAATACGTCGCAAAGCTCCGCAAGCATCCAAAGCACATCGCCGATTTCCTTGGTTAAGTCGCTTCTTACAACAACATGCCCCTGCATGGATTTCTGAAAGATGCCTGCGATTTCGCCCGCCTCGCTTGCGATACCGCAAACGGCGTGGGCCAGCTTTTCACCGGGCTTAAGGTCGGTTCTCTGGGTTCTTCTCGCAAGTGCCTGATAATCGGAAAATTTCATCTGTAATACCTCCCCGTTTTTCTGTCTTTAAGTTCGATTCGGTTTAAAAGGTCATATCCGCTCTGGTCAATGATTTCCTTAAGGGACTTAATGAGCCTTTGAACGCGCGCGTCGCGGTCGTTTGTTTCGTTCAAGGTCTTTTGTAGCGCCGCGTAGGCGGTCGGGTCGATGTAGCCTTCATTGTTGCGCTTGGGTATGGTTTTTTTGCTCATTCCTTTTCGCCCTCCCATTTGATGAGATACCGCCCGTCCTTCTGCTTTTCCATGCGGATGTAGGCGGGCCTTTTTGTTTCCGTGATGGCTGCCACCTTTTCGATGGCCTCCGCCTGATCGGCGGCGTAGGTTTCGTTCATCTTTTACCTCCGAAAAATCAATAATTTCGTCGAAAGATTGATAGTATACTTTCAACCTTTATGCTGTTTCCCTTTCCTTTACCCGCTCGTCCAGCGTCTCCCCGAAGTCGATTTCAAGGCCGATTTTCTTATATACCGCCTCGATGGCTTCCGCGCTTGTGAGCTGGTCCACGACGCATGCGTCAACGGCGTTTAAAACGTCCCGGCAGCGCTTCATGCCGAAGCCGTGCATTTCATTAAGCGTCAAGCATACGGCGGCATAGATGATTTTAAACGTCGCGGGGCTGGCCTCGGCGAACCCGTGCCGGTAGCCGTTTTCATAGGACCGTTTCAAATCCTCGGGCGTAATGCCGTTTTTCATAAGCTTTTCCTGACGTTCTTCGATGGTCAATCTATGATAGGAGGGTGCCTTTACCTTTTTCTGCGCGCGTCTTTCCCGGCGGTTCATTTTGTTTTCACCTTTCGTTTTTTATAATTTGGCACGCCGTTTTCGATGGCCTGTTCAAGGGTTAATCCTTGGCTTTTAATGCGGCTCCTCAGGGTTCCCTGCTTAATGCCGAATTGCATGGAGGCTTCCGTGATGGTCATAAAGCCGCCTTTAAACGGGAACATTTCGTTCCGGTCTAACCGCTTTTGCGGTACGGTTTTCCCTTGGGCTTTCAGCATCTTCGGGCATTTTGTAACGCATTTAGGCAAATCGCAATTTAAGCAAATCGCAATCATTTCCGGGGTGTCGACGGCTCCGATTCTGACACTCGTTCTTTCGGCAATTTCCGTAACCCTCACCCCTTACATGTGCTTTATCGCCATGTCGATCAGATATTCAAGCGTTTCAATCTTGGTCTTGATGTTTTTGATTTCGGATTCAAGCACGCCCGGGCGCTTTTCCGCATGCGCAAGGGAAATCTTCGCGCTTTTAAGCTCGCCGTAGAGATAGTACATTGCGTCTACGTGCTGTTTGGTTGCCATGCTTATTCCTCCTTGTAGTTACTGCCTAATTCTTGACCGAATAGAACCATTCACGCGTAAGCTGAGGAATCTGCTCCGTAATCAGACGGAGCATTTCTTCCACGCACTCCTTCAGCTCGGGGTGGGCGTGGCCGTTTTTGTCGCGTTCTTTAAGGATGTGGGCGAACTCCGTACAGTTAACCTTAAAGGTGAAATTCGACGGAATGGAAAGCATGTACAGACCGCGCAGAACGTCCTTGTCATTCGCACTTTCTTCCAGCACATAGCCGTTGACGGCTCGGACGTAGTTTTTGCCGTCAACCATCATTTCGGCGGGAAGGTGCATCTCCATATGCTTTAAGGCTTCATCGGTGGTTATGATCTTGCCTTTATACCAATCGGATTTCTCATTGCCGCCGAACTTCGCAAGGCGCGTAGACGAGCGGAGAATGCGATTCTCAAGGCGTTTCGCATGCGCATCGAAATCATCCTGCGCGCCGCGATGAAGCCCCTCCACGGTAAACGAAAAATCCAGAAAGCGCGTCATGGTTATGTGGCGCGGTGCCCATTTGAAAAGCTTGTTTAATATGCCTTCAAAATCCGCCGATTCAACTTCGGGCACATAGGGAAAGTGCATACCGAAATTGGTATAGTTCTTTTCATACAGCCGCATGATTTTTTCTTCATGTTCCCGCGTCCATGAACGTTTCGACATATACATACTTACGATTGCTTGCCAAAGACCGCTGATCTCATTCAGATATACTTTCATTATTACCCTCCATGTTTATTCCTCCTTATCCATCTTTGCGCCGCAGTTGGGGCAGAAGTTCCATCCCGTTTGGCTGCCTATGTTCCGTATAATTTTGCATTCGCTACACCGTGCTTCGTTTCTGTTTATGATCTCCCACTTACCATGCCTCACGGGTTCAGCGTCCACGGCGGGAGCATTATCAATCAAGGCGCATCCTTCGGGGTTGTGTTTGACATGTTTGCAGCATCCGCATTCGCCAACACATTCATTTTCGAAAGCCGCTTGCAACGCCTTTCGGCTGATCAGGTCATCGTTCGGCATGGTCACTCCTCCACATTTGCCGCAAACACGCATTTATCGGTTGCAAATTCAGCGACATATTTGATAGCAGTTACCGCGCATAATATATCCGCTTGCAACTCGCGTGCGTCCTGTTCGCCTTGTCCTTCGTAGTTTTCGCGGCGAAGCATTATTGCAAATTTTTCGCCAAGTTCAAATATGCAATCAGCGATATCTAACCATTGTTCTTTGTCAAGTGTCGTTGTCTTTATCATGGTTATTCCTCCCTCGGCGGTAACTTGTTGGCTATACCGATGCACCTTTTGCAAAGCCATTCTTCGCCGTGTTTATAGGTGTTTACAAGATTACGTCCGCATGCTGGGCATCGATCCCTATGTCTTACTTTGCTGGGTGTATAGTTTAAAAACTTGCGTTCTTCCGGCGTAATGAACATGGGATCTATAAGGTTGAATAGCGCTTTGATCTTTTCCATACTTCTATTCGTATCACTCCTTCGGCGGTTCGGGCAGGGGCATCCAGTGGGTGACACCAGAAGCAGTTACCCAACAATCAGGATTCCTTTCAAGTGTCCAGAACCTTTCACCGCCTGAATACTGTGCCACATCATAAAGGCCTTCATCTGCATAGATAAGCACCTCTGCGTCAATGTTCGGCAACCTTTCCTCAACGCTGATCCACTTGGGGATTGAAGAATATTTCCCTTCGTGGAAGCCCAAATCATAGGCTTCCTGTTCCTGCTTGGTCATTCGTCTTGTGCTCTCAATTATCATCCTTCTCCTCCTTCACTCCGCGCCATTCCCAGT
>JAFZEI010000067.1 GCA_017560765.1 Clostridia bacterium | reverse complement strand
TTATATTCCAGATCTCCGTTGAAGAATTTTTGTGCCGCGGATTTTTCGCGCGTTGGATATGCAAAAATAAGCTCGGCTACTCGAAAAGAGCTTTTATCGCCGCTATAATCAGCTCCCTTGTTTTTGCAACAGCTCACGCATTCAACCCGGAGATGTTCGCTCAAAACAACACGCTTAACACCGTGCTCATGTTCTTGTCGTACGCTCTTTCCGGTTTTGTATATTTTCTTTGCGATATGCATTTTGGAAATCTTGTACCTGGTTTAATCATACATTGGCTCAACAATTTCATTCTATTTACTATGTTCTCTTACCAGTC
This sequence comes from Clostridia bacterium, assembly GCA_017560765.1. Taxonomy (GTDB): domain Bacteria; phylum Bacillota; class Clostridia; order UBA1212; family UBA1255; genus Egerieisoma. Next base: position 16,591 of record JAFZEI010000067.1, on the reverse strand, counting down.
GTCTGCGATTACTTCGTCGACGATCTTTATCGACACCACACCCAGCTCCGGTGCTTTAACGTTTCTCTCCGTTTTTATAACGCACTTACCCTTGGTGGTCTACATCATCGTGGATTCTATCAGACGCAAAAAGCTTGCAGCTAAAATCGAAGGATAATCAAACGCTGTTTTTTGTATAGGGGAAACCGTCGGCTCGGCTGGTGGCCATGACCTTTTCGTTGCATCATGTATACAGTAAATAACTTATGAAATATTTGAGGGCTAACGGTTTCTTTTTCCGTTAGCCCTCGTTGATTATTCAGTTGATGTTTCAATTGCGATCCGCATACTTAAATCCAATGGTTTTAATAACAGACGCAGATGAAAGTAGATGGAAAAAATCAATGAGGACGAGGAAAGTGTAGATTTCTTGCCTACAGGTGAATTGTTATCCATGATTGATAGCAACACCGTCCCGGCTAATTTGACAACGGATTTATATACCTCATCGATGATGAAGATATTTCGGTTAACGATATCAACTCGAGTTACTGCTGGTTCAAGGCAAGAACAATGAAATACAGAGTCATTCCGGATTGACACCCCACAACCACCCGGCACCATTCCACAGGAGTTGTTCCTACCGGCTTTGGGGTAAAAAATAATAAATGTATTCAAATAAACCTCTCTGTAAAAATGCGGAGTGGTTTTTGCTTTTTGAGATAGATATAAAAAAAGATTTGTGATATCCTATTGCGGATATCCAATATCTTGTTCAGAGGGAGATAATAATGTCAACAAAAACAAAAGCAGAAATTATGTATGCAACCATGAATCCGTGGCGACTGTTTTTCGTAGTAGCAATGCCGGGAATGGTAAGCATGTTTGCAATGTCAGTATATAGCATAATAGAAGGAATTTTTATCGGACAGATACTTGGCGAAGGCGCATTTGCGGCAGTAAATATTGCAATGCCCCTCGTAATGATAAACTTTTCGCTTGCAGACCTCATCGGAGTAGGAGCATCAGCACCCATTTCCATAGCACTCGGTAAGGAGAACCACAAAACAGCAAACAACATATTCTCATGCTCAGTTATTATGATATTTTGCGTATCAATAATTATGGGAAGTATTATGTTTTTTGCCGCAGTGCCGTTGTCGCGCCTTATGGGAGCAGACGACGTGCTGCTGGAAACATCTGTAAGATATTTACGAACCGCCGCTCTTTGCAGCCCCCTTGCAGCGCTCTTCTTTGCAATGGATAATTACTTGCGAATCAGCGGTTTCGTAAAGACAAGTATGATTATAAATATCGGTTGCAATCTCCTGACATTAGGACTTTTATCAATATTTCTTCTGGGATTAAAAATGGATGTTGTCGGCTCCGCACTCGCCACATCAATCTCAATGTGCACAAGTTCTTTTGTCGCAATGATACCGTTTGTGAAGAAGAAAACAGTGCTCAAATTCACAAAACCGAAATTCAGTACAGCAATGGTCAAACAAATTGCAGCTTGCGGATTGCCCGTTTTTCTCAGTAATGTTTCGGGACGTGTTACATCCATACTTATGAACATATCTTTGATGTCGGTTGGAGCAAAAGCACTTGGTGAAGGTGGAGGCCAAACTGCTGTTGCGGTGTACGCGGTCCTCATGTACGCAAGCGACCTTTGCTGGCCCATGCTCTACGGAATTGCAGACTCGCTCGCTCCGGCACTGGGCTATAACTGGGGTGCAAAGAATTACAGCAGAGTAAAAAGTATCGCAAAACGCGCCTATATCGGCACAGCGATTGTTGGCTTCGTATCAACATCATTGTTATTTTTCTTGCCCGGAACTATTGCATCTTGGTTTGTCAAAGCAGAAGATATTAAGCTGCTTGAAATTTCAACCCATGCAATCAGACTTTTTTGCTTTGCATATCTTTTCCGTTGGATAGCAGTCACCACGCAGAGCTATTTCACAGCAATAGAAAAACCCTTGCAGGCAACCATTATGTCAGTTGCGGTAGCATTTGTTTTCCCTGTTGTACTGCTTGGGGCATTTTGGAGCTTCGGACTTGACGGAATTTGGTTCAACTTTGTTGGCGTAAATGCACTTGCGGCTGCACTTTCCGTATTTCTTTTGGTGCGCTTGATGAAAGAAATAAAGAAAAAGGAATTATTTTATGAAACTATCCGCTAAGGAATGTTGCTTGTTAACAAAAACTTTACATAGTTTGCATTACTTATTTTAATGTGGTATCGTATAACTAACTTGATAATTTAAAAAAGGTGGTTATATGGAATATATTATAGCTATTGCAGCTTTGGTGCTTGCAATAATCGCACAAACGAGAATAAACAGTTTAAAAGAGGAAAATAAAACATTGCGGCGTATAATTGAGACATTGATGATTAATATGCAACCGCCGGCAAATAATACGGTACAGTATCAGCCGAGGCCGCAACCTAGACCGCAGCCGATTCCGCAGCCGATTCCGCAGCCGATTCCGCAGCAGAGACCGCAGCAGACTGCTGAAACAATAAAACCGGAAACACAAAAAAATATGGAGAGCGTTTTTGGTAAGAATGTTATAGGTATAATTGCCGCTGTTTTGATGTTTATCGGTGTGTTTGCGTTTGGAACGCTCGTTTTGAAATCATTAACAGATGTTTTCATTGTTGTGGGTATGTTCTTGTTCTCCTGCATCGTGCTTGGTGTTGGATTGATACTTAATAAAAAGAAAAAAACAATACTTTCTGAAATTATCACCGGCTGTGGTTTTGGAATGATATACATATCCATATTTATTACACATCTGTACTACGGAATGATTAACGATATTACCACTTTCGCCTTAATATTTGTCTGGACAGTAGCGGTTGTACTTTTATCAAGAAAATTTTCTATGCCGGCTTTATCGTATCTTGCGTTGTTAGGATGTGTTATTTCAGCTATACTTGCACAAGTTTTTGTCGTTGAACGACAAATGTTTATCGAGATAACAGTATATCAATTTTTAACATTTTTACTCCTTATTATTGCTAATAAAGAAAAAGATATTTTATTTAAAGTTGCATCATATTGTTCTATTACTCTAAATATTATTCTCAGTGTAATTATTTCTGTGTACGCAACAGACAAATCACAATATAATTGGTTATGGTTGTGCTTTGTTCTTTGTTTATACAATATTGCAATCGGAATACTTACATATCGAAGCAAAAAAGGTGATTTCACAGTCGATACTATTTTGACAATTATTACGCATATTGTCAGCGTAATAATAACCGGTATAATTCCGTTAAGTATTTTTGTTGATGATGTTTGGGCATTAAAATATGAAATTCCTCAGATGTGGAGCTCGATAATTTCTCTTGCCGGCGTCGTAATTATATTGTCTTTGTCGTATGCGTTACAGCATTTCTGTATTAAAGACAACCGTAAGAGGCTTTGCCTATTTATCGCAACGGAATTATTACTTGCTCTTTACATTCTCATAAGGCCTATTGAACTTTCTTTTGGAGGCAAGCTCGCCTTTTTAGTATTTATTCCAATTATAAATATTGTATTAAGTAAGTTCCAAAGCAATAACGGAATAAAAGCAGCGTTATTCTGGAGTGGCTTTGCTTTCTTACTGTTAGACTCTGCATCATCATCGATATTCTTGGATGATTTTGGTTGGGGCGGTGTCGCATATTCCGTAGCTGTGATTGCTCTTTCTTGCTTTTACTTGTACGAGAGGTACGGAAAGGTGTTGCCTTTTCCGTTTATGCAATGCGCACTGATTAACATACATTTATTATATACACTGATAAATGTTTTTGACAATTGGACTATAGCGATGATTATCATTGTGGTACTTAATACAGCTTTGTCTGTGCTGACAGAGATATTTGCATCTCAACCGAAGGTTTCTGAAATCTTGACAGAGTGTGCTGAGTCACTGTTGGCTTTTATAACATTCTTGTTTATTGTTGATTCAAAGGAGAAATTTGCAACAGGTTGCCTTATACTTTCTGTTTTGCTTATACCGTTTGTATTGATACATTTAAATAATGTTATAAAATCAAAGAATGCGTTTATGAGTGTGTTTTATGGCATAAAGTTTACATTTTTCACTTTTGGAACGATTCATTTATTTACAGATATTTCAGACCAGCAATTTATAGTAAGCGTTGTCTTGATGCTTCTCGCAAGCGCGTGCATTGTGTTTGGCTTTTGGAAGGAACTTAAAGCTACGCGTATATACGGTTTGGTTTTGATTTTATCCGGTGTGGGCAAAATGGTTACTTTGGATGTATGGCATCAAGAATCAATAATTCGCGTATTGTCTCTTGTCGGAGGCGCACTCATCTGTTTTGGCATCAGCGCAGCGTATACGAAATTTGAATCGCGGCAGTCTAAGTAAAAATAAGGAGGAATAGAATGGCTAAATTAGAAAAAAGGTTATTTGGTAATTTTGATCAATGGATAGGTAAAATTGAGGAAGGCATATTAAACGGAAGTAAATCTGCATCACTTGAAGAATACAGCGATTTTAAAAGCGGAGAAGCACGTTGCAGTGTTCGTGTATTTGAAAGGTACAGTTATACCGGAAGCAACCGTGTGAGTTTAAGTGTAACTCTTTTTCAAAACGGTGATGAGCCGATTTATTTATCTGCAATTACAACCGGCGGAAGTCAGGCGGTTTTCTTTAAGATAAATACTTTGGGCGAGGAGGCTTTTCTCGATAAATTGAGAGAACTTTTATAATTTTGCGACAGTAATAGCATAAAATATTTATAGACAACAAAAGTTGTGTGTGATATAATCCATCTACTTCGTTTGAGTTGCAAAGCGCAATGAAGAAGCATAAAATTTAAGCTAAGTGTTATGCCAATGTGGCTCAGGGGTAGAGCAATTCACTCGTAATGAATAGGCCGTGGGTTCGATTCCCACCATTGGCTCCAAGTAAAGAGACATCGTAGAAATACGGTGTCTTTTTTGTATCAAAACCTATATCAAAAATCAAACAAAAAAATAACCGCGCATCGTCCAAAACTCGCGGTTATTTTTTAATCGATTGTTAGGAGCGTAACCGTCTATTGGTTTGCCCTTTGTATTATTATATTACAGCTATACTGCACTCTGCAATAAAACTCCCGAATTTTGTTTGATCCATTAAATCATCTCCTCATAGGATCAAATATATCATATTATAACAAAAACGAACAGGACACAAAGTGAGAATATTGCATTGCCAAGCCTTAAATTCGCCAAAAAGCTGAAAGTCTTGAGTTTGTTTCTATTTTTTTAAGTGTACCTGACAAAAAGGGGTTCCCTGTGGTGTTTGTAGCAAGAACCAAAGCTTCATTGCATGTCGTTGCTCTGCCTGAAAGCATTATTTCCAATAAAAAAGTAAGAAGCTCAGGAGTACAATACTCATATCTGATTGGACAAGAGGGATATGAAAGATAGTGATTATACAAGTCTCTTGATAAGGCTGCGCATTTTTGTGTGCATAGCCGTTTTTCTTTTTCAAAATTAACAGCATATATTATAAAGAGGCATATCATTAATAATCCGGGGAAAAGTGTAAAAAAGAATAGAACAATTAAAGCTTTTATATCCTCGTATGTCATAGCAGAAGTGCTGAATGCAAGTAAGAAAAGCAACCCTAAAGACGATAAAATTATGCCCCAAACAAGCAGCACCACACGTTTGCCTTTGTTTAGTATTGTAAGTTTTGAGCAATACATATCATAATCCGAGTATGTTTGCTTTTTAAGAGAGAAATGATAAATCAGACTTTTTATCTTATCTATTTCTGCATTTCTGATGGTGTCATTTTGTGAAAATTGTTGCTGTGTAAAGTTGTTTTGAGAATAATTATGAATTTTGCTACCGCATAAAGGACAAAAACAATCTGTGTCCGCAATTTGATTTCCGCAATTTTGACAGAACATAAAAGCCCCTCCGTTTATGTAAAAATTTCAACAAAATCATAACAAAAGAAACATGAAAAAGCAAGCAAAACCGGAATACACAAAGTGAGAATATTGCACACTAAAAATAAATATGTTAAAATTTCTCCCTGAGAGGTTGAACATGAAAAAATACACGATTATTGCGACAGTTCTTCTTGCCGTTGTTTTGACAATAGGAATTACAGCAGTTATTTTAGAAAAAGTTAATTCTGACACGCTACAGACGGAACGTCCTGAGGTAACATCTACAGGGGGTATTCTTTCTCCTACGCCTGATAGCACAGAAATATGCACGCCGAGTACCTCTACGGAAAATGCAGTTACAACTACACCAACAGCAGAAATTACATCAACAGTAATTCCCACACATACAGGCATATTAATAGGAGCAACACGATATCCCACAATGGCACCTACAACAGCACCTACAGCCAAGCCGACGGAGGCGCCGCCAAAAGATTTAGAAAATATTGACTTTTCAAAAAAAACCATTACATTATCAGCAATGAAGGATAAGTACAAAACACAAGGAAGATGCCCTGTAAAGACATTTACGCATCCCACTACCGGTAAAAAAGAAACAGCAGTACTGCTGAATTATTCCGCATCTGCATTTTCCGTCAAAGCGTATTGCGAAGGGACAGTTACAATGGAGCTTTACACACCCTCCTTGTGGAATAAAGACGGTCTGTATTTTAATGTTATTGTAGATGGTGTAAAGATTTCTGCGAGAGGTAACTACAAGCTTACTAAAGGAAAGCTGCATACTTTTACTTTGGCAACAGGACTGGAAAAGGGTTTGCACACTTTCACAATAGAAAGGCAAAGCGAGGCAACATTAGGAGCGGTTTATGTGCACTGCGTAACATTAAACGGAGAGATAGCAGCAGCGCCGGCAAACGGTGACTATTTTATAGAATTTATAGGAGACTCGTTAATTTCGGGATATGGCATTTTGTATCCTAACGCAAGTGAGGGCGAGTACAGCAGTAGTCAAGAATCCAGCGTATATCAAGATGCAACAAAGGCCTTTGCATATCTTGCGGCGAGAAAATTAAATGCAGATTACAGCATTGTTTCTGAAACGGGCATAAGAATAGTGAGCAGTTACGGCTCAAGAACTATGAGCAAAACTTATTCTATGACATGTGCTCAGTGTTATGATGAATCATCGTGGAGCTTTAGTAAAAAAGCAGATGCGGTAGTTTTGACTTTGGGAACAAATGATAATGTTGATGTAAATAAAGGCAAAATAACGTATGCGCAGATGAAAGACGGATTTAAAAGTTTCTTATTGCAAATCAGGACGAAAAATCCTTCTGCTAAAATAGTCTGGGCGTACGGAGCAATGGGGAATGGTGCAAAAGATTGTATTCTCACTGTCTTGAAAGAATTAGGTGGAGAAGCCAACGGTTATTACTATGTTGGGTTGGAATATAACGGAGATGGGGGCGCAGGTCATCCTTCGGTGGCTGCTAACAGTAAAAATGCCGAAACACTGGCACAGGCATTGAAGAAGATTTTATAATATTATGTGGTTAAGGATAACAGAAATTAAGCTGCCTGCAGAAAGTATGCGCGCGGCAAAAAATACAAATATAAATGATTATGAGATGTCTTTAATAAAGAAACAAGTTTGCAAGGAACTTGATATTTCTTTCGAGCAAGGGCAAGAATATATTGGCAAAATTGAAATTTACCGCAAATCGCCGGATATCAGAAAAAAGGCAGAGCCTGTTTTTGTATACACTGTAGAAGCAGAAATAAAAGGTAATGTAAAGAAAATAAAAAATCATAATATATCAGTAATAACAAAGTGCGAGAGCTTATATGATGAATATATTTCCAAAATTTCCCGGAATATTAAAAAAACGGAAAAAAGACCTGTTGTGGTAGGTTTTGGACCGGCAGGTATGTTTTCGGCACTTGTTTTGGCGGAAATGGGATTTCAGCCGATTGTGCTGGAGCGTGGACAGAAAGTAGATGAAAGAGTTTCGGCAGTAGAGAACTTTCACAAAAAAGGCATTCTCAATATAAACTCAAACATTCAGTTTGGCGAGGGTGGAGCCGGCACTTTTTCAGACGGTAAGTTAAACAGCCTTATAAAAGATAAAGATACAATAGGACGCTTTGTTTTGGAAGCTTTTGTGAAGTTCGGCGCGCCAAAGGAAATTTTATATAAAAACAAGCCTCATATAGGTACGGATATTTTAAGAGTCGTAGTAAAAAATATAAGAGAATACATTATTTCAAAAGGTGGGGAGCTTCGTTTTGATACGAAAATGACAGAGCTGCTTACTTTTGGCGGAGAAATAACAGGCGTAAAGGCAGTGACAATGAGAAACGGTGCCGATATAGAAGAAAAAACAGAAACAGACTGTGTAATATTGGCAATAGGCCATAGCGCAAGAGATACATTTGCTCTTTTAAAAACACAGAAAGTTGCTATGGAAAAGAAAGCCTTTTCAGTAGGAGTAAGAATTGAACATTTACAAAAAGACATAGATAAAAGCCAGTACGGAAAGTCAGCGGAGCTTATGCGGGAGTTAAACGGAGCCGCAGACTATGAACTGTCGCACAGAGCCTCAAACGGCAGAGGTGTTTATACATTTTGTATGTGTCCCGGAGGTTTTGTAGTAGGTGCTGCATCAGAAGAAGGCCGACTTGTCACTAACGGAATGAGCAATTTTGACAGAGCAGGTAAAAATGCAAATGCCGCATTGCTTGTAAGTGTTACCCCGGAGGACTTTCCGGGAGATAATGTACTTTCGGGAGTTGAATTTCAAAGAAAAATAGAAGAAAATGCTTTTATGGCAGGCGGCGGAAATTGGCGCGCGCCTTGTCAGTTGGTGGGGGACTTTCTTTTAGGGGAACAATCAAAAAGTGTAGGTCGTATAGAGCCGAGTTTTTCAAACGGATTTGCTTTAGCAGATTTGAACTCGATTTTGCCTAAAGAAGTGGCGGCGGCTTTAAAAGAGGGCATTCCGGCATTTGGTAAAAAGATAGATGGTTTTGATGCTTACGAAGCGGTTTTGACAGGTTGCGAGACAAGAAGTTCATCACCTGTACGTATTTTGAGAAACGAAAAAGGGAACTCTTTAAGCATTAAGGGCTTGTTTCCTACAGGAGAAGGTGCGGGATATGCCGGCGGAATACTTTCCGCAGCCACAGACGGCATAAAAGTTGTTGAAAAATGGCTGGATAGTCTGTAAAATATAGAATGATTTAAATTTAAAGAATGAAGAGAGATTTGAAAGGTAGGCACATATGGGAAACATAAATGCTGAAGTAAACAGAAGAAGAACATTTGCGATTATTTCGCACCCTGATGCAGGTAAAACCACAATGACAGAGAAACTGCTCCTTTACGGAGGCGCTATTCGACTGGCCGGTTCGGTTAAAGCAAGAAAAGCGTCTAAGCACGCTGTTTCTGACTGGATGGAGATAGAAAAACAAAGAGGAATCTCAGTAACTTCGTCTGTTTTGCAATTTGAATATAATAATTACTGTATAAATATTTTGGATACGCCGGGACACCAGGACTTTTCCGAGGATACGTACCGCACGCTTATGGCGGCAGACAGTGCAGTGATGCTGATTGACGGAGCTAAAGGTGTAGAGGCACAAACAATAAAGCTTTTCCATGTATGTAAAATGAGAGGTATACCGATTTTTACATTTATAAATAAAATGGATAGGGCAGCTCGTAACCCTTTTGAACTTATCCAGGAATTAGAAGATGTTTTGGGAATTACTTCTTATCCTATGAATTGGCCTATAGGTACAGATGGCGACTTTAAGGGGATTTACAACCGTCGCAAAAGGTGCGTAGAGCTTTTTGAAGGAGGCAATCACGGTCAAAGTCAGGTAAATACCGTGGAGGGTGATGTTGAAGATCCTGCATTGGCAGAGCTTTTAGGTTCGTATTACCATGACAGACTTGTAGAAGAAATCAATTTGCTTGATATGGCAGGAGAAGAGCTTGACGAAGAAAAAGTTCGCAGAGGCCAGCTTACGCCTGTATTTTTCGGTTCTGCCATGACAAACTTTGGTGTGGAAACTTTTCTTAATGCATTCATTAATATGGCTCCGTGTCCTCAGCCACAAATGGCAGGGGAAGAAATTATAGAGCCTGAGAAAGCTGCATTTACAGGTTTTGTATTTAAAATACAGGCGAATATGAACCCTGCCCACAGAGACAGACTTGCTTTTTTGAGAATTTGTTCAGGAGAATTTGAAAAAGGCATGGAGGCATGGCATACAAGATTGGGAAGAAAAATTCGTCTTTCCCAGCCTACTCAGTTTATGGCACAAGAAAGAACCATTATTGATAATGCTTATGCGGGAGATATAATTGGTCTGTTTGATCCGGGTATTTTTAATATCGGAGATACCCTTACCTTTAACAGACCGGATTTGAAGTTTGATAAAATACCAACTTTCCCGTCGGAACACTTTGCGCGCATCCAGTTTGCAGACTCAATGAAACGCAAGCAGTTCCAAAAAGGAATTGCACAGCTTGCAGAAGAGGGTGCAATCCAAGTATTCAAGCAAATTGATATCGGAGTAGAGACATTAATAGTAGGTGCAGTAGGTGTTTTGCAATTTGAGGTGCTTGAGCACAGATTAAAAAGTGAATACGGTGTTTCCGTTGTAATGCAGACCTTATCATATCATCATGCAAGATGGATTGTTAGCGAAGGCGATCCGAGAAAACTTACGTTAACAAGTTCTACCTTGATTGCAGAGGATACAGACGGTGCTTATGTTTTGCTTTTTGAAAACGAATGGGCCATTGATTGGGCTTGTGATAAAAATAAGGGGCTTGAATTACGAGATTTAAAAAATTAAGGGATGATAATTAATCTTTTACATGAGGTAATACCATGGAAACTTTTAGTAAAATCAAACATATTGGCATTGTGGTTTTGAAAAGAGTATTAATATATTTGGTACTTTCTGTATGGGGTTGGAGTGTGTGCTTTGACCAGATTAACAGCATACGAAATGAAGTATATGGTATAGGTAATTATTTGAATATTAAAGCTTGCTCAGGAATGCTGATGATATTAAATGGGATTTTTTTAGCCTTCCTTGTGTTATTTTTATTCCAAACCAGAAAACTTTTATACAAATCGGGAAATAGGAGTAGTGAAAACTTTAAAGATTATGTAAAGTTTGAAACTATTCTCGAAATCTCGGTTACATTGGGATATGTTCTGATTTCTGCTGTTGTTTCTTTCTTTGTTAAAGACAACTGTATTATTGCAGGCTTGATTGTACCCATATATTGTATATATTATTTAACACACAACATTATTGTTGCAATAGTTGCGACTTCGGTTGTGTATCTTATATTAATATTTGTTTTTTTGGCATTGCCTTATTTTCTTCTCAAAAGAAAGCAAACCGGATTTACATAAGTTTTGAGGAAGCAGAAAAATTTTCGTCCCAAAAGCATATCAAAAGGGACGAAAAACTGTGGCTGAGAGCCGGCTGAGGGAAATATAACATTTTATTGAAAAATTCAGCATATCGTTGTAGAATGAATTGCTCTATTTTCATGGGAGGTTTTTACTTTGATATACAACAATATTTTAGAGGCAATTGGACATACGCCGATAATTAGGTTAAATAAAATGACAGACGAGGATTCTGCAGAGATACTCGTAAAATACGAAGGCGTTAATGTGGGCGGCTCTATAAAAACCAGAACAGCATATAACATGATATGCGAAGCAGAAAAGGCAGGTTTAATTGATAAAGATACAATTATCGTTGAGCCTACAAGCGGAAACCAAGGCATAGGCCTTGCACTTGTCGGTGCAGTAAAGGGGTATAAAGTAATAATTATAATGCCTGATTCCGTAAGTGAAGAAAGAAGAAAGCTAGTCAAAAATTACGGTGCAGAAGTTATTCTTGTGCATGATGACGGAGATATCGGCAAATGTATAGCAGAATGTCTCAATACAGCATTAAGAATGGAAAAAGAAAATCCAAAGGTTTATGTACCGCAACAGTTTTCTAATCCCAATAATCCATTAGTACATAAATATCACACCGCGTTAGAAATTCTTGAGCAGGCAGAAGGTCCGATTGACGGATTTTGTTCAGGCGTAGGCACGGGAGGTACGCTTTCAGGTATAGGAGACGTATTAAAAAATCAATATCCCGATATTTTGATTTGGGCAGTAGAGCCGGAAAATGCCGCGATACTTTCAGGCGGCAGTATCGGCACACACTTGCAAATGGGCATCGGTGATGGTTTGATTCCCGACAATTTGAACACAGCAATTTACAGCGATATTTGTATAATAACAGACGAAGAAGCTCTTGCGACAGCAAAAAAATTGGCACGCGAAGAAGGCTTGATGTGCGGAATATCAAGCGGCACAAATGTGGCTGCTGCCATTAAAATGGCAAAGAAATTAGGTAAAGGCAAACGTGTCGTTACGATTTTGCCCGACACAGGAGAAAGATATTTCAGTACGGAGTTATTTGATTAATTAATATAAATGACAAAAGCTTGAGGAGACAAAAGATATGTTTATAGAAAAACTTACAGAAATTAACAGTGTACTCAATGATTTTATTTGGGGAGTGCCGGGACTCGTTTTGCTTATAGGAACGGGTATACTTATGACGTTTTGCACTAAATTTTTCCAAGTAACTCATATAGGACACTGGTTTAGAGAAACAATAGGAAGCCTTTTTAAGAAGAACAGCAGTTCCACTAAGAAAACAGATAGACAATCTATTTCTCAATTTCAAGCGCTTTGTACTGCCCTTGCGGCAACAGTAGGAACGGGAAATATTGCCGGCGTAGCCGCAGCTATAGTAATAGGTGGCCCGGGAGCAGTTTTTTGGATGTGGGTTGCAGCCTTTTTCGGAATGATGACAAACTATTCCGAAAATGTATTAGGTATATATTTCCGCAGACGAAATAGCAGTGGTGAGTGGTCCGGAGGAGCAATGTATTACCTCAAGGACGGACTTGGTAAAAAGAAAGGCTTTAAAATTATCGCGTCCGTACTTGCTGTACTTTTTGCTTGTTTTGCAATTTTGGCTTCTTTCGGCATTGGAAACATGGGACAAGTAAATAAAATAACACTCAATGTTGAATCGGCCTTTTTCTCAAATGTAGATTTAGGTACTGTAGGCGGAATTCCCGTGTTAGGTTTGATAATAGGAGTGGCTCTGGTTATTCTTGGTGGACTCATAATTCTCGGAGGATTACAAAGAATTGCCTCTTTCGCAGAAAAAGTAATACCATTTATGGCAGGTGCGTATATAATAGGTGCTTTGGCGATAATGATTGCCAATATAGAAAATGTAGGCTCCATTTTTGTTGCAATATTTAAGTTTGCATTTAAAGAAAGGGCTGTCTTCGGAGGCACAGTCGGAACAATTGCTTTGGCAATGACACAAGGCTTTAAGCGCGGTGTTTTCTCGAACGAAGCCGGACTCGGCTCTTCTGTTATTGTGCATAGTTCGTCAAATGTTAAAGAGCCTGTACGCCAAGGTATGTGGGGGATTTTTGAGGTGTTTTTTGATACAATGATTGTTTGCACAATGACGGCTATTGTGGTGCTTTCTTCAGGTTATATTGATTTAACGACAGGTAATCCTACGGTGACAAATTTAGATGATTCAACTTTGGTTTCACGTGTGTTCGGAGAAACATTTGGTGTAGTAGGAGAATGGTTTGTTGCTGTTGCCATGTTGCTTTTTGCTTTTACTACAGTGTTAGGCTGGTCTCAATACGGATCAAAAGCTGTAGAATATTTATTCGGAACAAAGGCAGTAAAGGTTTACAAAGTGATTTTTGTACTTATGATTGCTTCCGGAGCGATTATGACATCATCTTTAGCTTGGGATATTTCAGATACATTTAACGGATTTATGATGGTACCTAACCTTATCGGTGTTGTGGCGTTATTCCCGTTAGTTATAAAAATAACAAAAAATTATGTAAACAGAAAGCTTAAAAACAAAGATGAAAAACCTATGCTTTCTTATGACGAAGAACTTCAAAAAGAGGCAGAAGAGGCAGAGGCAAAAGTATAATTATTGACATTTCAAAATATGAAATGATATAATTTTTGCCGTATTTATATAAAAAACAATTTATTCAGCAGGTGAATTTTATGGATAGACTTCTTACAGGACTTCAACCCAGTGGTTGTTTGACAATAGGTAACTACAGCGGCGGTATTAAACAAGTTATTAATTATCAGGCTAACTATGAGACTTTTTTGTTTGTGCCGGATATGCACGCAACTACAGTCACTCAAGACCCCGATGCTTTGAGAAAAAACATTAAAAGTGCGGTAGGCTTGTATTTAGCTTGCGGTGTTGACGTAACTCGACCTAATATGCATTTATATATTCAGTCGGAGAATCTTTACCATGCAAACTTATCGTGGATACTTGAGTGTCATTCATATTACGGTGAGATGGCAAGAATGCACCAGTTTAAGGAGAAATCTAAGCTCCATGAGAATTTTACTTGCGGCCTTGTAACTTATCCTGTTCTTATGGCATCCGATATATTGCTTTATGATGCAAAATATGTACCTACGGGAATCGACCAGAAACAGCATGTTGAACTTGCCCGTAATCTTGCCATTCGTTTTAATAACAGATATAAAGATGAGTTTTTTGTTGTTCCTGAGCCTCTTGTGCCAACAATAGGCGCCAAAATACGTGATTTGCAGGAACCGACCAAGAAAATGAGTAAATCTACGGCAAATCCCAAGTCTGCTGTTTTCCTTTTGGATAACGAGAAAGATATACGCAAGAAAATAATGAGCGCTCAAACAGACAGTGAAGCGAGAATTGCTTTCGACGAAGAAAACAAACCGGGCGTTTCTAATCTTATTTCTATTTTTTCTGTATTCAGTGGTATGTCAATAGAAGAAATTGTAAATAAATTCAGCGGCGGCGGATATGGAGACCTTAAAAAGGCCCTCGCAGAGGTACTTGTGGAGAAACTTACGGGAATTCAAGATAAATACAATAAAATTATGCAATCCGGCATAATTGATGATGCACTTGATGCAGGCCGTGATTATACAAATGCCATAGCTAAAGAAAAATATGAGCGTATCCGCAAGGCAGTGGGCTATGGTCGTTAAAAGGATTTATAAATAATGAAAATATTCGTTTTTTTATTTAACAGTATATTGCTTGGCGTGGGACTTGCTATGGATGCCTTTTCCGTATCCTTAGCAAATGGCTTAAACGAACCTTGTATGAAACGACGCAGGATGTGTGCTGTAGCCGGAGTTTTTTCATTTTTTCAATTCGCCATGCCTTTGGTAGGCTGGATTTGTGTACATACAATTTCACAGGCCTTTGGTTCGTTTGAGAAATTTATTCCTTGGATAGCATTAGTACTTTTGCTTTTTATAGGAGGAAAGATGCTTATAGAAGGGTTGCGCGGAGAGGATTCCGACTGCGAAAAGGCTGCAGTCAGTATAGGAGCACTTCTTGTTCAAGGTGTAGCAACGTCTATCGATGCGCTTTCCGTTGGCTTTACTATTTCGGAATATTCTGCCGCAAGTGCTCTCGTGTGCTGCTTATTGATTGCTTTCGTTACGTTTGTGATTTGCATGACAGGGCTTTTTCTCGGAAAGAAATTCGGAACAAAATTGGCCACCAAGGCATCTATCCTGGGTGGCGTAATACTGATTGCGATTGGTATAGAAATTTTTATTACCGGTGTATTTTTTTAATTAAATCTCAAAATCAAGACAGCTTCTTGTTGCTGTAAAAGGTCTTACATAAGTATCTGCAACATGCACATGCTCCGGATGCACAGCGTAATTTTTTAAAGCTTCAACATTTTCGAAGGTTGAATCCAGCATCAAATCCGCATTGGAACTTGACAATCCGTCAATATTCACCTTGATTTCTGACAGACCGGGAATTTTCCCTAACAATCCTTCAAGATTTTGTTTAATGCCCAATTTTATTTGGGCTTTTTCTTCTTCTGAGTATTCATTTTTTAAAGTCCACAAAATTACATGCTTAATCATATCTTGGCTCCTTCCTGTTTTGTAGCATTATAGCCTACGAAGAAAGGACTTTCAAGGACAAAAGAAAATAAGTTGTCTTGTGCAATAAAAATTTTCTTGATACATAATAATACAGTGTGGTAAAATGAAAATAAGTACAGATTGTGATAAAGAAAATTTTTGAAAGGATTTTTGATTCAGATATGAAAAAGAAAGCATTTTTGTTAATAATAATGTGTTTAGCTGTTGCCTTGTGTATGGTTATGGCTTCCTGTGAGAAAAAAGACGACAATAAAAACAATCCAGCGGCGCCTGCCACATCTGCGAGCGTGGCAGAGGGCACAAACAAGGATTCCGATGCTACCGGCGCTACGGGAGAAGAAGGTACTTCAAAGCCAACGAGCTTTCCCTCAATTGATCCCAGCTCAGAGGTGACTTTTGACATTAGTGACAACACACAGAATCCTTCTTCAAATTCAACAAACATTCCAACAACGGTTCCTACAACATCAGGCAACTCGCAAGGAAACACAGCGAATCCTACGGAATCTTCCGGCAACGCTACGGCTACACAGAAGCCTGCTACACCGGCACCGACAAAATCCCATATAGATCTTCCTGTTGATTGGTGGAATTGATA